>NZ_LMIS01000001.1:904423-1205897 GCF_001428805.1 Aeromicrobium sp. Root236 | reverse complement strand
CCGCGACCGCACGGTCGCGGCGTTCAAGGACGTGCCGCGCTAGCTAGCTCGTCTTCTCCTCGACGGCTTCCTCGGCGTCGGCCTCCGCGGGCTCGTCGGCCTTGGCCTCCGCAGGTGCCTCCGCCTTGGGCTGCTCCGCCTTGGGCTGCTCGGCTGCGGGCTCGTCGGGCGCTGCCTCGGGAGCCGGCTTGTCCTCGGCCTTGTCCTTGGGCGCGCCTTCCTTGACGCTGGTCGGCGCGAACGTCGAGACGATGTCGCGCAGCTGACCCATCTGCGCCATGATGCCGTCGCGCTTGCGCTGCAGCTCCTCGACCTCGGCCCGCAGGACGCGGGTCTGACGCTCGGCGTCGGTCGTCGCGCTGACCCGGATGTGCTGGGCCTCGGCGCTGGCGCCGGAGACGAGCTGCGAGGCCTCGGCCTTGGCGTTGTCGAGCAGGCGAGCGGCCTCGGCGCTCGCGGCGTCGCGAGCCTTGGCGGCCTGGTCCATGATGTCGCGGGCCCGGTCGTCGGCGGCCTTGGCGCGGGTCTCGGCGTCCTTGACGAGCTTTGCGGTCTGCTCGGTCGCCGATGCGTGGTTCTCGGAGGCTTCGCGCGCGAGGCGCTCCTTCTCGACGGCGAGCACGCGGCGGGCCTCGGTGACCTCGCGGTCGGCTGCGGCGCGGGCCTGCTCGACTTCGCGGGTCGCACCGAGACGCATGTTCTGGGCGTCCTGCTCGGCGGCGAGCTTGACCTGGGCGGCCTCGCGCTCGGCGTGGGCGCGCAGGTCCTCGGTGTGGGCGATCGCGTCGGCGTGCATCGCCTCGGCGTCCTCGAGGAGCTGCTTGCGCTTCTCCTCGAGCTCGATGACGGCGCGGCCGCGCATCTCCTCGGCCTCGTGGTTGGCGGTGGCGCGCACGATCGCCGCCTCCTCCTCGGCCTTCTTGACGAGCTCGTCGGCCTCGCGCACGGCGCGGTTGCGTACGTCCTCGGCCTCCTGCTCGGCGAGCCCGAGGAGCTGGGCGGCGTGGTTGCCGAGGCCGGTGTAGGTCGGCTTCTCGACGGCCTCGACGCGGTCCTTGAGCTTCTCGATCAGGTCGCGGAGGTTCTCGTTCTCGGCCTGGACGGCCTTGAGGCTGTCGGCGGCCTTCTGGAACTCGGCTGACTGCGTGCGGACCCAGGCGTCGACGGCGTCACTGTCGTAGCCGCCGCGGCGGGCGAGCGGGAAGGAAGCGTCGCCGGACTTCTCGGCGGCGTCGAAGATGGACAATCCGGACTGGTCGGACATGCTGTTCCCATTCGTGAAAGAGAGGGGTTGTCAGGTGTGGGTCCACCATACCCGCCGGAAAGGGGCACCGACACGGCCGTTGTCGGCCGTATCGATGCCCCTGGGGAGTCCGCGCGGCGAGAGTGTCAGATGCCGCGACAGTGCCGGTGAGTTCCGAGGGGTCTTCGTTCCTCAGACCCCTCGGAACCTGTTGATCTTGTCGAGGTGCAGCGCGCGCTTCTCGGCGTCACGGACACCGAGACCCTCCTCTGGGGCCAGGCACAGCACGCCGACCTTGCCCTGGTGCAGGTTGTGGTGCACGTCGAGCGCCGCCTGGCCGGTCTCCGCGAGCGGGTAGACCTTCGACACGGTCGGGTGGATGAGCCCCTTGTCGATCAGCCGGTTCGCCTCGAACGCCTCGCGGTAGTTGGCGAAGTGCGAGCTCTTGATCTGCTTGAGGTTCATCCAGAGGTAGCGGTTGTCGTACTGGTGCATGTAGCCCGACGTCGAGGCGCAGGTGATGATCGTGCCGCCCTTGCGCGTGACGTAGACGCTCGCACCGAACGTCTCGCGGCCCGGGTGCTCGAACACGATGTCGGGGTCCTCGCCGCCCGTGAGCTCACGGATCTTGGAGCCGAAGCGCTTCCACTCCTTGGGGTCCTGGTTGTGCTCGTCCTTCCAGAACTTGTAGCCCTCGGCGGAGCGGTCGATCACGTGCTCCGCGCCGAGCGAGCGCACGATCTCGGCCTTCTCCGGCGAGGAGACGACGCACACGGGGATCGCGCCGCCGTTGAGGGCCATCTGCGTCGCGTACGAGCCGAGACCGCCGGACGCGCCCCAGATCAGGACGACGTCGCCCTGCTTCATGTTGGCGCCGTTCTTGCTGACGAGCTGGCGGTACGCCGTGGAGTTGACCAGGCCCGGGCTCGCGGCCTCCTCCCAGGAGAGGTGGTCCGGCTTGGGCATGAGCTGGTTGGACTTGACGATCGCCAGCTCGGCGAGGCCGCCGAAGTTGGTCTCGAAGCCCCAGATGCGCTGCTGCGGGTCCATCATCGTGTCGTCGTGGCCGTCGGGGGACTCCAGCTCGACCGACAGGCAGTGGGCGACGACCTCGGCGCCGGGCTTCCACGCCGTCACCCCGGGGCCGGTGCGCAGCACGACGCCGGCCAGGTCGGAGCCGACCACGTGGTACGGCAGGTCGTGGCGCTTGGAGTACTCGCTCAGCCGGCCGTAGCGCTCGAGGAAGCCGAACGTCGAGACCGGCTCGAAGATCGAGGTCCACACGGTGTTGTAGTTGATCGCGCTCGCCATGACGGCCACGAGGGCCTCGCCGGGGGCGAGCTCGGGGATCGGGACGTCGTCGAGGTGCAGGCTCTTGCGCGGGTCCTTGTCGCGGCTCGCCATGCCCTCGAACATGTCGACCTCGTCCTTGTGAACCGTGATTCCCTTGTACGTCTGGGGGAGGGCGATGTTCGCGAAGTCCTCGGAGGAGGTGTCGCCGGCCTGGATGGCATCAAGGATGTTCTGCACGTCGTGGATCCTTCGGTTCGGGGGCGCGCGGGTTTCCGTGATGTTACTAAGCGTTAACTTCTGCGGCTACGGCTTGAGGCTGTGATCCCCAACTCAGTGGATTCAGTGCGATGCCGCGGGCTCGACGAGCTCGACGAGGACGCCGCCGGCATCCTTCGGGTGGACGAAGTTGACCCGGGAGTCGGACGTGCCGCGCTTGGGGTTGTCGTAGAGCAGCCGCACGCCACGCTCGCGCAGGATCGCCGAGACGGCCTCGATGTCGGCGACGCGATAGGCCAGCTGCTGGATGCCCTGGCCGTTGCGGGCCAGGAACTTGGCGATCGTCGACTCGTCGCTGAGCGGGGCGAGGAGCTGGATCCGCTGGTCGGAGTCGCCGACGGCGAGCATCGCCTCGCGCACGCCCTGCTCCTCGTTGATCTCCTCGTGCACCGAGTGCAGGCCGAACGTCGAGGCGTAGAACTCCAGCGCGTCGTCGAGGTCCGGGACCGCGATTCCGACGTGGTCGATCGCGAGGAGGAGGTGGTCGGGGACGAGGGGGCTGTCAGGCATGGACACGAGGGTATGGCACCGGGACCGCAGTGCGGCGTGATCCATCGCACAGAACGGCATACCGACGTTACCTCTGAGTAAAGTGGAGATCACGGTCTTTTCGAAGACGTGAACTCTCGAAGGAGCAACCCATGACCCAGTCCGTGATCGTCGCCGGTGCGCGAACCCCGATCGGCCGCCTCCTCGGTGGCCTGAAGTCCCTGTCGGGCTCGGACCTCGGTGGTCTGGCCATCAAGGGTGCCCTCGAGAAGGCCGGTGTGACCGGTGACCAGGTCGACTACGTCATCATGGGTCAGGTCCTCGGCGCCGGAGCCGGCCAGGTGCCCGCCCGCCAGGCCGCGTTCAAGGGCGGCATCCCGCTGACGACGCCGTCGATCACGATCAACAAGGTGTGCCTGTCGGGCATCAACGCGATTGCGCTCGCCGACCAGCTGATCCGCGCCGGCGAGCACGAGATCATCGTCGCGGGCGGCCAGGAGTCGATGACCCAGGCGCCGCACATGCTGCTGGGCTCGCGTGAGGGCACCAAGTACGGCGACACCAAGCTCACCGACCACATGGCGTACGACGGACTGTGGGACGCGCTGACCGACCAGGCGATGGGCGGGCTCACCGAGCAGATCAACGCCGACGGCACCAAGCTGAGCCGCGAGGAGCAGGACGCGTTCAGCGCTCGCTCGCACCAGCTCGCCGCCACGGCGCAGAAGAACGGCGTCTTCGACGAGGAGATCGTTCCCGTCGAGATCCCGCAGCGCAAGGGTGACCCCATCGTGATCAGCGCCGACGAGGGCGTCCGCGGTGACACCACCGTCGAGTCGCTCGGCAAGCTGCGCCCCGCGTTCAGCAAGGACGGCACGATCACCGCCGGCTCCGCCAGCCAGATCTCCGACGGTGCGGCCGCGGTCGTCGTCATGAGCAAGGCCAAGGCCGAGGAGCTCGGCCTGTCCTGGATCGCCGAGATCGGTGCCGCCGGCGTCGTCGCGGGCCCCGACTCGAGCCTGCAGCTGCAGCCCGCCAACGCGATCGCCAACGCTGCTGCCAAGGAGGGCATCGAGGTCAGCGACATCGACCTGTTCGAGCTCAACGAGGCGTTCGCCGCCGTCGGCATCGAGAGCACCCGCGCGATGGGCATCTCCGAGGACAAGGTCAACGTCAACGGTGGCGCCATCTCGCTGGGTCACCCGATCGGCGCCAGCGGCGCCCGCATCGTCCTGCACCTCGCGCTCGAGCTGGGTCGCCGCGGTGGCGGCATCGGCGCAGCCGCGCTGTGCGGTGGCGGCGGTCAGGGCGACGCCCTGATCATCCGCGTCCCCAAGAAGTAGTCCCCAGACGGTGAGCCGAGGCAGCCGCGCCGTTCCGGTCGCCGAGCTCGTGGAACGCGCACGAGCCGGCGAGGCCCGGGCCGTGGCGCGGCTGATCTCGTTGGTCGAGGACCGGTCGCCGTTGCTGCGCGAGGTCAGCGCCGCGCTGACACCGCACACGGGCTCGGCGCACATCGTCGGCATCACCGGCTCGCCGGGCGTCGGAAAGTCGACGTCGACCTCAGCCCTCGTCAGTGCGCTGCGGGCGCAGGGCAAGAGGGTCGGCGTGCTCGCGGTCGACCCCTCGTCGCCGTTCTCCGGCGGCGCGCTCCTCGGCGACCGCGTACGCATGCAGGACCACGCCACGGACCACGACGTCTACATCCGGTCGATGGCCAGCCGGGGGCATCTCGGCGGCCTGTCCGCGTCGGCGCCGCAGGCCCTGCGGGTGCTGGACGCCGCCGGGTGCGACGTCGTGCTGGTCGAGACCGTCGGCGTGGGCCAGTCCGAGGTCGAGATCGCCGGGCTCGCCGACACGACCCTGGTGCTGCTGGCCCCCGGCATGGGTGACGGCATCCAGGCCGCCAAGGCCGGCATCCTCGAGATCGGTGACGTCTTCGTCGTCAACAAGGCCGATCGCGACGGGGCAGAGGCGACCAGGCGGGAGCTGCGGTCGGTCATCGCGATGACCGACCGTGCCGACGGTGCCTGGAAGCCGCCGATCGTGCTCACGGTCGCGACCAGGGGTGAGGGTGTCGACGAGGTCGCGGAGCAGATCGGGGCCCACCGGACGCACCTCGGTGACTCCGGGGAGCTCGAGCGGCGTCGGCTCGCCCGCCTGCGCCGTGAGATCGAGGCGCTCGCGCTTGCCGAGATGCAGTCGAGGTTCGCCGGGCTCTCGGGAGATGCCCGCCTGGACACGCTCGCCGCGCAGGTCCTGGCCGGCGAGACCGACCCGTACGCCGCCGCCGACACGCTGGTCGAGCACGTCTGACCCGTTCTCGACGGAATGCCGGTCCCCGGCGCGCCTTCGCGGCTGGGCGGAGGGTCTTCGACACAATGGCGATGTGCTCAAGAAGGTCTTCCTCCTGCTGCTCGTCGGCTTCGCGATCTACTACCTGTTGTCGACGCCCGACGATGCTGCTGACTTCGTGAGCAGCTCGTTCAGCGGCATCATGGACGCCTTCCAGCAGGTCGGTGTGTTCTTCAACGAGCTCGTCAAATAGGTCCCTGATGCTGCGGGCGCTGCTCGACCGGTTGCCTGATCAGGAGATCGACAGCCACCTCCTCGCCGATGAGGGCGAGGTCGTGATCGATCTGGTGCGCCACCACGGCATCGTGTTCTGGAAGCCGATCGCCGAGGTCGTCGGCACCGTCGTGCTGTGGGTCCTGGCGCTCGTCGGTCCGATCCAGCTCGGCTGGCTGTTCATCGTGGGCGGCCTGGCCCTCGCCCTGCACGCGGCCTATCTCGCGATGCGCGAGCGCCGTGACGTCTTCGTCGTCACCAACATGCGGGTCTTCCGGGCGACCGGGGTGTTCTCGGTCCGCATCGCCACGATGCCGATCACCCGCATCCTCGACATCACCGTCGAGAAGCCGCTGCTGGGACGCATCCTCGGCTACGGCCACTTCATCTTCGAGTCCGCGGCGCAGGCCCAGGGCCTGCGTCACATCCGCTACATCGGCGATCCCGATGCCCGTGACCTCACCATCCAGCGAGTCGTGCAGCGCTCGGGTCTGCGCGGCCGCACGATCGAGCAACGCTTGTTGGAAGGGAGCTGACCGGCACCAGGGCGTCACCGGTCACCGTCTTCGCGCCAGTTCATACACTGGGCGCATGAACTTCTCGCGCCCCGGCGCCATCGACCTCTCCGCGCTGAAGCAGCCGCCGGCCCGTCCCGGCCAGCCTGCCGCGGGCGGTGGATCGTACGTCGTCGACATCACCGAGCAGAACTTCCAGACCGCGGCCCTGCAGGCCTCGATGGACTACGTCGTCGTGCTGAGCCTGTGGTCGCCGCGCTCGCCCCAGAGCGAGAGCTTCAACGCGATGCTGGGTGGCCTGGTCTCGCAGTACGCCGGGCAGATCGTCCTGGCGCAGGTCGACATCGACGCCAACCCGGCGATCGCCCAGGCGCTCCAGGCCCAGGCGGTGCCGCTCGTCGTCGGCCTCGTCAAGGGCCAGCCCGTCCCGCTGTTCCAGGGCACGGTCGAGGAGGCCGAGGCACGTCGCTACTTCGACGAGCTCATCAACGTCGCTGCCCAGAACGGCGTGGCGGGTCGCGCTGCGCCGACCGGGGAAGCCCCTGAAGCTGCTGAGCCCGAGGAGGCCGAGGACCCGCGGTTCGCCACGGCGGACGAGGCGTTCGCGGCGGGCGACTTCGACACGGCCGTCGCCGAGTACGACAAGCTGCAGAAGCAGTATCCGGCTGACGCCGAGATCTCCGAGCGGCTCGCCGGGGTCAAGCTGCTCGCCCGTACGCAGGGCGCCGACCTGCAGGCCGCCCGCAAGGCCGCTGCCGACTCGCCCGACGACCTCGAGGCCCAGATGCTCGTCGCCGACCTCGACGTCAGCGGCGGACACGTCGACGACGCGTTCGCGCGGCTGATCGAGCTCGTGAAGCGTACGTCCGGCGATGACCGCGAGCTCGTGCGCCAGCGGCTGCTCGACCTGTTCACGGTGGTCGGCGTCGCGGACCCGCGCGTGGCGACGGCTCGTCGCGCCCTCGCGTCAGCGCTCTTCTGAGCGACGCGGCGCCGGCCGAACCGCTCCGCCTGTCCGGGCGCGCGCCCGTCGCCCGATAGGCTCACGGCGGCGTCAGTCGTTGGTGCCCGAGAGGGAGAGTGGACATGCGGACGAGGCTGAGTTGGGCACTTTCCGTGCTCGGCGTCCTCATCGCGGGCCTCGGGCTGGCGGTCATGATCCGGCTCGGCCCTGACAGCAGGTTCTCGTCCGGACCGCACCCGATCGACACCGACGGCATCGCGATCGTCACCAAGCCCAAGGTCATCTCGTGGGCCGACGTGCAGGTCGACATCCTTGCCGAGGTGCCGGTGCGCAAGCCCGTGTTCGTCGGTCTGGCCAACAGCGTCGACCTCGAGAACTATGTCGGCAAGACGCAGCGGCTCGAGGTCACCGGCTTCAAGACGCCGTGGGACATCAAGACCCGTGAGGTCAAGGGCCGGCCCAACCTGCCCGGCGCGCCGACCGCGCTCGACTGGTGGATTGCCCAGTCGGCGGGCCTCGGTGGTGCCAGCATCAGCACCGAGCTGCCCGACGAGACGGTCTCGGTGGCGATCCTCTCGGTCGGCTCGACCAACCTGTCGGGCGTCGAGGTCACGGTGGCCTACGGCATCAAGGGCGGCTTCTACAAGGGCCTGGCGCTGCTGCTGCTCGGCCTCGCCGCGCTCTGGGCCAGCTGGTGGATGCGCCACGACGCCGCGACGTGGTTCGCCGGCGCACACGACGAGAAGGGCCCGATCATCGAGGAAGAAGTCGTCTATGTGTACGTCGACGAGGACGGTGTCGAGCACGAGATGTCGGCCGAGGAGGCCGAGGCCTACGACGTCGTCGAGGAGACGGTCGAGGTCGTCGAGGCCGAACCCGAGTCGGAGGTCGTCGAGGTCGAACCCGAGTCCGAGGTCGTCGAGCCGGTTGTCGAGCCGGATCCCGTGGCGCCACGCGTCCCGGGTGTCCTGACGGCGGCGGAGATCGCCGCCGGCGTGGAGCCCGAGCCCGTGCCCGTGCCCGTGCCCGTACCGGAGCCGGAGCCCGAACCGGAGCCGGAGCCTGAGCCCGTACCGGAGCCCGAGCCGGAGCCCGAGCCCGTACCGGAGCCGGAGCCCGTACCGGAGCCGGAACCCCTGCCCGTACCTGAGCCCGAGCCCGTACCGGAACCGGAGCCCGTACCGGAGCCCGAGCCCGTACCGGAGCCGGAGCCGGAGCCCGTACCGGAGCCGGAGCCCGAACCGGAGCCGGAGCCCGAACCGGAACCGGAGCCGGAGCCCACGCCTGCCCCGGCGCCGACAGCCGATGAGCGCGTCGTCTACGTCTTCGTCGACGAGGACGGCGTCGAGCACGAGGTCGGGGAGGACGAGCTCGGTGACTTCGAGATCGTCGACGAGGACGAGGAGGAGAAGTGAAGCGCCTCTCCCTCGTGCTGGTGTGTGCCCTGGCCCTCTCGGCCTGCGCCGTGCCCCACAAGCGCGGCGACCTGGCGATGGAGAAGACGGCGGCCGGCAAGACCGAGGTCTCGGAGGTGTTCGCCGAGTACCGCAAGGTCCGCAACACCGCGATCGAGCTCCTGGACGCCAAACCGCTGTCGATCGTCGAGAGCGGTCCCGTGCTGGCGATCGACACGGGCTCGTTCGAGGTGTCGCAGCGGCTGGCCAAGACGCAGAAGCAGGACACCGGCTCGTTCGAGGTCACGGACGTGCAGACCCCGCGGTTCACCACGTACCCCTTGTGGTTCTACGCGGTCGTCCATGACAACTCGGCGGGCGTCAACCGCGTGCAGATCTTCGAGCGTGAGACGGCCGTGGAGCCGTGGCTCCTCGTCGCCAGCCCGGAGACGCTCGCCGACACACCGATCCCCGACGTACGCCGCGAAGGCGGCAACGCGCTGACGGTGAAGCCCGACGACGCCGTCGGGATGTCGATGTCGGCGACGGACGCCGCGAAGGCGTACGCCAAGTCGCTCGCCGATCCGTCGTCCGCCGAGGCCGGCAAGGTCGCCGACGACTCGTTCATCAAGCAGATGCGCACGACCGCGGACAACAACTCCAAGCTCGAGGGCGTGACGTTCTCGCAGTCGTGGGGCAACGAGCCCGTGAAGTACGTCCTGCGCACGACCGACGGGGGAGCGCTGGCGTTCGTGACGCTCCTGCGCCTCGACACGTACGCGGTCAAGGACGGGCTCACCATCAGCTGGCCGGAGGGCACGCCTCAGCAGGCCTTCCTGTCGTCGGGCATCTCCAGCTCGGGCAAGCTCCGCTACTACCACCAGGTGCTGCTCTACATCCCGCCGGGCAACGGCAAGCCCCGTGCGATCGGCCAGTACGGCGGCGTCGTGAGCGCCGATTCGCAGTGAGATGCGGACAGGGCCTCCCACCCGCTACGATGGTGGGGTTGCACGACGTTGGATTCTACGGCTGATCAAGTTCCGCAAGGTAGCTAGTTCTTCTCGCAGGTTGGATGTGTGTCGCGACAGTCGCTCGCGAAAGGCGTGAGCGACAACTCGCCAAGAGGAGAAACAAACATGGCTACAGGAACCGTCAAGTGGTTCAACGCTGACAAGGGCTTTGGATTCATCGCCCCCGACGACGGCAGCGAAGACGTTTTCGCGCACTTCAGCGCGATCGCCACGAGCGGCTACCGCTCGCTGGACGAGAACCAGAAGGTCGAGTTTGACGTCGAGCAGGGCCAGAAGGGCCTGCAGGCGACGAACATCCGTCCCCTCTGATTCAGATCCAGGCTCGCGAGAGCTTGGGGACGGCTTGTCGTCCCCTCTGATCTCTTTTGATCTGAAGTAACACCAACGAAGGCTCGGGAGCTTGCTCCCGGGCCTTTGTCATGCCCGAGGTGCTCGCTGAGCCTGACGTTTCGGTGCGACACGCCGTAGGTGCCCAACAGAAACGTCAGGCTCAGCGAGGACTCAGCGGAGCTACTCCGCGGCTTTGGGGGCTTCGCGGTAGGTCGGCAGCGAGCCGGCCTCGACCGCCTCGAGGAGCTCGATCGCCGCTGCAGCAGCGTGCGCGCGTACGTCCTCGGGCCCGCACCACCGCACGGACTTGATCTCCGTGGCCTGCAGAGTCATGTCGTCGGTGACCGAGCTGTCGACGACGCCGAGGTCGAACAGGAAGATGCACGCGTCGTCCCAGCCCCGCCAGGCGGGCAGCCAGTTGACCGTGATGAGGTCGCCGACCTCGACCTTGACGCCGAGCTCCTCCTCGAGCTCGCGGGCCAGCCCGATCGAAGGCGCCTCGCCGACCTCGACGACGCCGCCGGGCAGGTCCCATTCCTGCTTGTAGGTCAGCTCGCACAGCAGCACGCGCCCGTGCTCGTCGCGCAGGAGTCCCTGGCTGATGACCCGCTTGGTCGGCAGTCCCGCGTTGAGGATCGCGATGAACCCGTCGCGGCTGTGCGGCTCCGGGTCGTCGACGATCCGGGCCAGCAGGGCGCGGTCCGGGTCGTCGCCGGCGCCGCGGAGGACGCCCTCGCGTCGCATCCCGGCGATCGAGGCGGCCCTGACGTCGCCCAGGCGCTCGAGCGGGATCCGCGCCTCGACCCGGGTCATGCCGAGATCGTCGAAGGCGTATGCGAGCGCGAGGCGAAGCGCCCGCACCGCGACCGGGATGTTGTCCGTGCCGGCGTTCCAGCGGATCGACGCCGTGCGGCCGTCCTCGCCGCGCAGCGCGACGGTGCCGACCCGTTGGCCGTCGAGCATGATCGCGAAGCCGGTGAACTCGTCGGACCCCGTGGTGGGCTCCAGCACGAGGTCGCCGTCGCGGAGGGTCTCGGTCACCCGTTCAGGCTACCGACCCTCCGCCGACGGCTCCTCCGGCGGCAGACGACTCAGCCGATCGGTCCGGCCTTCAACGTCACCGTCGCGGTGTGACTCGTGCCGGCCGAGTCGGTCCACGACACGGTCGCGGTCTTGCCCGCGTCGACGCGTGACACGGCATCGGACAGCTCCGCGGCCGTCGAGATCGACGAGCCGTTGAACTGCGTGATGGTGCTGCCCCGGGTGATGCCGGCGGCCCGGGCCGCGGAGCCCTCGACCGTGCCGGCGACCAGAGCGCCATCGCTCTGCCCGTACGCCGACTGCGCCATCTGGACACCCAGGAAGCCGGTCGTCCCGATGTGGACCGTGCCGGTCTCGGTGCCGCTCTCGATCTGGTCGGCGATCGTGAGCGCCTGGGAGATCGGGATGGCGTAGCCGGTCACGTCGGCGCTGCCGCTCGATGCGGCGGTGTTCATGCCGATCACCTCACCGTCGCTGTCGTAGAGGGCGCCGCCGGAGTCGCCGGCGATGATGTCGGCCGACACCTGGATCAGGCCGCTGAGCCGCTCGGCGCCCGAGCCCGCGTCGGACTGCACCGTGATCGACCGGTTGAGCGCGGCGACCGTGCCTGCGGCAGCGCTGGCGGCACCACCGTCGCCGTTGGCATTGCCCACACCGGTGACCTTGTCGCCGACCGCCACGGCGTTGGACGTGTCCGGCTTGATCGTGGTGAGACCCGAGGCGTCCTTGAGCTGCAGCACCGCGACGTCGTGTGTGGAGTCGTAGCCGACGACTGCTGCCTGGTACGTCTTGCCGGTCGACACGACCTGCACCGTGATCGCGGTCGCGCCCTCGACGACGTGGTGGTTGGTGAGGATCTCGCCGTCGGAGGTCAGGACCATGCCGGTGCCCGCCGCCTGGCCGGCCCCGTAGTCGACGGTCGTGTTGATGTAGACGAGCCCGGCTTCCTGTGCTGCCGTGGCGTCGGTCGTGCCGGCCTGGTCGATCGATCCCGCCTGCCGGTCGAACGGCAGGACGGTGAGGTCGCGGTCGGACCGGTTCTTGGTCGGCAGGGTCTGGGCCGACGCCGTCGTCGCGGGGTCGTTGCCTGCCTGCGCGGCGTACGTGAGCCCGGAGACGCCGAGGATCGCCGCGCCGGCCATGGCGGCGATGCCCAGCCTTCCGGGCCGGCGACGCGTCCGTGCGTGGGCCGTCGGGGTGTGCTGCGGCTCGGGCCGGGCCGGATCGGGCGTGGTTCCTGGTTGGTCGTTCATGGCGTGCTCCTCGTTGAGTCCTGTCTTCGACTCAAGTCCGGGTTGGTATGGGAACGCTGTGAGTGGGCTCAACTTGTGGTGAGAGTTCCTTGCGTACGCTCGTGGCGTGAGCGAGCAGCGTGCAGTCGCGGCGGTCGAGGCGACCGGGATCGCGTACGAGGTGACGCGGCACGGCCCGGTCGGGTCTCTCGCCGAGGCGGCCGCCGCGCGTGGCATCGAGCCGCGGCAGCTCGTCAAGAGCCTGGTCGTACGTCGTGCCGACGACGACTTCCTGTTCGTGCTGGTGCCCGGAGACCGGACGATCTCGTGGCCCAAGCTGCGCAGCCTGCTCGGTGTCTCGCGGCTGTCGATGCCCGACGCGGCGGTGGCGCTCCAGGTCACCGGCTACGAGCGCGGCACGATCACGCCGTTCGGCTCGCTCCACGCCTGGCCGGTCGTCGTCGACGAGCGGGTCGACGGGACGATCTCGCTCGGCGGTGGTGCGCACGGCGTCGGCCTGACCGTCAATGCGGTCGACATGATCCGCGCGCTCGACGCGCAGGTCGCCGATGTCTCCGAGCCGCAATAGCCGTTGTGGCCCGCACACGGCCGTGCGGTGCGATGATCGATCATGACCGACACCGAGCTCGACACCGCCTGCGCGGACTTCGACCGTGCGGTCAACCAGCGCGACCACGAGGTCGCCGAGCGCGTCCTGCACCCGGACTTCGCGCTGGTGCTCGTGCACCCGGCAGCAGCGGTCATGCCACGCGCCCGATGGCTGGAGACCCTCGACGCGTACGTGGTCCACGAATGGGACGTCGAGGAGCAGCTCACCGACACCGGTGACGGCATCGCGTCCGTCCTGCGCCGCGTACGGATGCGCGCGACGGTGCTCGGCGAGGATCGCAGCGGGACGTTCATCATCAGCGACACGTGGCTTCGTACGAGCTCGGGGTGGCAGGTCTGGCGCCGCCACTCGACGCCGCTCGACGCGGGTTCCCTGCCGGGCGCCTGAGCGGTTCTCTGCCGTACTGGCAGTATCCCGTTGACCTCGACCTGTGCCACGATGCCTGCGTGGAACTCGACAACGTGCTGTGGATGCTGACCGCCCTGGCGGCGGTCGTCGTCCTTCTCACGCGGATGCGGCTGTCCGCGACGGGCCGGCAGCCCGGCCACGCGCAGATCCCCGGCACGATCCTCAACGCGCACACCGTCCTGGGCGTGACGGCGCTCGCCTTGTGGGTCTACTACCTGACCTCCCCGAGCGACGCCGTAGGAATCGTTGCGCTCGTCGTGTGGTGGATCGAGGTCGTGGTCGGCATCCTGATCCTCGCCCGCTGGTTGCCGGGTGCCGGCAAGCACGCGGCGCCGGCCGTCGACGACACCTGGGCCGAGGGTCCATACCTGTCGATCCTCGGGCACGTCGGGCTGCTGCTCGGTGTCATCTTTTTCACCTACTGCGTGCTCGCCGGCAAGGTCGGCTGAGCTGCGGGGGTTGACCTCAACCTTGGTTGAGGTTGTTGGCTGATGTGCATCAGACATCACCAAGGAGAGAACCCCCATGCCTCGTGCACTCATCACCGGCGGCTCCGCCGGTCTCGGCCTTGCGCTGGCCACCGGTCTGGCCGAACGCGACTGGGACGTCGTCATCACCGGCCGCGACGAGACGCGCCTCGGCGAGGCCGCCCGTCATGCGGGTGACCGTGTCACGGCCGTTGCCGGCGACGTGACCGACGCCCGGCACCGCGCTGCGCTCGTGGAAGCCGCAGACGGCGGCCTCGACCTGCTCGTCAACAACGCCAGCACGTTGGGCGTGAGCCCGCTGCTGCCCGTGCTGGAGCTGGACGACCAGGTGCTGGTGGATGTTTGGCAGACCAATGTCGTCGCGCCGATCGCCCTGACCCGTGCGCTGTGGCCCTCGTTGCACGTCGGCGGAGCGGTCATCAACATCACCTCCGACGCCGCGGCGGACCACTATGAGACGTGGGGCGCGTACGCCGCCAGCAAGGCCGCGCTCGAGCACCTCACGCTCACGCTCGCCGTCGAGCAGCCCGACGTCCGGTGGTGGACCGTGGACCCGGGCGACATGCGCACGCAGATGCACCAGGACGCGTTCCCCGGCCAGGACATCTCGGACCGGCCGCTGCCGGAGTCGGTCGTCCCGGCATTCCTGGCGCTGCTCGACCAGCGGCCGCCGAGCGGTCGCTACCAGGCGTCGGACCTCGTGCCGGCCCGGGCGGGGGCCTGAGATGACGCGGATCGACATCGCGCCCTCGACGACGTTCTCGCCGCCGGGGGACCGGACCGCGCCCTCGCCGGCCGAGGCGCGAGGGATGCGCCGCGACGACGTACGCCTGCTGGTCGCGCACGGTGACCAGGTGACGCACGCCACGTTCGGCGACCTCGCGGACCACCTCCAGCCGGGCGACCTCGTCGTCGTCAACGCCTCGCAGACGGTCGCCGGCGAGCTCGATGCCGTGCTGTCCGGCGACGGCGCCTCGAACGGGGACGTCGTGGTGCACGTGGCGACGGACCTGAGGGACGGCACCTGGGTCGTCGAGGTCCGCACGTCCCCCGACGCGTCGTGGGCCGTGCTCGACGCCGAGGCCGGGCAGACCCTGGCGCTGCCGGTCGAGGGCGCGGCACTCACGCTGCTCGAGCCCTATCCGTGTGAGAGCTCGTCGCCGACCGGCCGCGGCAACCGGCTCTGGCGGGCGTCCTACGCCGGACAGGCAGCGCTGCCTGACGTCCTGGCGAGCATCGGGCGACCGATCGCGTACGGCTACCTCGACCGGCGGTACCCGATCGAGGACTACCGGACCATCTTCGGCACGACACCGGGCAGCGCCGAGATGCCGAGCGCGGCCCGGCCGTTCACGCCGGACGTGGTGACCAGGCTCGTGTCCCGCGGCATCGCGATCGCGCCGATCCTGCTGCACACGGGCGTCTCGTCGCAGGAGGCGGGCGAGGCTCCGCAGCCCGAGTGGTTCGAGGTCAGCGAGTCGACCGCGCGGCTCGTCAACGCCACGAGAGCCGGGGGAGGGCGGGTCATCGCCGTCGGCACCACCGTCACGCGGGCGCTCGAGTCGGCCGTCGGTGGGGCGCCGGGCCGGGCCACGGTCGAGGCGAGCTCCGGCTGGACCGAGCGGGTCATCACCCGCAACGCGCCCCCGCGCGTCGTCGACGGGCTCATCACCGGCTGGCACGACCCGGCGGCGTCGCACCTGTTGCTGGTGGAGGCCGTCGCCGGGCCGCGGCTGACCCAGACGGCGTACGACGCGGCTGTCGAGGCCGGCTATCACTGGCACGAGTTCGGCGACTCGGCGTTGCTGTTGCCCGCCCGGGCAGAGGTACTGGCCGCCTGACTGCAAAGAACTGTTTGCAAAGAAGTCTTTGCAGTTGTACGGTTGGGGACATGAGCCTCACCAACAAGGTCGTCGAGGACCTCGACACGCTCAAGGCGGTCTCGCACCCGCTCCGGATGCAGCTGCTGGGTGCGCTGCGCCGCCTGGGTCCCTCGACCGCTTCGGAGCTGGCCCGCGAGCTCGGCGAGTCGAGCGGGTCGACGTCCTACCACCTGCGGCAGCTCGAGCGGTTCGGCTTCGTCAGCGACGCCGACGAGCAGCCGTCCGGCCGGGAGCGCCGCTGGAAGTCGCTGTACGACCTCACGACGTACCCGGCGACGCTTGCGAGCCTCGACGGCGGCCGGGAGTACCTCGACGTCGTGCGACGGCGCCAGGAGGAGCACCTGCGTGAGGACCTCGAGCGGTGGACCGAGCACCGGCCCGGCGTCGGCATGAGCGACTACGCGCTGTCGCTCGATCCCGAGGACCTCGAGGCGCTGGAGCAGGACATCCTCGCCGTCGTGCAGCGCTACGCGGACAAGCAGGGGTCCGAACGGGTGACGCTGCACGCGCTGATCCTGCCGCGGGCATGACGAGCCGCATGACCCTGCGCAACCGGTTCTGGCTGCTGACGGCGCTGCGCTGGCTGCCGACCGGCTTCATCGTGCCCGTCGTCGCGCTGCTGCCGCTCGAGCGCGGCCTCTCGATCGCCGAGTACGGCCGGGTCGCCGCGGTCCAGGGCATCGTCGTGCTGCTGCTCGAGCTGCCGACCGGGGGATTCACCGACGCGTTGGGTCGCAAGCCCGTGTTCCTCGCTTCTGCGGTCGTCGCTGTGGCGTCGTACGTGACGTCCTCGCTCGCACACTCGGTGCTGGCATTCGCTCTGGCGTACGGCCTGGCCGGCACGTTCCGGGCGCTCGACAGCGGGCCGCTCAACTCGTGGTTCGTCGACGCGGTGCACGACGACGAGACGATCGACGAGCCGGCCGCCGTGGTCGCTCGGGGCCTGTCGGGCTATGCCAGTGTCCTCGGCATCTCGATCGCCACGGGTGCCGTGCTGTCAGGCGCGGTCATCGCCTGGCTGCCGGTCGACCGGGAGGCGGCACTCACGGCTCCGTTCGTCATCGCGGCGGCTCTCGGTTGCGTGCAGATCGTCGCGGCCGCGCTGCTGATGCACGAGGACCGCTCGGACCGGCGCGGCGGCGTGCTGGACTCGGTGCGGGCCACCCCGACGACGATCCTTGCCGGGCTGCGGCTCATGTGGGGCTCTCGGGTGCTCCGGGCGCTCGTGGCGGTCGAGCTGTTCTGGGGCTTCGGCATCGTCGCGTTCGAGTCGTTCATGCCGATCAGGCTCTCCGAGCTGTTCGACGATCGTGACCTGACGGCGTCGGTCATGGGTCCCGTGACGGCAGCGGCTTGGGGCGTGTCCGCCCTCGGTGCGGCGGCGGTGCCGTTCCTCGTCCGCCGGTGGACCATGACGCAGGTCTCCGTCGCGTTGCGGATCCTCCAGGGCGCCACCGTCGTGGCGATGGGGCTCGCCGGCGGACCGGCGGCCTTGATCGTCGGGTTCTTCGCGACGTACGCGGTGCACTCCGCCGCCGGGGCGATCTACGAGACGCTGCTGCACGAGCAGGTCAGCAACCGCAACCGGGCGACGGCGCTGTCCCTCGCCTCCATGGCGTTCCAGTCGTCGGCGGCGGTCGGCGCCATCACGTTGGGCGCGATCGCGTCCGGATTCTCCACCGGCACCTCGATGATGGTCGGTGGTGTCGTGCTCGCGCTCGCCGCTCCGCTGTTCCTCGTGCGCGACCCGGTCAGCGCGGCGGCGGCAGGTCGTCGCGGCGACCCTGGGTTCGCTGACCGTTGATGATCAGGCTGACGACGATGCCGAGCGCGCCGGCCGCCATGAGGATGTAGCCCACCGTCGTGAGCTCGACCTCCTGGATGTTGTCCTGCACCGCGAATGCCAGGATCGCGCCGAGGGCGAGAAGGAAGATGGATCCACCGATGTACATGGGACGCCTTTCGTCGGGGGTCAACCTTTCGACGGTAACGCCGCTCGTACGCCCCCGCACTTCGTGAGCGTCACGGTGGTGGGATCTCGCCGGAGCCGCGTACGAGGAACGAGGTGGGCACGACGATCTGCTCCACGGGACCGGTGTCCCCGCCGATCCGGGCCAGGAGGCGCTCGGCCGCCATCTTGCCGATGAGGTGCGGGTCCTGGGCGATGACCGTGATCGCGGGGGAGACGAGGTCGCCGAGGGAGATGTCGTCGAAGCCGACGACCGCGATCTCGTGCTCCAGGCCGAGACTGCGCAGCGCGCGCACGACCCCGATCGTCACGAGGTTCTGGGCGGCGAAGATCGCCGTCGGGGCCGGGCTCGCCTGCAGCATCGCGCGGGTCGCGGTCTCGGCGAGGTACTCGTTGGAGAGGTCCGGGATGATGTGCGTCGCCGCCCGTGCCGCCCAGCACGCCTCGCGATAGCCCTCGAGGCGCATGCGGGCCGTCGGCAGGAACTGCCGGTCGCCCATGAACGCGATGTGCCGGTGCCCGTACGAGATGAGGTGCTCGGTGGCCAGCCGGGCACCGCTCTGGTTGTCGACCACGACGCTGTCGGTGTCGAGCCCGTCGACGCCGCGGTCGACGAGCACGACCGGCATGCCGGCATCCATCTCGCGCTGCAGGGCGGTCGGATCGGGACCCGCAGGCATCACGATCAGGCCGTCGACCTGGTAGGACCCCATCGTCGGCACGAGCTCGCGCTCCCGGTCGGGGTCCTCGTCGAGGCTCGCCGAGAGCACCGCGAATCCTGCGGCGCCGGCGGCATCCTCGACGCCGCGGTGCACCTGGGCGTCAAACGGGTTGGAGACGTCGCCGAGCAGCAGCCCGATGCTCAGGGTGCGGCGGTCGGCCCGGCGCAGCGAGCCGGCGCTCACGTCACGCCGGTAGGCGAGTCGTTCGACGGCGGCTCGTACGCGGGCAGCGGTGGCCTCGCCGACGTAGCCCTCCCCGTTGACGACCCGGGAGACGGTCTTGATGCCGACGCCGGCTTCGCGGGCGACGTCCTTCATCGTCGGCCGCTGCCGAGGCGCTGGTTTGGGTGACAACGGTGTCATGAGACACAGCCTAGCCCTTGACGCGTGATTCTGTGTGAGGTAGAACACTTTATGACAACGATGTCAGACGGTCTGGCGTTGTGAGAGGAATCATCGTGAAAACACCATCTGTCTCCCGACGCCGCTTCGCGGCCGCCGCGACTGCGGTCCTGGCATCCACGCTGATGCTCGCGGCGTGCGGCTCCGGCTCCGACTCCGGCTCCGGTGGTTCGGGCGACGTCGGCGTCTCCCTCATCGTCAAGACGACCAGCAACCCGTTCTTCGTCGCGATGGAGAACGGCGCCAAGAAGGCCGCGAAGGCCAACGGCGTCGACCTCAAGCTCGCGGCCGGTAAGACCGACGGCGACGAGGACACCCAGATCCAGGCGATCGAGAACGCGATCTCGCTCGGCCAGAAGGGCATCCTCATCACCCCCAACGGCCCCGGTGTCGTCGACGCGATCCAGAAGGCGCGTGACGCCGGGCTCTTCGTCATCGCCCTCGACACCCCGCCCGACCCTGCGGACGCGGTCGACATCACGTTCGCGACCGACAACTTCAAGGCCGGCGAGGCGATCGGCTCCTGGACCGCCAAGAAGCTCGACGGCAAGAAGGCCGTCATCGCGATGCTCGACCTGTTCAACGACAAGGTCGTCTCGGTTGACTACAACCGCGACCAGGGCTTCCTCACCGGCATGGGCATCCCGACCAAGGACAAGAAGAAGAACGCCGACGAGGCCAAGTCCGGCTCCTACAGCGGCGGCGACTACCAGATCGTCTGCAACGAGGCGACCAACGGCGCCGAGGACGGCGGCACCACCGCGATGGAGACGTGCCTGTCGAAGAACCCCGACATCAACGTGGTCTACACGATCAACGAGCCCGCCGCCTACGGCGCGTACCAGGCCCTGAAGAGTGCGGGCAAGGAGAAGGGCGTCACGATCGTCTCGATCGACGGTGGATGCGCCGGAATCGGCTACGTGAAGGACGGGATCATCGGGGCGACCGCTCAGCAGTACCCGCTCGAGATGGCGGCCAAGGGCGTCGAGGCGATCGCCAAGCTCGCCAAGGACGGCACGAAGCCGAAGACCAGCCCCGGTCTCGACTTCTTCGACACGGGCGTCAAGCTCGTGACCGACGAGCCGCAGGACGGCGTCGAGAGCGTCGACACCACGGCCGGCAAGTCCACCTGCTGGGGCTGAGCGCACGACGGCGGGGTGTCCTCACGGGCACCCCGCCGCTCCCGCCCCCGACCCAGATCGAGAGGACCACCCGCCATGACCCACCAACCCGAAGACACCGCGCTCGTCGACCACCCGCTCGAGGTGCTGACCGACGCCGGCCTGACCCGCCCGCCGAGCCCGCTCGACCGGCTGCGCACCCTGCTGCATCGCTATCCGGCGCTGAGCCCGGCCGTCGTGCTGATCATCTCGATGATCGCGTTCGGCCTCCTCAACGACCGATTCCTCAGCAGCGCCAACCTTTCGCTCGTCGTGCAGCAGGTCGCCGTCATCGGCGCGCTCGCGATCGGGCAGACCCTCATCGTGCTGACCGCCGGCATCGACCTGTCCGTCGGCGCCGCGATGATCCTGTCGACGCTCGTCGCGGCCGGTGTCGCGACTGACCACGGCTGGCCCGGGCCGCTCGCCCTGTTCGCTGCCCTCGTCATCGGCGTGGCGACCGGTGTCATCAACGGCGTCCTCGTCACGCGGCTCAACCTGCCGCCGTTCATCGTCACGCTCGGCACCTTCAACGTGTTCACCGCCGTTGCGCTGCTCTACTCCGACGGCGCCACGGTCCGGGGCATCGAGATGCCTGAGCTGCTGACCTGGACCGGCAAGTCGTTCGACGTCGCCGGTGCCCAGATCACGTACGGCGTGGTGCTGATGATCCTGATGTACGTCGGGATGGCGTTCGCCTTGAGCCAGACGACGTGGGGCCGTCACGTGTACGCCGTCGGCGACGATGCGGAGTCGGCTCGCCTGAGCGGCATCCACGTCACGCGCGTCATTCTCAGCGTCTACGTCACCGCCGGCGCGTTGTTCGCCGCGGCCGGCTGGATCCTCATGGGCCGGGTCAACGCCGCGAGCCCCAACGCCGGCGTCGACGCCAACCTCGACTCGATCACCGCCGTGGTGATCGGCGGCACGAGCCTCTTCGGCGGTCGCGGCGCGCTCTGGGGCAGCCTGATCGGCGCCCTGATCGTCGGCGTCTTCCGCAACGGGCTGAGCCTCGCCGGCTACGACCCGCTCTACCAAACGCTCGCTGTCGGTGTCCTCGTCATCGTCGCGGTCTCCGTCGACCAGTGGATCAGGAAGGTACGCGCATGAGCACGCCAGTTCTGGAGGCTCGCGGCCTCGTCAAGACGTTCGGGCACGTCGTCGGCCTGGCCGGTGTCGACCTCGAGCTGCACGCCGGCGAGGTGCTGGCGATCATCGGCGACAACGGCGCCGGCAAGTCGACGCTGATCAAGTGCCTGTCGGGCGCCTACACGCCTGACGCCGGCCAGATCCTCGTCGAGGGCAAGCCGGTCGAGTTCCACCGACCCGACGACGCCCGCAAGGCCGGGATCGAGACGGTCTACCAGAACCTCGCCGTGTCGCCGGCGCTCGACATCGCGAGCAACCTGTTCCTGGGTCGCGAGCAGCGGCTGCCGGGCGTACGCGGGTCGGTGTTCCGGATGCTCGACAAGAAGGGCATGCGCGACCGCGCCAAGCAGCAGGTCGAGGACCTCGGCATCACGACGCTGCAGTCCATGACCCAGGCCGTCGAGAACCTCTCGGGTGGCCAGCGGCAGGCCGTCGCGGTCGCCCGCGCGGCGGCGTTCGGCTCCAAGGTCGTGATCCTGGACGAGCCGACGGCGGCGCTGGGCGTACGCGAGTCGGCCCAGGTCCTGCAGCTCGTGCGCGACCTGCGCGACCAGGGCATGCCGGTGATCCTCATCAGCCACGACATGCCCCAGGTGTTCGACGTCGCCGACCGCATCCAGATCCAGCGGCTCGGGCGGCGTGCGGCGGTCATCACGCCCAAGACGCACACGCCGCAGGAGGCAGTGGCGATCATGACCGGCGCCATGGTCGTCACGTGATCCTGGTCGTGGGGGAGTCGCTCGTCGACATCGTGGTGCGGTCGGACGGCCGGCGGAGCGAGCATCCCGGGGGCAGCCCGGCGAACGTCGCGGTCGGCCTGGGTCGCCTGGGCCATCCGGTCATGCTCGCCACGAGCCTCGGCGACGACGAGCGCGGACGCGTGGTCCGCGCAGCCCTCGAGCGGAGCGACGTCAGGCTCGCGCCCTTGAGCGTGGGTCCGGGTCCCACGTCGACGGCGACGGCTTGGCTCGACGCCCGCGGCGCCGCGCGGTACGACTTCGACATCGCGTGGGACCCGGACGGCCTGGAATCGCTGCCGATCGGGCCGCTCGTGCACACCGGGTCGATCGCAGCGTGCCTCGGACCGGGCGCCGACGCGGTCGAGGAGCTCGTCAAGCGAGCGTCCGAGACGGCCCTCGTCACGTTCGACCCCAACATCCGGCCGCGGTTGCTCGACGACCGTGACGCCGTGATCGACCGCCTGACCCGGCTCGTGGCGTCGTGCGGAGTGGTGAAGGTCAGCGACGAGGATCTCGACTGGCTCTACCCGGGCATCGCGCCCACTGTCGTGGCGCGCCGTTGGATCGGCCTCGGGGCCGGCCTGGTGGTCATCACGGCGGGTGCTCGCGGCTCGTTCGCGGTGCACTCGGCGGGCGAGGTGCACGTGGCCTCGTCGACGACGCCGGTCATCGACACCGTGGGCGCCGGCGACTCCTACATGTCAGGGCTCATCGACGCCATGGTGACGACGGGTCTGGTCGCCTCGGACACCGCAGACCCGGCGGCGGGTGTCCGGGGACTGTCGCTGTCGGACCTGCGCTCGTACATGCACCACGCCAACATCTCGGCGGCGATCACCGTCGGGCGTGCCGGTGCCGAACCGCCGACGCGCGAGGAGCTGCCGCCGATCGCGTCCTGACGTTCGGGGTGGTCGGGCCCGCCGTCGTCGCTGTCCTATGCTCGTCGCGATGGCGGGACGACCGCCGACGACGCGGCTGGAGGCACGATGGGTGAGTTCGTACGACTCGAGGTCAGCGACGGGGTGGGCACGATCCGGCTCGACCGGCCCAAGATGAACGCCCTGGACGCGCAGATGCAGCGAGAGATCATCGAGGCGTGCGACGAGGCTGATGGCCGCGACGACGTCGCCGCGGTCGTCGTCTACGGCGGCGAGCGGGCCTTCGCGGCCGGTGCCGACATCAAGGAGATGGCCGCGATGTCCTACCAGGACATCAGCCGGCACGCCCACCTGCTGCAGGCATTCACCCGGTCGCTCGCCGCGCTCGGCAAGCCCACGATCTCGGCGATCACGGGCTTCGCGCTCGGCGGCGGCTGCGAGGTGGCGCTGGCGACCGACGTACGTTTTGCCGCCGACAACGCCAAGCTCGGGCAGCCCGAGATCCTGCTCGGCATCATCCCCGGCGCGGGTGGCACGCAGCGGCTGGCCCGCCTCGTCGGCCCCGCCAAGGCCAAGGACCTGATCTACACCGGCCGCTTCGTGGACGCCCATGAGGCGCTGGCGATCGGCCTCGTCGACCAGCTGCACCCCGCTGACGAGGTCTACCTCAAGTCGGTCGAGTGGGCCTCGCAGTTCGTCGGCGGTCCCGCGCTCGCACTGCGCGCGGCCAAGAGCGCCGTCGACCGCGGCCTCGAGGTCGACCTGCAGACGGGCCTGGAGATCGAGCGCTCGGAGTTCGCCGCGCTGTGGGCGACCGACGACCAGTCCGCGGGCATGGACTCGTTCATCGAGAACGGGCCAGGCAAGGCAACCTTCAGCGGGAGCTGAGAATTGGGCAGAGCCAGCGGCAGCTGAGATTGGGCAGAGCCAGCGGGCGCTGAGCGGTTCGACCCGCTCGAACGGGGTACCCGCACGTCCATGCGCACGTCTCTGCTCCTCGCCCGCATGCTCGCCGCACGCGGCTTGGCGATCTTCGACCCGCCGCGCCAGCTGCGCGCCCGGGCGGCGTACGTGACCACCGGTTTGGAAAGCCGCCCCGGCACCGGGGATGCTGGACCGCATGGCCGCGACCGACGACTCTGACGCGCTGAGCCGGCTCGCCGCCGCCCACGGCGTCGCCATGACCTACGAGGGCTCGGACCGTGAGCTCGTCACGGTCGACGACGAGATCGTGGTCGCCGTGCTGGCCCGCTTGGACGTCGACGCCGGCAGCGCCGAGTCGATCGAGCGGGAGCTCGCGCTCGTCGAGGTCGAACGTGCCCGTCGGCCGCTGCCCGCGACGATCGCCGTCACGCAGGGGACGACGCGCGAGGTCGGCGTCTCGGGCCGGCTGCTGCTCGAGGACGGGTCGACGCTCGACGTCGAGGGTGAGCTGCCCGAGGACCTGCCGCTCGGCTGGCACCGCCTGACCGCCGGCGACCAGGAGATCACCGTCGTCGTCGCGCCGCCCCGCATGCCCGAGGTGCCGCGCACCTGGGGCTGGATGCTGCAGCTGTACGCCCTGCGGTCCGCCCAGTCGTGGGGGATGGGTGACTACGGCGACCTTGCCGAGATGGCCCGCCGCGCCGGGTCCGAGCAGGGCGCCGGCGTGCTCCTCGTCAACCCGGTGCAGGCGTTCATGCCGTCGCACCCGCTGGAGCGCTCGCCCTACTCCCCGGCGAGCCGGCGCTTCGCCAACCCGCTCTACCTCCGGGTGACCGACACCGCAGCGTTCGCGGCCGCCGACGACAGGACGCGCGAGGACGTGCTCGCGCTGCTGCCCGCCCAGGGGACTGAGCTGGTCGACTACGACGCCGTCTGGGCAGCCAAGCTGGCCGCGCTCGAGCTGCTCTGGGTCCACGCCGGCAAGATCGACCGGAACGACCCCGACCTCGACGCGTACGCGACGTTCGCCGCGCTCGCGGAGCTGCACGGCGCGGACTGGCGCGAGTGGCCCGAGGAGCTTCGCGATCCCGCGGGCGACGCCGTGGCCGAGGCCCGGACGCCCTTGGCGTCCCGCATCGACTTCCATGCCTGGCTCCAGGTGCTCTGCCGCGAACAGCTCGACGCCGCCCGGGTCGCCGCGCACGACGCCGGCATGTCCGTCGGCATCGTCCACGACCTCCCGGTCGGGGTGCATCCCGGCGGCGCCGACGCGTGGGCACTGCAGGACACGTTCGCCTCCGACGTACGCGTCGGGTGTCCCGCCGACGCGTTCAACCCGCTCGGCCAGGACTGGGGCCTGCCGCCGTGGCGGCCCGACAAGCTCGCCGAGTCCGGCTACGCGCCGTTCCGCGACGTCATCCGCAGCGTCCTGCGGCATGGCGACGGCATCCGCATCGACCACATCGCGGGCCTGTGGCGCCTGTGGTGGATCCCGCCGGGCGAGCCCGCGCACCGCGGGACGTACGTGCACTACGACTCCGACGTCATGCTCGCAGTGCTGACGCTCGAGGCACATCGCGTCGGTGCGATCGTCGTCGGCGAGGACCTCGGCACGGTCGAGGAGGTCGTCACCGAGACGATGCACGAACGCGGCATCCTGAGCTCGGCGGTGCTGTGGTTCGAGCGCGACTGGGACGTGCCAGGGCAGCCGCACGTGCCGCCGCAGGACTGGGAGCCCGAGACGATGGCGAGCATCAGCACCCACGACCTGCCGACGGTCAGCGGGTGGCTGCAGGACGAGCGCATCCGCGTCCAGGCCGACCTCGGCCTGCTCGACGGACCGGCCGACAAGGCGTACGCCCAAGCCGCGGCCGACCGTGAGGCCCTGTTCGACCTGCTGAAGGCCGAGGGCATCCCGGCCGACGACCCGGTGGTGGCGCTGCACGCGGTCATCGCCAAGGCGGCGTCGAGGCTCGTGCTCAGCTCGCCAGCGGACGCCGTCGGACAGGTGCAGCAGCCCAACCTGCCGGGCACGGTCGACGAGTATCCCAACTGGCGCATCCCACTTCCCGTCACGCTCGACGCGTTCTTTTCCGATGAACGGGTACACGCGGCCGTGGCCCCGCTCCGTGCGGCCCGGCCCGCATCATGACCGACATCGACGAGGGGAAGTCCGTGCAGCCTTGGCCAGGCAGGTCCTATCCGTTGGGCGCGACGTTCGACGGCACCGGCACTAACTTCGCGCTGTTCTCGGAGGCAGCCGACCACGTCGAGCTGTGCCTGTTCGACGAGGAAGGCACCGAGACGCGCGTGCGGCTTGAGGAGGTCGACGGGTTCGTCCACCACGGCTTCCTGCTCGGCGTGGGTCCCGGTCAGCGCTACGGCTACCGCGTGCACGGCCCGTACGACCCCGCCAACGGCTTGCGCTGCAACCCCAACAAGCTGTTGATCGACCCGTACGCCAAGGCGATCGGCGGCGAGCTCGACTGGAACCCGGCCCTGTTCGCGTACGACCTGGACAACCCGGATGAGCGCAACGACGACGACTCGGCCGGCCACGTGCCGTACTCCCTGGTGGTCAACCCGTTCTTCGACTGGGCCAACGACCGGCAGCCTCGTACGCCCTACAACGAGACCGTGATCTACGAGGCGCACGTCAAGGGCCTGACGCAGACCCACCCGCACGTCCCCGAGAGCCTCCGCGGGACCTACGCCGGCATCGCGCACCCAGCGATCGTCGCGCACCTGAAGTCGCTCGGCGTCACGGCGATCGAGCTGTTGCCGGTGCATCAGTTCATCACCGACCACTACCTGTCCGAGAAGGGCCTCACCAACTACTGGGGCTACAACACGATCGGGTTCTTCGCGCCCCACGACGCGTACGCCTCGCGACCCGGCCGGCAAGTCGAGGAGTTCAAGGGCATGGTGCGGGCGCTGCACGAGGCCGACATCGAGGTCATCCTCGACGTCGTCTACAACCACACCGCCGAGGGCAACCACCTCGGGCCGACGCTGTCGATGCGCGGCATCGACAACTGCGCCTACTACCGCCTCGTCGAGGACGACGAGCGGCACTACATGGACTACACCGGCACCGGCAACTCGCTCAACGTCCGCAGCCCGCAGACGCTGCAGCTCATCATGGACTCGCTTCGCTACTGGGTCACCGAGATGCACGTCGACGGCTTCCGCTTCGACCTCGCGGCGACGCTCGCCCGCGAGTTCTACGACGTCGACAAGCTCGCGACGTTCTTCGAGCTCGTGCAGCAGGATCCCGTCGTCAGCCAGGTCAAGCTCATCGCCGAGCCGTGGGACGTCGGTCCGGGCGGCTACCAGGTCGGCGGGTTCCCGCCGCAGTGGACCGAGTGGAACGGGCTCTACCGCGACACGGTCCGCGACTTCTGGCGCGGCGAGCCGGCGACCCTCGGCGAGTTCGCGTCACGCATCACCGGGTCGTCCGACCTCTACCAGGACAACGGCCGGCGTCCGTACGCCTCGATCAACTTCGTGACGGCGCATGACGGGTTCACCCTGACGGACCTGGTGTCCTACAACGACAAGCACAACGAGGCGAACGGCGAGGAGGGTCGCGACGGCGCGGACGACAACCGCTCGTGGAACTGCGGCGTCGAGGGGCCGACCGACGACGCCGAGGTGATGGAGCTGCGACACCGTCAACGCCGCAACCTGCTGGCCACGATGCTGCTGTCGCAGGGCGTGCCCATGGTGCTGCACGGCGACGAGCTCGGCCGCACGCAGGGCGGCAACAACAACGCGTACTGCCAGGACAACGAGATCGCGTGGGTCGACTGGAGCCTCGAGGAGGCCGAGACCGACCTGCTGGACTTCACCGCGTCGCTGACCGCGTTCCGTCGGCGGCACCCGGTGTTCCGTCGTCGCCGCTTCTTCCAGGGCAAGCCGATCCGCAAGGCCGATGAGCTGCGCGACATCGCCTGGTTCACGCCGTCGGGCGAGGAGATGAAGGAGCAGAACTGGGACGACGCATTCGGCCGGTCGATCGCGGTGTTCCTCAACGGCGACGCGATCGCAGACCGCGACGTGCGCGGCATGCGGATCACCGACGACTCGTTCCTGCTGGCGTTCAACGCGCACCACGAGGACATCGAGTTCACGCTGCCCGACGGCGACTACGGAGCGACCTGGACCGTCGTCGTCGACACCGCGACGGGTGCGGTGGAGCAGCCCGGAGGCGACATGTTCGACTCCGGTGCCGCGCTCGACGTGCCCGCCCGTTCGCTGGTCGTCCTGCAGCGGGTGGCGGCATGACGGCGCCGACCTCCACCTATCGACTGCAGCTGCGGCCCGGCTTCGACTTCACGGACGCGCGAGCCGTCGTCGACTACCTGCGCGACCTCGGCGTCGGCGCGGTCTATGTCTCGCCGGTCCTGGAGGCGACGCCCGGCTCGACCCACGGCTACGACGTCACCGACCCGACCCGCCTGCGCGAGGAGCTGGGCGGCGAGGACGGCTTCCGTTCGCTCACGGCAGCGGCTCGCGAGGCTGGCCTGGGCGTCGTCGTCGACATCGTGCCCAACCACATGTCAGTCGAAGTGCCCTCGGCCAACCCCTGGTGGCACAGCGTGCTGCGCGAGGGCGAGGCGTCGGCGTACGCGCGTCATTTCGACATCGACTGGTCACGCGGTCGCGTGCTGGTGCCGGTGCTGGGTTCGGCCGACGACCTCGCGAAGCTCACAGTCGAGGGCGACGAGCTGGTCTACTTCGATCACCGCTTCCCGATCGCCCCGGGCACGGGTGATGGGTCGCCGCAGGAGGTCCACGACCGGCAGCACTACGAGCTGGTCGACTGGCGCCGCGGCAACACCGAGCTCAACTATCGCCGGTTCTTCGACATCACGACCTTGGCGGCGGTGACGGTCGAGCGGCCCGAGGTGTTCGACGACACCCACCGCGAGATCCTCACCTGGGTCAACGCCGAGGAGGTCACCGGCCTGAGGGTCGACCACCCCGACGGACTCGCCGACCCCGGGGCGTACGTCCAACGGCTGCGCGACGGAGCGCCCCACGCGTGGATCGTCATCGAGAAGATCCTGCACCCCGGCGAGCACCTGCCGGAGAGCTGGCCGGTGGAGGGCACCACGGGCTACGACGCGATGCGCGAGACGTTCGGCGTGCTGCTCGATCCGGCAGGAGAGGCCGCGTTCACCAAGCTCGGCGTCCGCACGGACTACGCCGCGGTCGAGGAGGAGGCGCGCCGGCTCGTCACCGACCAGATCCTCGTCGCCGAGGTCCGGCGGATCGCAGCGCTTGTCGAGGGCGTCGAGGTCGAGGCCGCGCGTGCAGCCGTCGCCGAGTCGATGATCGCGTTCGGCGTCTACCGGTCCTACCTGCCCGAGGTCGGGTCGACCTGGACCGACGCGATCGAGCGGGCCCGTTCCCGCCGGCCCGACCTCGAGGCGGCGCTGACGGCGCTCGACCAGCAGGTGCGTGCCGACCCTCAGGGCGAGCTCGCCACCCGCATCCAGCAGACCTCCGGCATGGTCGTCGCCAAGGGCACCGAGGACACCACGTTCTACCGGTTCACCCGCTTCGCGGCGCTCAACGAGGTCGGCGGCTCGCCCGAGGTGTGGGGCATCGGCGTCGACGAGCTCCACCGGCTCSCCGCCGAGCGCGACGCCGGCCAGCCCGCGACCATGACCGCCCTGACGACTCACGACACCAAGCGCTCGGAGGACACCCGCGCGCGCATGGCCGTGCTGGCCGAGGTCGCGGACGAGTTCGCCGACGCCGTCACGGCGTGGACCGAGCGCTGCGGCATCGACGAGCCGTCGCTCAACCTGCTCGCCTGGCAGACGCTCGTCGGTGCGTGGCCGATCAGCGACGAACGACTCGGCGACTACCTGCTGAAGGCCGCGCGCGAGTCCAAGCTCCGCACGACCTGGACCGAGCCCGATGACGAGTTCGAGCAGTCGGTCGCGACATGGCCCGCACGCGTACGCGACGAGCTCGGCGACGAGGTCGAGGCGTTCGTCCGCCGCATCGAGGCACCGGGCTGGTCCAACTCGTTGACCCAGAAGCTCGTGCAGCTCACGGCGCCCGGAGTGCCGGACGTCTATCAGGGCACCGAGCTCTGGGACTTCTCGCTCGTCGACCCGGACAACCGTCGGCCGGTCGACTACGGCCTGCGCCGCGAGATGCTCGCCCGGTTCGACGAGGGGCTCGTGCCGGACCTGGACGTCTCGGGGGCGACCAAGCTGTTCGTCGTGCACCGCACGCTGACCCTTCGCCGCGATCGCCCGGACCTGTTCGAGGGCTATCGCGCTTTGACCGCCGAAGGCCCGGCCGCGGCGCACGCCCTGGCGTACGCGCGCAGCGAAGACCTCGTCATGGTCGGCACGCGGTTGCCTGTTGGCCTCGAGGCCGCCGGTGGCTGGGGCGACACGACTCTGACCCTCGAGGACGGCGAGTGGACCGACGTCATCACCGGTTCGTCGCTCGGCGGGGGAACGGTTGAGGTCGCCGAGCTGCTGGCTCGCTATCCGGTCGCGCTGCTCGCCAGGCTCACTTGACCGCACCGCCGGTGATGCCGGAGATGATGCGCCGCTGCGCGACGACGAACACGACCAACAGCGGGATGCTCATCTGCACGACGTACGCGAAGATCAGGTTCCAGTTGTTGAGGTAGACCCCGGCGCTGGCGACCTGGAACAGGTTGAGCGGCAGTGTGTCCATGCGGCCGCCGACCACGAAGAACGCGAAGAACACGTCGTTCCAGATGTAGAGGCAGATCAGGATTGTCGCCGTGGCGAGGACGGGCCGAAGCAGCGGCAGGATGATCGTGAAGAAGATGCGGATGGGCCCGGCGCCGTCGACCCGGGCGGCTTCCTCGAGCTCGTGCGGGATCGTCCGGATGAACCCGGTGATGAAGAAGATCGCGGTCGACATGTAGATGCCGACGTACACGAGCACCATGCCGGCCAGCGTCCCGGCGAGGCTGATCTGGCGCAGCAGCAGGACCAGCGTGATGACCGCCGGCGGGATCACGATGCCGCTGATCGCGACGGCGTAGATCGACGACAGCCAGATGCTGCTGCGACGCGCGAGCACCCAGGACGCCATCGACCCGAACAGCAGCACGATGATGACGGCGGGCACCACGATCATGACGCTGCCGAGGAACGCGTCGATGACCCGGCCGTCGGTGAAGGCGTGGCGGTAGTTGCTGAAGAAGTGCCAGCCGTCCGACGGCAGCGCGAGCGACGGGTTGAGGGCGTCGCCCTGCGACTTGGCCGAGGTGACGACCACGAGCCACAGCGGGATGCCGATGACGACGGCGACGAGGACCAGCGCGGCGATCGGCTGGACCACCTTCTTGCGCGAGCGGTGGGTGACTGCGCGGGTGCTCACAGCACACGCTCCCTTCGGCGGAGCAGGATGATCGTGGGGAACGCCATGAGCGACACGACGATGACCAGCACGAGGCTCATCGTCGTGGCCTGGGCGAACAGGCCCTGCCCGAAGGTGCGATAGATGAAGATGTTGAGGATCTCGGTGGTCTGACCGGGCCCGCCACCGGTCGTGGCCTGCACGATGTCGAAGCTGTTCATCGACCCGAGCAGGGCCGTCGCGACGTTGAACGTCACGGCGGGGGCGAGGTAGGGGAGCTTGACCAGCCGGAACGTCTGCCAGCGGCCGGCGCCGTCGAGCCGGGCGGCCTCCAGCACGTCGCTGTTGATCGTCTTGAGGCCGGCGAGGTAGATCAGCATCGCGAGCCCCATCCACTTCCATGCGTGGATGATCGTCAGCCACAGCAGCGTGAGGTGGGTGTCGGACAGCCAGCCGTACGTCACGTCCTGCCCGGAGATGAACGACAGCGCGGCGTTGACGGATCCCTCCGGCTTGAGCAGCGCCTGGAAGACGTACCCGACGGCGAGCGCCGACATCAGAACCGGGATGAAGACCATCGTGCGGGCGAAGCGATTGATCTTGGTGTCGGCCTCGAGCAGCAGGGCCAGGCCGAGACCGAACAGGTTCTGGAAGATCGCGACCAGCACGGCGTAGATCAGGTTGATCTTGAGGTCGTTGAGCAGGACACCGTTGTTGAGGACGTTGTCGAAGTTGCGCAGCCCCACGAAGCTGATCTGGCTCTTGAAGCTCGACCAGTCGGTGAACGCGTACACCAGGTTGTAGACGCTCGGGATGAAGAAGAACACGACCATGACGGCGATGGCGGGCAGCAGGAACGCGGCGGGCTGGCCGGGCTTCTGCCGGTTCCTGCGGGACTTGCGGAGCTTGCGGGAGGTGCTGGGTGGTGCGCTGGCGCGCCCGGTGAAGGCGGGCGCGCCAGCGGTGTCGGCAGGCGTCCAAGTGTTCGCGGACATTCGGAAAACGATCCCTTCAGATCTCTTGGTCGACTGCCACCCGGCTCAGAAGCCGGGGGTCCCGATGGCCTGGGCCAGCTGCGCGAACTGGGCCTGAGTGGTCTCGGCGACCTTGCTCGGGCTGGCCTGTCCGGCGAGCATGTTGGCCAGGTTGAGGTACAGGTCCGGGTTGACCACCGCGAGGACCTGCATCGAGCCGACCGAGTTGCCGATCGAGTCGGCGTTGGCGTTCAGTGCGTCGGGGACGGTCGCCGGGGTGTCGACGCTCTCCTGGATCGACACGGTGTTGAGCGACTTGATGAAGCCGGGGTACGCCGAGCCCAGCCAGTACGAGAGGAACTGGCGTGACGCCGCCTCACGCTTGGTGTCGCCGGTCTTGAACGCGATGAGCGCGTTGGACTGGTCGGGGATGACCGTGCCGACGTTGCCCTTGGGCGAGATCGGGAAGAAGCCGATCTTCTTGTTGAGCTCCGCGGTGTCGGACTGGGCCTGCATCTGGCTGAAGAACGTGTTGACCTGGATCGCCATCGCGGCGTCGCCGGCGAGCAGCGCCTTGCTCTGGTCGACGAACGTCGCGGACGCGTAGTTCTTGTTGAACAGGCCGTCGTCGACGAGGCTCTTGTACTTCTTGATCGCGTTGAGGATCGTCGGGTCGGTGAACTTCTCCTCGTTCTTGTTCACCTTGTCCCACAAGCCGGCCTTGGCCGCATCGGCGAGTTGGACCTGGACCCACCACTGCGTGGCCCACTTGTCCCCGCCCATCTCGTAGAACGGCACGCCGCCCTTGGCCTTGATCGTCTTGGCGTCGGCGACCATCTCGTCGAAGTTCTTCGGGGTGTCGGTGATGCCGTACTTGGCGAAGACCTCCTTGTTGTACCAAACGCCCTCGACGGCGGGGACCGTGACGAGCGCGGCGTAACGGGTCTTGTCGAGGATGCCGGTGGAGTCCTTGAGGGCCGGCTTGTACTTGTCGATGAACGGTGCGCCGTCGAGCGACTGCAGGTTCTGCTTCGCGTTGATCGCGGTCAGCTGGGACGCAGTGGGCTGCCAGAACGCGAGGTCCGGCTTGTCACCGGAGGCGACCTTCGTCTGCACACTCTGCTCGTACGGATCGGGCACCGTGACGATCTTGATCTTCGCGCCGGTCTTCTGCTCGAAGTCGGCGGCGACCTGCTTCGCGGTGGCGTTGCTGTTCTGTGCGGCCCAGATCGTCAGGCTGACGCCATCGAGCTTGGCGGTCTCGGCCGGCCACTCCGACGCGGTCTTCTTCCCGGAGTCGTCGCTGCTCCCGCCGGGGTCGCTGCATGCGGTGGTCAGCAGCCCCACCGCCGCCAGGGCGATCAGGGTCTTGTGCAGTCTCTTCATCGATCTTCCTTGTGTTGTGGTTCGGCTCCGGCGCCGGCGGCGCGAAGGTGCTGCGGTGGTGGTGTCGCCCGCGCAGCGGTACGCCCTTGTGGGGCCGGACCGGTGCTCTCGCGGACGATCAGGGCGGGCGACGCGAGCGGCGCCTTCTCCTCTGTCGAGCCGGACCCGAGTTCAAGCAGCTCGAACGCGCGGCGTCCCAAGGCCGCGAAGTCGAACCTGACGGTGGTCAGGGCGGGGGTGAAGTAGGGGGCGGCGGGCACGTCGTCGAAGCCGACGACGCTGACGTCGTCAGGCACCCGCAGGCCCAAGTCGTTGGCGGCACGGATCACGCCGAGCGCCTGGTCGTCGTTGCCGCACAGGACGGCCGTGACCTCGGGGTCGAGCAGCAGCTCGCGGGCTGCGTCGTACGCGCCGGCGATCGACCAGCCGTGCGGTTGGACGACCTCGGGGACGGGTGCGCCGGCGGCTTCGAGCGCCTGCTTCCAACCGCGCTCGCGATCGCCGACCGGGGAGGACGAGGGGATCGCGACGTGGTGGACCGTGCGGTGGCCCAGCTCCAGCAGGTGCTCGGTCGCGGTCCGGGCCGCGGCGGTGTCGTCATACCAGGTGAGCCTCGGGTTGTCCGACAGCGACGACTGGCGGCCCAGCCACGACTCCGCGGCACCCGCCCAGCTCACTGTGGGCGGCAGCGCCTCCAGGGCTTGGGACCCTTCGCGGTCGAACGCCAGGACGATGACGGCGCCGGAGCGCGGGTCGCTGACCTGGTCGACCGCCGCGGTGATGTCCTCGGGGCTGTCGGATGGGAGCACTCGGATGGCGACGTGCACGCCGGCGGCGCGGGCCGCCTCCTCGATGCCGCCGAGCGTCTCGGCGTAACCGAACAGGTTCGTGTTGGAGGTCAGGACAGTCACGGCTCGGTCCATGCCGTTGGCCAGCGCACGTGCGGCACGGTTGGGGCGATAACCCAGCTCGGCCATCGCCGCGGTGACCTTCTCGCGGGCTTTCTGGCTCACGTTCGGGTGGTTGTTGATGACCCGCGAGACGGTCTGGTAGGACACCCCGGCAGCCTTCGCGACGTCGCGGATCGACGCCGCCGAAGTGGCGGGTTCTTTTTCGTCCTCGGCATTGTGACCGGTCACAAACATGGCTAGAGTGTGAGCGCTAACACACTGTCGGCGCAAGCCCTCGTCCGAAAAAATTCTCGGGCGGCTCGGAAAATCCCTCTCATTGGAGTCAAACCTTGTCCTCAGACGAGATCCGCTGGTCGCCGGGGCCCCTCGCGGTCACGCTTTCGGTCGCCGACGGCCCGCCCAGCCTCCTGCGGGTCGAGATCGACGGGCACCCGGCGATCTGCCCTGCCACGACGCTCCCGTTGATCGAGATCGGCGTGGTCGGCAGCGGCCGTTCCTGGTCGGCTCGCCGCTACATCGACTCCGTGGCCGGTCACCGGTTGGCGTACCGGAGCCATGTGGTCGAGGAGACCCCGTCGGGCGAGCGTCTCATCGTCACGAGCGAGGATCCGGTGATGGGGCTGCAGGTCACCACGACGTTGTCGTCGTTGCGGGGCGAGGGTGTGCTGGGCCTCCAGTCGCGCATCATCAACAGGGGCGACGCGGAGGTCGACCTCTCCTGGGTCACCTCTGCCACGTGGGGCGGCGCCCTCGCCGACGCGCCGATCGAGTCGCTGAGGCTCTGGTGGGCCGAGAACGACTGGCTCGCCGAGAACCGTTGGCTCTCAGCCGGCGCGCGTGAGCTGCTGCCGGACCTCACCCGATCGGTGCACGAGCACGACCCGCGTGGCGCCTTCACCCGCACCGCGCTCGGCGCCTGGTCGACCGACGGCAGCCTGCCCCTCGGCGTGCTCGTCGACGAGTCGACCGGCACCGCGATCGGCTGGCAGATCGAGCACAACGGCGCGTGGCACTGGCAGGTCGGCGAGCGTACGGACGGGGTCTACGTCAGCCTGCTCGGGCCCACCGAAGCCGAGCACGACTGGTACGCCCGACTGTCGCCCGGTGGCGAGTTCACCACCGTGCCGGCGACGATTGCGCTGGCGACCGACGGCTACGAGGGTGTCATCGCCGGGCTCACCGCCGCTCGTCGTGCGGTGCGCCGCACCCACCCGGACCACAGCGGCCTGCCGGTCGTGTTCAACGACTACATGAACACGCTGATGGGTGACCCCACGACGGAGAAGCTCCTGCCCCTGATCGACGCGGCAGCGGCGGTCGGCGCCGAGACGTTCTGCATCGACGCCGGCTGGTATGACGACGACTCGGTCGGCTGGTGGGACAGCGTCGGTGCGTGGGAGCCGGCGACCAAACGGTTCCCCGACGGCGGACTGGCCGCGGTCCTGGAGCGGATCCGCGAGCGTGGCATGGTGGCCGGCCTGTGGCTGGAGCCCGAGGTCGTCGGGCTGCGCAGCCCGGTCGCCGAGGCGCTGCCCGACGAGGCGTTCTTCCTGCGGCACGGCCGCCGAGTGGTCGAGCACGAGCGCTACCACCTCGACCTGCGCCACCCGCTGGCCCGCAAGCACCTCGACGAGGTCGTCGACCGACTCGTCGGCATGGGCGTGGGCTACTTCAAGCTCGACTACAACATCAACATCGGCACGGGCACCGACCATGACGCGTTCAGCGCCGGGGCCGGGCTGCTGGGGCATAACCGGGCCTACCTCGAGTGGGTCGACGCCGTGCTCGACCGGCACCCCGGCCTCACGCTCGAGAACTGCGCCTCCGGCGGACTGCGGGTCGACTACGCGATGCTGTCCCGCCTGCAGATGCAGTCGACCAGCGATCAGCAGGATCCCAGGCGCTACCCGCCGATCGCCGCCGCGGCGGCCGCAGCCGTGGCACCCGAGCAGGCCGCGAGCTGGTCGTACCCACAGCCGGAGTTCACGGACCAGGAGATCGCGTTCACGATGAGCACCGGCCTGCTGGGCCGGGTGCACCTGTCGGGTCACCTCGACGCGATGACTGACGCGCAGCGCGCCCTCGTGGCCGAAGCTGTCGCGGTGTACCAGACCCATCGTGGCTTAATCGGTCGCGCGGTGCCGTTCTGGCCGCTCGGGCTGCCCGGCTGGGACGACGCGTGGGTCGCGCACGGTCTGCACGACGGCGGCACCGCTCTGGTGACGGTCTGGCGGCGGGGCGGTGCTGCTTCCAACGTGCTGCCGCTGCCGGGTTGGGCCGCCGGGTTGCCGGTGCGAGTCGTCTATCCGGTGGCGACCGATGCGAGCGTCGTGATGGCTGACGGCGCGGCGGCGTTGGAGATCACGCTGCCTCACGACCACCAGGCGGTGACGATCGCCATCGGCTGACTTTGGGCAGCACGAAGCGCCCGGTCGTAGCCGGATTGTTCGTGGCGTGAGCGTTCTAGGGTCGCCAGCGGTGGTTGCGTTGCCAGATGTCTCGGGGTTTGCGGATTTCGATGTGGCCGTCGGGGGCTTGGCGGAATTGCCAGTTTTGGTCGTGGGCTTGGTGGTGGTGTCGGGAGCACAGGAGTGTTCCGTCGTTGATGTTGGTGGTGGCGCCGTTGGCCCAGTTGTCTTGCCAGTGGTGGGCTTCGCACCAGCCGGGTGGTGCTTCGCAGCCTGGGGTGATGCAGCCGAGGTCGCGGTTGGCGATTGCGATGCGTTGGGCGGGGGTGAAGAGTCGTTTGGCGCGGCCCATGTCCAACGGGAGTGGTTGGCCGTCGAGGACCATCGGGAGGATGCCGTGGTTGCAGGCCAGGCGTCGTAGCTCACCGGCGCTGATCCGGGTGCCGGTGGTGAGTGTGGCGGCACCGACGCGGTTCTTGAGGTCGTTGAGGTCGATGTTGACGGTGATGACGGCGGGGGTGCCGCCGGTGGTGGGGAGCTTGTCGGTGGGCAGCCGTTCGATGAGGTGCGCGAACGCGCGGCCCATGCGTTGTGGGTAGGTGAGCTCGTCCTGGTCGCGTTCCTGCTCTGGGGTGAGATGACGCCGGCGTGGTGCGGCGATCGCGTCCAACGCGGATTTGAGCATCTCGCCGTGCAGGGCGGGCAGGCGTCCGCCGAATCGCCAGGTGCCGTCCTGGTCGTCGACCAACCACGCCTCGGTCCGCGCCCACGCCTTCTTCTCCCGCAACCTCAGGGCTTCGTCCTCGTCGACCTTGGCCTCCGCGGGCTTCTTGAACGCGTCGCCGATGCGCAACGCCCGCTGGCGCAGGTCCTTGATCGGGAACCGTTTCGCATCAGCGATCAGGGTCTTCTCACACACCGCCCGCTGATCTGGTGTCACACCCTCGGGCAGGCCGGCCATGGTGCCGGCGATGACCGCGGCCTGGGTCTCGGCCAGCTCACCGGCGGCCAGCGCGTCCTCAGTCCGGGGTGCCGATGACAGAGCCTTCGCGGTCCGGACGGTGCGGTGGGCCTCCCATTGGTCGCGTCCGAACCCGCGGGCGAGGACCTCGCCGGTGCGGGCCTTGTCACCCAGCCCGGCATCCAACGCGCGTACGGCCGCCAGCTCCTGCGCGGCGATCCGGGCCTTGAGCCGCCGCAACCGCTCCACCGCATGACGCTGCATGACCGGATCCAAAGAGGCATAGGCCTCGACCGGCATGTCGTCCAAGATGGCATCGAGCGCGTCCAGGCAGCCCACCAGTGGTGGTGGTGCTGGCACGAGCTCGGCGACCATGATCCCCCGATCACTAGAACATACGTTCGACTCATTTCAATCTAGACCAGGCCTCGGACACAGTCCAGGCCTGCTAACCCATCTGTGGAAAGCCGATATTCCGGGCGACATGCGCCTAACGTGAACAGATGAGCCAGGGAGTGGGCCACGTGATCGTCTACGCCATCCTGTTCGGCGCGCCCGCAGTGATGTTGCTGGCGGTCCTGTGGGCGATGCGTGTGGCCGCGCGCCACCACTAGGTCCACGACCGCTCCGAGATGCCCCCGTGGAGCGCGCCACTAGGCTCGAATCATGGACTTCAGATATCTCGGGAACAGCGGCCTCAAGGTCAGCGAAATCATCTACGGCAACTGGCTCACGCACGGTTCACAGGTCGAGAACGACGCGGCACTGGCGTGCGTACGGGCGGCCCTCGACTCGGGCATCACGACGTTCGACACGGCTGACGTCTACGCCAACACCAAGGCCGAGTCCGTCCTCGGCGAGGCGCTCAAGGGCGAGCGCCGGGCGTCGCTGGAGATCTTCACCAAGGTCTACTGGCCGACCGGCCCCGGCGGACCCAACGACACCGGGTTGTCGCGCAAGCACATCATGGAGTCGATCAACGGCTCGCTCGAGCGGCTCGGCACCGACTACGTCGACCTCTACCAGGCCCACCGGTATGACGTCGAGACGCCGCTCGAGGAGACGATGCAGGCGTTCGCCGACGTGGTCCGCCAGGGCAAGGCCCTCTACATCGGCGTCAGCGAGTGGACCGCCGAGCAGATCCGCGCCGGCCACGCGCTGGCCCAGGACCTCGGCATCCAGCTGATCTCCAACCAGCCGCAGTACTCCATGCTCTGGCGCGTCATCGAGTCCGAGGTCGTCCCGGCGAGCAAGGAGCTCGGCATCTCGCAGATCGTCTGGTCGCCGATCGCGCAGGGCGTGCTCAGCGGCAAGTACAAGCCGGGCGCCGCACCTCCCGAGGGCAGCCGCGCAACGGACGAGAAGGGCGGCGCCGACATGATCAAGCGCTTCCTCGACGACGACGTGCTGACCGCCGTCCAGAAGCTCCAGCCGATCGCCGACGGCCTCGCCATCACCATGGCGCAGCTCGCCGTCGCGTGGGTGCTCGCCAACGACAACGTCGCCGCGGCGATCGTCGGCGCTTCGCGGCCCGAGCAGGTGGAGTCCAACGCCCAGGCTTCGGGCATCACGCTCGACGACGACGTGCTCAAGGCGGTCGACGAGGCACTCGGCGACCTGCCCGAGACCGACCCGGCGCAGACCAAGTCGCCGTCGGCCCGCGTCGTCTGAGCATGACCGTCACGGTCTGGTGCCCCGACCTGCAGCGCGTACGTGTGCGGGTCGGCGGCGCCGATCATGAGATGCGGTCCGGCGAGGGCGGCTGGTGGCACGCCGACATCGACGTCCCGCCCGGCACCGACTACGCGTTCCTGCTGGGTGACGACGACACACCGCTGCCCGACCCCCGCTCGCGGTGGCAGCCGAACGGCGTGCACGCGGCCTCCAGGACGTACGACCATGGCGCCTTCGCCTGGACCGACTCGTCCTGGCAGGGGCGCGCGCTCGAGGGGGCGGTGATCTACGAGCTGCACATCGGCACCTTCACCCCGGGACGTACGTTCGACGCTGCCATCGAGCGGCTCGATCACCTCGTCGACCTCGGCATCGACCTTGTCGAGGTGCTGCCGGTCAACTCGTTCGACGGGGACGCCGGCTGGGGCTACGACGGGGTGCTGTGGGGCGCGGTGCACGAGCCGTATGGCGGACCGGACGGGTTCAAGCGGTTCGTCGACGCGTGCCATGCGCGGGGGCTCGGGGTCGTGCTCGACGTCGTCTACAACCACCTCGGGCCGTCCGGCGCCTACCTCGACCGCTTCGGCCCCTACTTCGCCGGCCAGAACGACTGGGGGCCCGGACTCAACCTCGACGGGCCGCAGTCCGACGAGGTGCGGCGGTACGTCCTCGACAACGCCCTCGGCTGGTTCGAGCACTTCCACGTCGACGCGCTGCGGCTCGATGCCGTGCACGCGCTGGCTGATCGGCGGGCGCTGACGCTGCTCGAGGAGCTTTCGGCTGAGACCGCGCGTACCTCCGCGTCCCTCGGCCGGCCACTGACCTTGATCGCGGAGTCCGACCTGAATGACCCGCGCATGGTGACGCCTCGTTCGTCGGGTGGGCTCGGCATGGACGCGCAGTGGTCCGACGACCTGCACCACTCGCTGCACGTACGGCTGACGGGGGAGACGGACGGCTACTACGCCGACTTCGCCGCGCCCGGTGCGCTGGCCACGACGTTGCGTGGCGCGTACTTCCATGCCGGCACGTGGTCGTCGTTCCGCGAACGTACGCACGGGCGGCCCGTCGACACGTCGGTGCTGACCGGCACGTCGTTCCTGGCGTACCTGCAGAACCACGACCAGATCGGCAACCGGGCCACCGGCGATCGCATCTCGGCGTCCATCACGCCGGGCCTGCAGGCGTGCGGTGCGGCGATCGTGCTGCTGGGGCCGTACACGCCGATGCTGTTCATGGGGGAGGAGTGGGCGGCGAGCACACCGTGGCAGTTCTTCGCGTCGTTCCCCGATCCCGAGCTCGCCGAGGCCGTACGCAGCGGTCGTCGCCGCGAGTTCGGCCGGCATGGCTGGGGCGAGTCGGGGGTGCCCGACCCGATGGACCCGGCGACCGTCTCGCGCTCCACGCTCGACTGGTCCGAGCTCTCGTCGCCCGAGCACGCGTCGATGCTCGACCTGTATCGGTCCCTGATCGCCCTGCGCCGCTCACAGCCGGAGCTGGCCGACCCGTCGTTGGACGGTTTCGTCGTCGAGGTCGCTGACGACGACTCGTGGCTCGTCATGCACCGGAGGTCTTTGCGCGTCTTCGTCAACTTCGCCGAAGAGACGTTCGAGGTGCGTACGTCCGATGCGCCTGACAAGGGGCTGTTCTCCTGGGGGACCGACTAGCACTCCTTGCCGAGAGCCGCGCCCTCGGAGACGAGCCAGGTCTGCGAGACGCGGTCCCACAGCGCGTTCTGCTGCATCAGCGAACGCCTCAGGCCCCGGAACGGGACGGTCTTGCCCTTCGCGTCCTTGACCACGAAGTCGGTGTAGTCCACGCAGCCGATCACGTGTGCCTCGCCGAAGGGCGTGACGCTGCCCTGCCAGGTCGACGTCTTCGCCTTGCCTTCCTTCAGCTCGAAGGTCACCTTGCCCGACGCCTGGTACTTCCTGTCGGCATATTGCTTGACCGTGGCGATCGAGTTCTTCAGCGACACGCCCGTGCGGACGTCCTCCAACGATGAGGTGTCGCCTGAGTTGTAGGCGGCCATGTCGGCGTCGATCGAACGCTGAACGGCCGAAACCGCACCCTTCACGGCCTCCTTCTCGTTCTGAGGAGCCGGGGGTGCGGCAGGCCGGTGGGTCGGTGACCTTGGCTCGTCCGACGAGGAACCAGATCCGCAGCCGGTGAGCACCAGCAAGGCGGCGATCAGCAGGACCTTGGCGGGCCGTCCGGTGCGAGGCATGTGGCCATCCCAGCACACGTACGACAGGCCGTCTCGCCGAGGTGGTCGCCACGGCCGCGGCTCTGGGATCAGTCAGAGGTCGATTCTTCGCCGGCCTTCGCCGCTTCGTCGAGCTCGCGCTTCTCGTCGCGGCGCCGAGCCCGAGATGCCCAGAGCCTGGCAGGTTCCGCCCGGCGCGTGAGTCGAAAGGCGTCCTCGAGAGGTCGTAGAGTGACGCAGCGCCGGAACCAGAGATTCGCGGTGGACCTTGATCGCCCGCGCGCTCGGTGACTTCTGAGATCCAAAGGACGTGGCATGCCGCTTCTGGAGTGCAAGGGCGTCTTTGAGCTCGTCCTGCCTGACGGGTGGACCGTGGTCGGCAACCCGGGGTCCTACTACGAGGCGACGCCTTCCGAAGGCACTGATCGTGCCGTCAACATCTCTGTCTACCCGATCTCCGAGGCGATGCGGGAGCGTGGCACGGCGGGCATGCTTCGCATGCTGGTGGGCTCGTCGGGATTCCCAGCTGCCGATGACTTGGACGTTGCCACCATTCCCGACGTCGACCAAGAGCGTTCGTTCGCGACGTATGTCGGCGCGGGACACGACTGCTTCGCAGGGTTCCTGTTCTTCAGCGGGGGTGCCGTGGCGGCGACCGGAGTCGTGGCCAGCGGTGATGACGAGGGCTTCGACGAGGTCAGGAAGATCGTCGCGATGATTGCTCCCGCGGCGAAGAAGGGCTTGTTCCGGCGTCGATAGATCCCGAGCCCGCCAGCAATTGCTCCGTTGGCGTGAACAGGCTCTCGGCCGAACGACCAGGCGGCGATGTCACAGGGCGAGCAGCTGTCTCGTCTCAGGTTGTAACCCAACAACCAGGAGGACGACATGACTGGAACCACCCGCATCCCCGCAGCCGAGATCACCGGCTTCAAGGGCGCGCTGATCAAGCGGTTCGCACGAAAGGCCCTGGGCCAGGTGCCCACCTCGCTCGGCGTCTACTGGCACAACCAGAAGGTGCTGATGGGCATGGCGAACTTCGGCGGCAAGGTCAAGAAGTGGGACGCATGCGACGAACAGCTCAAGTCGTTCGCGCACATGGCCGTCGCTGCGCAGGTGGGCTGCAGCTGGTGCCTGGACTTCAACTACTTCGAGGCCAACAACCTGAACCTGGACATGGACAAGGCGAGGGAGATCCCACGCTGGCGCGAGTCGGACGTCTTCTCGCCGCTCGAGCGTGACGTGCTGGAGTACGCCGAGGCGATGACGGTCACTCCTCCGACGGTCAGCGACGAGATGGTCGCCCGGCTGCGGGACCGGCTCGGCGACGCTGCCCTGGTGGAGCTGTCTGCGGTGATCGCGTTCGCCAACTTCACGACCCGTCCGAACGTGGCGATGGGCATCGAGTCGGACGGATTCGCCGCCGCCTGTGGCCTCAAGCCGCTCGCGCACCCCACGGCCGTGGGGTGACGAGCTCGGCCGTGGCCAGCGTGTCAGGACCCGAGGTACTTGCCGGCCATGTGGATCTTTCCGGGACCTTCAGGCACGGTGCGACTGGTGCAGTCACCTGTCGCGCCGTCGCACGTCGTGACCTTGGTTCCGTCGACCCGCATCAGCTGGCCATCCGGCGTCCAGCCGTACGTTCGAGAGTTGCCGGGCAGGGTCACGCGGTGCCCTGTGGCGACGTCGGTCACGTGGACGACGGGGTGTGAGATCGTCTTGCCGTCCACGCTCTGGACGCCGATGAAGTGCCCCCGGTCGTCGTACCCGACGAACGTGTTGGTGGTCTCGACGAACCTTCCGTCCGGGGACAGCTCGTTCATGGCCCAGGGACCCAGGCCGGACTCGGCGACTGTCGCGAGATCTCTCGTCGATCGCAACGCGTGGGAGTCACCGAGTCGGTAGGTCACGCCGCCGTTCTCGCCACCCAAGGCCCGTCCACCCCCGGTCACCGGCAGCTGGGTCCCGGGCACGTCGGCGGCTCGTTCGCCGGTTCGCCAGTTGATGACCTGCTGGCGGCCGTCGACACCGAGGACCACGAAGTCGCCAGTGAGTCCGATCGGTGGGACGCTCCAGCCGGCCCAGCTGTACGGCGCGTCGAACGACCGGGTCGCGAGCTCATCTCCGGTCGACGCCTCGATCACGTGGATCTGGAAGCCCGAGCCTTGCTTCGTCAGGTACGCGTAGCGGTCCGCCTGCGCGTCTGTTCCAGGGACGACATTGCCGGGAAGGTTCAGCTCACGAACCGACCCGTCAGTCCCGACGTAGACGTAGTCGCGCTTCACGTCTCCGGCGTCGTCGTTCGTCACGCCGGCGACGACACCCGAGGAGGTGTAGTACATGAGCTGGATCGTCGTGCCGAGGTCGACGGCGTAGTCGGGGTCGCTGAACCACAGGGTGTCTCCACGCGAGAACGCCCCGCCCGTTCGATAGGCAGCCGAGACGAGCTTCACCTCGTGCGCCGAGAAGCTGGCGCTGACCGTCAGGTTGCTCTCACTGCCGCGGTTCGCCGCGACGATGACAGCCGACCCTGCGAGGGCCCCGACGGCCAAGGTCGCGAAGGTCCGCCTTGCGACTGAGCGACGCCGGCGCACTTGGCGCCCTCGCCGGATGACGCCGTCCAGGTCCAGATCGGGGACGGGTTCGGAGTTGGCGTGGTTGCGGATCTGTTCGATCAACTGCTCAGTCATGGTGGCTTCCTTCGGTGACGACGAGGGCGTGGGTTCGAAGTGCTGCGAGGGCGTCCGCGGTCTGGCTCTTGACGGTGCCCGTGGTGATGTTCAAGATGTCGGCGGTCTCCTGAACGGACAGGTCATCGAGGAATCGCAGTGCGAGGACCGATCGTTGGCCCAGCGGCAAGGTCCTCAACAGATCGGCCAGGTCGACTCGATTGACCAGCGCTGCGGCATGATCGCCAGCGTGTGCCTCCGCGTCGATTGCCGTGTTGACGGTGTCCTCGTGGGTCCATGAACGTTTGCGGAACCAGTCGTGCGCCACGTTCACCATCACTCGCCGGGTGTAGGCGCTCGCCTTACCCGTCTCACGAAGCCGCGGCCACGCGATGTAGGTCTTCACCAGGGCGATCTGGACCAGGTCCTCGGCGAGCTGGCGGTCACGCACGATCATGACGGCCGACCGGTAGAGCTGCGGCCATACGGATTGAGCGAACTCGCTGTACTCCGCTTCGCTGGTTTGGCGCACGCCGGCTCCCTGTTGGTAAAGACGCTGTCACAACATAGACGGGATGGCGCGCCGATTTGGTTGGGTCGAGCGCCTACAACCCCACGGTTCCGCTGATGCCGACCACGGTCTCGCCGCCGATCCAGATGTCGTCGCCGACCTGGTCCACATGGATGCGGCCGCGGCGGCGGACGACGGTGCCCTGCGCAGCGACGTACGACGACGGCGCGCGGCCGGTGCCGACGAGCCACTGGGCGATCGAGGCGTTGAGGCTGCCGGTCGCCGGGTCCTCGCCACCGGGGCTCGAGGTGAAGGCGCGGATCTCGAAGGCCGTCTCGGAGCCCTCCGGATGCGGTCCGACGACACCGACGCGGTTGTTCTCGCCGAACAGTGCTTGATCGGGCTCGAGGCCCAGGACGGTCTCGGCGCTGTCGAGCAGCACGGCCACCCAGCCGGGACCGTTGTCGGCCCACTTCGCATCGACGACGCGGGCGGGGTCGACGCCGAGGCCGGCGATCACCTGTTGGAGGTCGGCCTCGTCGACAGCGCCGTCGCGTACGAGCGGGGGAGCGGCGAACGCCAGGCGGGAGCCGTCCTGCCGGATGCGGATGAGTCCGGCGCCACACTCCTGGACGATCTCACCGGCGGAGCGCGGCGTACCTCCGGCTTCGAGCCATGCGCGTGCCGAGCCCAGCGTGGGATGGCCGGCGAACGGCAGCTCGCGTTGCGTGTTGAAGATACGTACGCGGTAGTCGGCGTCAGCGGTCGGCTGCAGCAGGAACGTCGTTTCGGAGAGGTTGGTCCAGCGTGCGAACGCCGCCATCTGCTCGTCCGTCAGGTCGTCGGCGTCATGGACGACTGCGAGCGGATTGCCCTCCGTGAGGGTCGAGGTGAACACGTCGATCTGGCTGAACGGATGCATGTCGCCAAATCTGCCACGTGGGGTGCAGCCGGCTGTCAGAGTGTTCGTCGTGACTCCCGACGTGTGGACCGATGCGGCACTGGCGCGGCTGCAGGCCGCCGGCTACAAGGCGATCGAGGTCGACCAATCGGTCCTGCCGGGCGCCAGGGCGATGAGAAGGTCCAACCTCCGCCTCAGGTGGTTCTTCACGCGGCTGCACACGTTCGTCGTGTTCGTCACGGTCGACCACGTGACGGGTCCGGATCTGTCGGCGATCGCGGACCTGGCAGCGGAGTGGGCCAAGCGCGTCAAGGGCGGATTGCCGATTGGCCTGCAGACCGGAGTCGCGATGATCCCGGTCATCGTGACGTCGTCAGTCGACGATGCAGCGCAGGCTGCAGCGCTTGCCAAGCCGCGGAAACGATTCGCGACGATGGCGTTCCCGATGATCGTGGATCCCGTACGCCTCTTCGTCGCCACCTACAGCCGCACGGTTGCGTGGGGCGCCGCGTACATGGACTTCCTGGCGGACCAGCAGCGGATCATCGTCGGGACGGATGATGCCCCCGTCTTGGCGACTCAGGGCAGCAGGGCGTTCGTGCGCCTCTACAACCTGCTGCTGCCGGTCCTCGGGCTCGGGGCCCTCGCCGGGGTCGTGACGTACTTCTCGGGCTGAGCTGCTCGACTACGTGCAGGGGTAGCCGACGAGGTGCTGCAGGGAGTGGCCGGTCGCTGTGTACGCTGCGGCGAAGACGCCGAGCCCTGCGACGACGGCGACGAACGCTGACCTGAACGGGCGTCGGCGGGCGGCGGTGAGCATGTCGAAAGCGTAGAGGAGAGAGTCAGGCCTTGTTGCCGGCGAGCAGGAGTCCGCCGCCGAGGCCGATCATCATGGTTCCGCCGGTCGCGTTCATCTGCGACATGCGACGGGGGGACCGGGCGAACCAGGCACGCGCAGCGCCGGCCGCGACAGCCCACACCGAGTCGCACGCGAACGCGATGACCGTGAAGATCAGGCCGAGGACCAGGATCTGACCGGGGATGCCGCCGCGATCGTGGTCGACGAACTGGGGGAGCACCGCCACGAAGAACACGATCGTCTTGGGGTTCGTCGCGCCGACGACGAAGCCCTGCCACAGCAGGCGTCCGCCGGACTTCGGCGCAGTCATCGGCTGGTCGATCGGCGTACGACGATGCCGGATCGCCTGGATGCCGAGGAAGATGACGTACGCACCACCGGCGATCTTGACGATCGTGAAGGCGATGATCGAGTCCGACACCAGCGCACCGATGCCGAGCGCGACGGCGGCGATCGGCACGAGGCCGCCGAGCTCGTTGCCCGCGACGCTGAGCAACCCGCCGCGTCGACCCAGCGAGAGCGAACGGCCGACGACGAACAGCACGCTCGGGCCGGGGATCACGATCAGCAGGAAGGACGCGACGGCGAAGGTCAGTGCCGATTCCATGGAAAGCATGCTGCGATCCTAGGCGCCCTGGTGGCTCGGAGGCTACGAACCGACGACGATCACCAGCAGGGCCGCGGCGACGACGATCGCGACGGTGGCTCCGATGACGACGCCGGTGAACCACCGGCCGCCACGCACCTTGAGGGGCACGCCTGCAGCTTGGAGCTCATGCTGCCACCACATGTCGTCCGCCACTCCGCGTCCGCTGGTTCGCCTGACGTACGTCTCCACGTCCTCGTCGTCGGCGGGCGCGGGCAACGCTGCGGCGAGCCCGAGATGGAACGTGCGACCGTCCGGCAGGAAGAGGCGCAGGAAGCCGATCGTCAGCGTCGCGCGTACGAGCTCCCGCGCTGGGACGGAGAAGATCGGCCGATCAGGCTGACCCTCGACGATCTCGTGCAGCGTGATCACCTCGTCTTCGGACCACTCGACGATCGCGCGACGCTCCTGCCAGCGGAAGCGACCCTTGAGTCACTGGACGTACAGACGCTGCGGCTTGGAGACCTCGTTCATGGGGGACGACGCTAGCGGACGGTCACGTTCCGCCGCTCGACCACCGAACCGACTAGCGTCGCTCGCGGTCGTGCGCCGGGACGCGAACGCGGTGGCGACCTCGGGGTCGCTCGAGCGTCGACTCCATGTGCACGGCCAGCGTCAGCATCACTGCGAGCCCGACGAAGAACATCAGGATCACCAGCAGTGAAGCGCCCAAGCTCGCGGTCATCGGAGGTCGTCCCCTGGTGTCGTCATGACCGGCGGAGTACCCGGCACCCCGGTGGCGATGCGCGCGACAACGCGTCTTTCGGGATTCGGTGCCGAATCGACCGCGTGCCGATCGTCACGCCTGCTGGAGGGCGTCGCGCACCGGGCACCTGAAAGACTGAGTGCATGGCAACGCACCCGACCCCGGACACGCAGGTCCTCGCCGGACGTCCCTTCCCGTTGGGGGCGCACCCGGAGGCCGGCGGCGTACGCTTCGCGGTCGCCAGCAGCGTCGCCGAGCGGGTCGAGCTGTGCCTCATCGACGACGACCTCAACGAGCGGCGCATCGAGCTCACGGAGCGTACGTTCGGCGTCTGGCACGGGCTGGTGCCCGGGGTGACGCCCGGCCAGAAGTACGGCTTCCGCATCCACGGGCCGTACGAGCCGAAGACCGGCCTGCGCTGCAACCCCCACAAGCTCCTCGTCGACCCGTACGCCCGGCGCATCAGCGGTTCGCTGACCGACCTGGACGCAGCGCTGGGCTATGCCGACGACCCCGAGGGCGTCGAACCGTCGACGGTCGACTCGCTCGGCTCGGTGCCGCTCAGCGTCGTGACGAGCCCCGGCGGCCCCGACACCGGGGTCAAGCCGGACATCCCGTTCGAGGAGACCGTGATCTACGAGCTCCACGTCAAGGGCTTCACCCAGCAGCACCCCGATGTGCCCGAGGCGCTGCGAGGCACCTATCTCGGCCTCGCGCACCCGGCGGTCATCGAGCACCTGATGCGCCTCGGCGTCACGACCGTCGAGCTGCTGCCGGTGCAGACGTTCAGCGACGAGCCGTCCCTCGTACGCGCGGGGCGGCACAACTACTGGGGCTACTCGCCGTTGGGCTTCTTCGCCCCGCACGCCGGTTACGCCAGCGAGCCCGGCCGTGAGGTCGAGGAGTTTCGCACCATGGTGGCAGCGCTCCACGCCGCCAACATCGAGGTCATCGTCGACGTCGTCTACAACCACACGTGCGAGGGCGGGCCCGACGGTCCGACGCTGAGCTTCCGTGGCTACGAGGCGCCGGCCTACTACCTGCACGACGAGGACGGCCACATGGCCGACATCACCGGTTGCGGCAACACGTTGGAGTCCAGCTCGCCGACGGTCGTCCGCATGGTGACGGACTCGCTGCGCTACTGGGCCACCGAGCTCGGCGTCGACGGGTTCCGGTTCGACCTTGCGAGCACGCTGGGCCGTCCCAAGGGCGGCAAGTTCGACCGCGACTCGACGCTGCTCACCGCGATCACGACCGATCCGATCCTGTCGACCTGCAAGCTGATCGCCGAGCCGTGGGACGCGACCGGCGAGGGTTACAAGGTCGGCGACTTCGGCGCCCAGTGGGCCGAGTGGAACGGCATCTACCGCGACACGGTCCGCGACTTCTGGCGCGGCGCCGCCGGGGGAGTCGACGACCTGGCCTACCGGCTCACGGGCTCCTCCGACCTCTACGACCACACGTTCCGGCGTCCGTGGCAGTCGATCAACTTCGTCAACGCGCACGACGGGTTCACACTCCGCGACCTCGTGTCGTACGACGGCAAGCACAACGAGGCCAACGGCGAGGACAACCGCGACGGCACCAACGACAACCGCTCGTGGAACCACGGCGCCGAGGGCGAGACCGACGACGCCGCGATCCGGTCACTGCGCCAGCGGCAGGCCCGCAACCTGTTCGCCACGCTGATGCTGTCGACCGGCACGCCGATGTTCGTCGCCGGCGACGAGCGCTGGCGCACGCAGGGCGGCAACAACAACGCCTATTGCGTCGACGACCCGACGTCGTGGGTCGACTGGACGGAGACCGACGAAGCCGAGTCGATGCTGGCGTTCGCCCGTCGCGTCGTGCACCTGCGGGCCAACAGCCCCGCCCTGCGGCAGCCCGAGTTCTTCGACGGCCGCACCACGCCGACCGGCCGCCCCGACCTCATCTGGCTGCGCCCCGACGGGCACGAGCTCGACGAGGCGGACTGGGAGGACGACGACCGCCACACCCTCGGCATGTGGATCGACGGCTCCAACAGCCAGTCCCGTACGCGCGAGGGCGAGCTGCTCGCCGACCACTCGTGGCTGCTGCTCATGCATGCCGGCGCTGAGCCGATCGATGTCGTGCTGCCCGGCGTCGAGTTCGGCGAGACGTTCGAGCCGACGCTCGACACCACGACGCCCGACGGTGCGCCGGCATCGACCGAGCCGTTGTCGGCCGGCAGCTCTCTGACGTTGCCCGCTCGATCGCTGCTGCTGCTCAAGGCCCCGAGAGAGGACTGAGGGCTTCGTGATCACCGTCGATGGGCTCGTGCCCGAGGACCGCGCAGCCTGGGAGGCGTTGTTCCGCGCATACATCGACTTCTACGGGCGCACCGAGCCGGCCGAGATGTACGAGCGGGCGTGGCGTGAGTTCCAGGCGGACTCGCGGCTGCACGCGTTGGGCGCGCGGCTGGACGGCGACCTCGTCGGCATCACGCACTTCTTCGTGCACCCCAGCACCTCGGGCCCCGACGTCTGCTACCTGCAGGACCTGTTCACGGCTCCGGAGGCACGGGGGCAAGGCGCTGCTGCCGCGCTGATCGCCGCCGTCGCCGAATGGGCAGACGATCAAGGTTGCGCGCGGGTCTACTGGCACACGCAGGCGTCCAACTCCACGGCACGGCGGCTGTACGACAAGGTGGCCGAGGACCGGGGCTTCATCAAGTACGACCTGCCGCTCCAAGGCTGACGACCCGTACGCTGCTCGACTGCGTCATCCGGTAGTGCGTCGGCGACACGCCGTACGTCGCCCAGAACGCCTGACGCAGCGACTCGACCGTGCCGAAGCCGCACCGCGTCGCGACGGTCTGCACGCTCAGGTCGCTGCCGGTCAGCAGGTGCGCCGCGGCCTCGGTGCGCGCCTTGCGGACGAAGCGGCCGGGACTCGTGCCGAGCTCCTTGATGAACAGCCGGGCGAGGTGCCGCTCGCTCACCGGGAACCGGGCGGCCAAGGTCGCGGCCGACAGGTCCTCGTCGAGATGCGTCGTGACGTACGCGACGGCGTCCTGCACCAGCGAGCTGCGGGCCGCAGGCGCCGAGGTGAACATGCTCATCTGGGCCTGGTTGCCGGGCCGCTGCAGGTAGGTGACGAGCTGACGGGACACGTCACGTGCCAGGTCTGGGCCGGTGTCGGACTCGATGAACGACAGCGTGAGGTCGAGCGCCGCCGTCACCCCCGCCGAGGTGCACACGTCGCCGTCCGCGATGTAGATCGGGTCGCGGTCGAACACGACGTCGGGGAACCGCTCGCCGAGGTAGTCGACGTGGTCCCAGTGCGTCGCCGCCCGGCGACCGGTGAGCAGTCCGGCCTCGGCGAGGATGCCGGCACCGGTGCACACCGAGGCGACTCGCCGGGCCTCGCGGCCGAGGCGGCGTACGTGCGCGACCAACCGGTCGTCGGCCATGGCGTCGACGTAGCCGATGCCGCCGGAGATCATCAGCGTGTCGAGGGGCCCGCGGACCCGCTCCAGCCCGACGTCCGCGTTGATCGTGAGACCGGTGCCCGTGTGGATCGGCAGGCAGCCGGGGGAGGCGAGCTCGACGCGATAGACGGCGTGGCCGTTGAGATAGTTCGCGAGCTGCAGCGCCGACACGATGCAGGCGATGTCGAGCAGCTCGGCCGCCGGATATCCGACGACCACGACGCGACGAGGCTCGTCCATGGGCCCAATCTAGGCGTCGTACGAGCGTGGGTCAGCATGTCCGACTGACTCGTTGTCCAAGATTCCGGACATGGCGCTCGCGCTCGATGGACGCGTCCCGGGAGGCGGCAGACGCTGACGCCATGACATCTTCACTCATCCACACGTCAACCACAGGGCGCTCGTGGTGGCCGCTGACGAGGCACTACGTCGAGATGGTCATCGCGATGTCCGTCGGCATGCTCGTGCTCGGCGTGCTCCGGTCCGCCCTCGGGCTGACCGTCGAGCTCGCCGACCGTCCCGGCACCTCGTACCTGTTGATGGCCACCGACATGGCGATCGGCATGGCGGCGTGGATGCGCTTCCGCGGCCATGCGTGGGCGATGACCGCGGAGATGTGCGCCGCCATGTACGTACCCGCCGTCCTCCTGCCTCTGGTGTGGATCGACGTCATGAGCCCGATGGCGTTCATGGTCGTCGCGCACACGGTGATGATGGTGGCGATGCTCGTGGTGCTCGTACGCCGCCGCCACGACACGCACTGACGACCGGTCGCCGAGAACGCGTGTGACCGGCGGCGCCACGTCGTAGCGTCGGGTCATGACTGACACCACTGAGGAGAACGGTCCCGTCGTCCAGCTGCGACTCGTCGTGGAGGCGGACGACTACGAGCAGGCCGTGGCGTTCTATCGCGACGTGTTGGGCCTGCGGGAGCAGGAGGCGTTCGAGGCCGAGGGCGTGGGCGCCAAGGTGACGATCCTGCACGCCGGCTACGCGACACTCGAGATCGCCAATCCGGCCCAACGGCGGATGATCGACGAGGTCGAGGTCGGGCACCCGACGACGCCGAGGCTCCGGGTCGCGTTCGAGGTGCCGGACGCCGAGGAGCGTACGCAGAAGCTCGTCGACGCAGGCGCCTCGCTCGTCGCCCCGCCGACCGAGACGCCGTGGCAGTCGCTCAACTCGAGGCTCGACGCGCCCGCCGGGCTGCACATCACGCTGTTCCAGGAGCTGTTGACGCTCGAGGAGCGCACGAAGCTCGAGGGCTTCGGCACCGACGCCGAGCGCCACTGACCCGTCGGCCCTCGTCGAGAGGACATTTAGACAAGCTCAATCGCCGCGGTTGCGGGCCTCTCGGGATGCGACGGGCGGCAGACCGTTTGCTCGGATCGCGCCCGGGTAGGTGAACCCAGTAGGTTCGAGAGTGACGCACGCATTCGACGTACGGGGGAGCACTGCATGACAGGCCGACTCGGGATCGACGACGTCAAACCCCTGTCGGGTGACGGCACGCATCCCTCGAAGGCGGTCGCCGGCGAGCACGTACCCGTCACAGCCACGGTGTGGCGCGAAGGCCATGACGCCGTCGGTGCCACCGTCGTGTGGCGTGGCCCGGGGGAGCGCCGCGACCGTACGACTCGCATGCACGAGACCGGCAAGGACACCGACCTGTTCACGGCCACGATCGTGCCCGACACGACCGGCCTCTGGACGTTCCGTGTCGACGCCTGGGGTGACCCGTGGGCCACGGTCCTGCACGCGATCGAGGTCAAGCTCGCTGCCGGCCAGACCGCGGCCGAGCTGGCCAACGACCTCGAGCTCGCCGCCCGGCTCCTCGACGAGGTCGCAGGCCGCAAGGAGCGCAAGGCCCACCGCACGGCGCTCGAGGGCGCCGCCACCGCGCTGCGAGCCGAGACCCTGCCGCTCGGCGCCCGCACCGGCCCGGCGCTGTCGGCCGACACCCGCACGATCATGCACGACTTCCCCGTACGCGACGTCGTCACGAAGGGGCCGGTCCGCAAGATCTGGGTCGACCGGGAGCGCGCCGCGTACGGGTCCTGGTACGAGTTCTTCCCGCGCTCGACCGGTGGCACCGACAAGAAGGGCCGACCGGTCCACGGCACGTTCGCCACGGCCGCCAAGGAGCTCGAGCGGGTCGCCGACATGGGCTTCGACGTCGTCTACCTGCCGCCGATCCATCCCATCGGCCGGGTCAACCGCAAGGGACCCAACAACTCCCTGACGCCGGGCAAGACCGACGTCGGCTCCCCGTGGGCCATCGGCGCCAAGGAGGGTGGCCACGACGCGATCCACCCCGAGCTCGGCAGCGACAAGGACTTCGCCGCGTTCGTGCAGCGCGCCAACGACCTCGGCATGGAGGTCGCCCTCGACCTCGCCCTGCAGGTCGCCCCCGACCACCCATGGGTCTCGGCTCATCCGGAGTTCTTCACGACGCTGCCCGACGGCACCATCGCGTACGCCGAGAACCCGCCCAAGAAGTACCAGGACATCTACCCGCTCAACTTCGACAACGACCGCGACGCGATCTACGCGGAGATGCTGCGGGTGACGCTGCACTGGGTCGAGCGCGGCATCCGGGTCTTCCGTGTCGACAACCCGCACACGAAACCGCCGGACTTCTGGGAGTGGCTCATCGCGCAGGTCAAGGCCGAGCACCCCGACGTGCTCTTCCTCGCCGAGGCGTTCACGCGGCCGGCGCGGCTGTGGGGCCTGGCGCGGCTGGGCTTCACCCAGAGCTACACCTACTTCACCTGGCGCACGACCAAGCAGGAGCTGACCGAGTTCGCCGAGGACCACCGCGACCAGTGGGACATCGGCCGGCCCAACCTGTTCGTCAACACGCCGGACATCCTCCCCGAGCACCTGCAGGTTGGTGGCCCCAGCATGTTCGCGATCCGCGCCGCCCTCGCCGCGACGCTCGCGCCGACGTGGGGCGTCTACTCCGGGTTCGAGCTCTACGAGCACGAGGCGGTCAAGCCCGGCAGCGAGGAGTACCTCGACTCCGAGAAGTACGAGCTGCGCCCCCGCGACTTCGACAAGGCGCTCGCCGACGGTGAGTCCCTGCAGCCGTGGCTGACCCGCCTCAACGAGATCCGCCGCGCGCACCCCGCGCTCCAGCAGATGCGGACCCTTCGGTTCCACCACATCGACCACGACGCGCTGATGGTCTACACCAAGCAGGACCCGGCCACGGGTGACACCGTGCTGGTCGTCGTCTCGCTCGACCCCCACGAGTCCCGCGAGGGCACGATGTGGCTCGACCTCCCGGCGCTCGGCTTCGCACCCGGCGACCGGCTGATCGCGCACGACGAGGTCACCGGCGAGACGTACGACTGGGGCGAGTCCAACTACGTACGCCTCGACCCGCTGCGGGCCGTCGCGCACATCGTGAGCCTGACCAGGCGTACGGACGCCGACGCCGACGACACGACCCTGAATGCCTGACCGAGAGGTGACGCACATGCCGCAGGACCCCGCGCCCGACGCCGCCCTCGTGGGGCTCGAGGAGACGCCGCACACAGGTGAGGCGATCGCCGCCGACGGCACGCTCGTCGAGCCGCAGGCCGACGACTTCGGCCATGCCGAGCAGGCCACCAGCGATCCCGAGTGGTTCAAGCGCGCCGTGTTCTACGAGGTGCTCGTCCGCGCGTTCTCCGACTCCAACGGCGACGGCACGGGCGACCTGCGTGGCCTCGCCGACAAGCTCGACTACCTCCAGTGGCTCGGCGTCGACTGCCTGTGGCTGCCGCCGTTCTACGCCTCACCGCTGCGCGACGGCGGCTACGACATCAGCGACTTCCGCGCGGTGCTGCCCGAGTTCGGCACGGTCGAGGACTTCGTGCACCTGTTGGAGGAGGCGCACAAGCGCGACATCCGCGTCATCACCGACCTCGTCCTCAACCACACGTCCGACGCCCACCCGTGGTTCCAGCAGTCCCGCAACGATCCCGACGGGCCCTACGGCGACTACTACGTGTGGAGCGACGACGACCAGCGCTACGCCGACGCCCGCATCATCTTCGTCGACACCGAGACGTCCAACTGGACGTACGACCCGGTGCGCGGACAGTTCTACTGGCACCGCTTCTTCAGCCACCAGCCCGACCTCAACTTCGAGAACGAAGAGGTCCAGGAGGCGATGCTCGACGTCCTGCGGTTCTGGCTCGACCTCGGCATCGACGGCTTCCGGCTCGACGCCGTGCCCTACCTGTTCGAGGAGGAGGGCACCAACTGCGAGAACCTGCCGCGCACGCACGAGTACCTTCGCAAGTGCCGCGAGACCGTCGACCGTGAATATCCGGGCCGCATCCTGCTCGCCGAGGCCAACCAGTGGCCGTCCGACGTCGTGGAGTACTTCGGCGATCCCAAGGTCGGCGGCGACGAGTGCCACATGGCATTCCACTTCCCACTCATGCCGCGCATCTTCATGGCTGTGCGCCGGGAGTCGCGGTTCCCGATCTCGGAGATCCTCGCCCAGACGCCGGAGATTCCGTCGGGCACCCAGTGGGGCATCTTCCTGCGCAACCACGACGAGCTGACGCTCGAGATGGTCACCGACGACGAGCGCGACTACATGTATCGCGAGTACGCGTCCGATCCGCGCATGAAGGCCAACATCGGCATCCGCCGCCGCCTCGCCCCGCTGCTCGACAACGACCGCAACCAGCTCGAGCTGTTCACCGCGATGCTGCTGAGCCTGCCCGGGTCGCCGGTCCTCTACTACGGCGACGAGATCGGCATGGGCGACAACATCTGGCTCGGTGACAGAGACGCCGTGCGTACGCCGATGCAGTGGTCGCCCGACCGCAACGCCGGCTTCTCGCGTTCCGATCCCGGCCGCATCTACCTGCCGCCGATCATGGACCCGACCTACGGCTACGAGGCGATCAACGTGGAGGCGCAGCAGAGCAACGCGATGTCGCTGCTCAACTGGACCCGCCGCATGATCGAGGTGCGCAAGCAGCACAACGCTTTCGCCGAGGGGGAGTTCGTCGACCTCGGCGGCTCCAACCCGAGCGTGCTGGCCTACAAGCGCGTGTGGGAGCGCCCCGACGGCGAGCACGACGTCGTCCTGTGCGTCAACAACCTGTCGAGATTCCCGCAGCCCGTCGAGCTCGACCTGTCGGAGCACCTCGGCTTCACGCCGGTGGAGCTGACCGGCAGCGTGCGCTTCCCGCGCATCGGCGAGCTGCCCTATCTGCTGACCCTGCCGGGCCACGGCTTCTACTGGTTCCAGCTGTCCGAGCTCGGCGACGAGGGCGAGAGGAGGAGCCAGGCATGAGTGGAATTCTCATTTCGACAAGCTCAATGAGCATGTTGTCGAGTCTGTGCCCACCGGTCCTTGAGCTTGTCGAAAGGACGATCGCGGCATGAGTGGACCTGTTGAGACCAACGACGCGGTGGCGTCGCGAGACGAGATGATCGAGCATCTCGCGGCTGCGCTCCCCGAGTGGCTGCCGACCCAGCGCTGGTTCGGCGGCAAGGACCGCGAGATCACCGCCGTACGCCCGGTGTCCTGGACGACGCTGCTCGACGGCGATCCGCTGCTGATCCACCTCATCGTCGAGGTCGAGCAGGGCGATCGCACCGAGCCCTACCAATTGCTGATCGGCAGCCGGCAGAGCCAGGTGCCCGACGTCGCCGCCTCGGCGTCGATCGGGCTCGAGAACGGCCTGACCTGCTACGAGGCCAGCGGCGACGCCGACCTCACGGCGTGCCTGCTCGAGCTGATCATCGCCGGTGAGCCCGTTGACGAGCTGCGGTTCGAGCGGGAGCCCGACGTCGAGCTGACCTCGGGGCTGCGCGCGCACCCGATCACGTCGGAGCAGAGCAACACGTCGCTCGTCTACGGCAACCAGTACATCCTCAAGCTGTTCCGCAAGCTCACGCCCGGCCTCAACAAGGACCTCATGCTGCACCGCGCCCTCCGCGACGTGGACTGCCAGCACATCGCCGACCCACTCGGCTCGATCTCGGGCGAGCTCCACGGCGAGGAGCTGACGATCGGGATGCTGCAGCGCTTCATGCCGGACGCCGCCGACGGCTGGGTCATGGCGACGACCAGCGTCCGCGACTTCATGGCGGACCCGTCAGGGCTGCCGCCGGAGGAGCTGGGCGGCGACTTCGCCGGCGAGGCCTACCGGCTCGGCAAGGCCGTCGCCACGGTCCACGCCGACCTCGCGACAGCGCTCGGCACTGAGCTGGCCGACACCGCCGAGCTCGAGCGCACGGTCGCCGCGATGACCGAACGGCTCGACCGGGTGACCGCCGAGCTGCCGCAGCTCGCCGATCACGGTCCGGGCCTGCGCGCCGCGTTCGCCAAGGTCGCCGAGCTCCAGGAGCCCGTGTCGATGCAGTACGTCCACGGTGACCTCCACCTCGGGCAGGTGCTGCGCACGATCAACGGCTGGCTGCTGCTCGACTTCGAGGGCGAGCCCGCGGCCACGCTCGCCGAGCGCTCGGCCCTGCGGTCGCCACTGCGCGATGTCGCCGGCATGCTGCGCTCGTTCGACTACGCCGCTCAGCAGCTGCTGGTCGGACAGCCCGAGGATCCCGAGCGGACCGCCCAGGCCATGCAGTGGGCGCGGCGCAACCGCGGAGCGTTCTGCGACGGCTATGCCCACGTCGCCGAGCACGATCCCCGTGACAGTGCCGACCTGCTCCGAGCCCTCGAGCTCGACAAGGCCGTCTACGAGATCTCCTACGAGCACGCCAACCGGCCGGACTGGCTCACGGTGCCGCTGGCCTCGATCGACCGGATCATGACCGAAGGTGAGTGAGATGGACGACGCACAGACGTACGACTGGCCCGCCGCAGTGGGCGAGCTGGACCTGCACCTCATCAGCGAGGGACGGCACGAGCGACTGTGGGAGGTGCTCGGTGCGCACGTACGTACGTACGACGGCCCCGACGGGCCGGTCGAGGGCACGTCCTTCGCCGTCTGGGCGCCCAACGCCCAAGCCGTGCAGGTCGCCGGCGACTTCAACTTCTGGGACAGCGGCAGCCATCCCATGCGTTCGCTCGGTGATGCCGGCGTCTGGGACCTCTTCGTCCCGGGCATCGGTCTCGGCACGCACTACAAGTTCCGCATCCTCGGCCCCGATGGGCAGTGGCACGAGAAGGCCGATCCCATGGCGTTCCGCGCCGAGGTGCCGCCTGCCACGGCCTCCGTGGTGACCGCGCCGCAGCACACGTGGGCCGACGATGCGTGGATCGCCAAGCGCGACGCGACGACGTGGCTCGAGGCGCCCATGAGCATCTACGAGGTGCACCTCGGCTCGTGGCGACCGGGGCTGAGCTACCGCGAGCTCGCCGACGAGCTCGCTGACTACCTCACCGAGACGGGCTTCACCCACGTCGAGCTCATGCCGATCGCCGAGCACCCCTTCGGCGGCTCGTGGGGCTACCAGGTCACCTCTTACTATGCGCCGACCTCCCGGTTCGGCTCACCGGACGACTTCCGCTGGTTTGTCGACGAGCTCCACCAGCGCGGTTTCGGCGTCATCGTCGACTGGGTCCCGGCGCACTTCCCGCGTGACGAGTGGGCGCTGGCACGCTTCGACGGCACTCCTCTCTATGAGCACCCGGATCCGCGCCGCGGCGAGCAGCCCGACTGGGGCACGTACGTGTTCGACTTCGGCCGGCCCGAGGTCCGCAACTTCCTCGTCGCCAACGCACTGTTCTGGCTCGAGGAGTTCCACCTCGACGGCCTGCGCGTCGACGCCGTCGCCTCGATGCTCTACCTCGACTACTCCCGCAAGGACGGGGAGTGGGTCGCCAACCAGCACGGCGGCCGCGAGAACCTCGAGGCGGTCCAGCTGCTACAGGAGCTCAACGCCACGGTCTACAAGCACCATCCCGGCGTCGTCATGGTCGCCGAGGAGTCGACGGCGTGGCCGGGCGTCAGCAGCCCCACCGACAGCGGCGGACTCGGCTTCGGCTTCAAGTGGAACATGGGCTGGATGCACGACACGCTCGACTACCTCGGCCACGAGCCGGTCCACCGGTCGTACCACCACGGCGAGATGACGTTCGCGATCGATTACGCCTGGACCGAGAACTTCATCCTTCCGCTGTCGCACGACGAGGTCGTCCACGGCAAGGGATCGCTGTGGCAGCGCATGCCCGGTGACGAGTGGAACAAGGCGGCCGGCGTACGCGCGCTGCTCGCGTTCATGTGGGCGCACCCGGGCAAGCAGATGCTGTTCATGGGTGGCGAGTTCGGCCAGGAGGGGGAGTGGGCGGAGTCCCGCTCATTGGAGTGGCACGCCCTCGACGAGCCGCTGCACTCGGGCATCCTGCACCTGGTCAGCGACCTCAACACCTACTACCGCGACGCGCCGGCGCTCTACTCGGCCGACAGCCGGCCCGAGGGGTTCCAGTGGATCGACGCCAGCGATGTCGCGGGCAACGTCATCTGCTTCCTGCGGATCGGCTCGGACGGTTCGACGCTCGCGTGCATCGGCAACTTCTCCGGATCGCCGCATCACGACTACCGGGTCGGGCTCCCGTCGACCGGTACGTGGCGCGAGGTCGTCAACACCGACAGCGAGGTCTACGGCGGCTCGGGTGTCGGCAATCTGGGGGCGGTCGAGGCCGTCGCGGAGCCCTGGCACGGGCAACCCGCGTCGGCGCTGCTCCAGCTGCCGCCCGCAGGCGTGCTGTGGCTCGCTCCGGCCTGACACGGTTCGCGGCGCGTACATGACTTTCCGGCCGTCATGATCGTTGATCCTGCAGCGACTCGATCGAGCCGCGATCCGGCGGGTACGACGCGTTTCGCCGGGTGGCTTGAAGCAATGTGACACACGGTACGCATGGGGCATACTGAGCACGAAGTGCCATCAGCGGTGTAGATGAAAGGGAGTCATGTCCGACTCAGAGTCCAACCAGCCGGTCGAGCGTCGGCGCGCCGACCCGTTGCAGGTCGCAGCCGACATGCTCGCGAGCGAGGATGCGGACAACGCTCCCGCGCCGAGCCGTGATGCCGGCGTGAGCAAGGACGACTCAGCTCACCGACCCAGCCCCGACGACGTCCTCTCGCAGGCCGCCGCGAGCATCGACGAAGGCTCCGCCGCCGAGGACGACGGAGACGACAGCCCGCGCGCCCGCAGGGCCGCCGCCCGCGCTGCCCGTCAGGCCGCCGCCGAGAAGCGCAAGGCCGAGCGCGCCGCCGCCAAGGCGTTCGCCGCCTCCAAGCGCCACTCCGTACGACGTGACGATCCGGCAGCCGACGAGACACCGCAGGAGAAGACCCTCGCCGAGAAGCTCGACGCCGCTCGCCAGGCGGTGTCGACCCCGCCCGACCAGGTCGAGTCCGAGGCGGAGCGCACCGCGACGTTCGAAGCCGTGAACGAGGCCCCCGCGCCCGCCGAGCAGCCCGTCGAGCAGGCCGCCCCGGAGCCGGAGCCCGTTCAGGCCGAGGCGCCCTCCGAGGACACGTCGCACGGTTCGCCGTTCTCCCGCCTCGGGGGAGCGCAGACCGCAGGAGAGCTCTCGGGCGAGGAGGCGCCTGCCCCGCAGCCGGAGCAGCCCCAGGTCGTCGAGGAGCCCGTCGTCGAGACGATCGAGAACGAAGCGCCGGCCGCACCGGTCGAGGAAGCCCGCCCTGAGCCGGCTCCCGTGGCCGAGCAGGCGCCCGCTCCCGTGGAAACCCCGCGCGAGGCGCCCGTGGAGGCTCCGCGCGAGGCACCCGAACCGGTCGCCACCCAGGCGACGTTCGCCGAGAAGCTCGCCGCCGCGAGCGCTGCCGCGCAGCAGCGCGTCGCCCAGGCGCGCGCCGAGGCTGCCCGCCTGATGGAGGAGGCGGCGCGTGAGCGTGCCGAGGTCTCCGCGCGGCTGCAGTCCGACGAGGCGGCCCAGCGCGAGATCGCGGCCCAGAAGCTCAAGGCCGCCGAGCAGGCTGCCGCTGAGCGGGTCAGCGCTGCTCAGCAGGAGGCCGACCGCGTCACCGCCGAGATCGAGCGTGAGCGCGCCGCCGCTGCCGCCAAGATCGCCGAGCTCCAGAAGGCGGCCGACGAACGCGTGGCCGCCGCCAAGGCTGAAGCCGAGCGCCAGGCTCAGCAGCGCATCCAGCAGGCCAACGCCGAGGCGCTTCGCCTGGCGGAGGAAGCCGAAGCCGAGGCCAAGCGCGTCGCCGAGCGGCGTCTCGCCGAGTCCGAGAAGGCGGCCGAAGAAGCCGCCAACCGTCGTCTCCAGGCCGCCGAGCAGGATGCCCAGCGCCGCATCGAGGCCGCCCGGGCCGAGGCCGAGAACGTGGCCGCGCAGGCAGCAGCCGATCGCGAGGCAGCCCTGACGCAGCTCGCCAAGGAGCGCGAGGCGGCCGACGCTCGCCTCGCCGAGGTCAAGGCCGAGGCCGAGCGGATCGTCGCCGAGGCGGACCGTACGTCCGCCAGCCACGTCGCCGCCGCCCAGGCCGAGGCTGAGAAGGTCGCCCAGCAGGCTGCGGCCGATCGTGAAGCCGCGCTCGCGCAGCTCGCCAAGGAGCGCGAGGAGGCCGACGCCCGCCTCGCCGAGGTCAAGGCCGAGGCCGAGCGCACGGTCCGCGAGGCCGAGGAGTCCGCCGGTGCCCATGTCGCGGCCGCCAAGGCCGAGGCCGAGAAGTTCGCACAGGAGACGGCGGCCGAGCGGGTCGCCATCGCCGTACGCGTGTCCGATGCCGAGCGTGCCGCCGAGGAGAAGCTGGTCGCCGCCAAGGTGCAGGCCGATCGTCTCGCCGCCGAAGCCGCGCAGCGACACGCCGAGGCTGCCGCCGAGCTCGCTCGCGAGCGTGACGAGGCCAAGGCTCTCGTCGAGCGCGCCAACGAAGAGGCCGACAAGCTGGCCAAGGAGGCCGAGGCCGAACGCGCCGAGGCTGCCGCCAAGCTCGCCGAGGCCGAGCGGGTGGCTGCCGAGAAGATCCGGGCCGCCCAGGCCGAGGCCGAGCGGGTCGCTGCCGAGGCCAACGAGGCCGCACGGTTGGCAGGCGAGGCGCGCGAGAAGGCCGAGCGCAAGCTGGCCGAGGACGTCGAGGCCGCCCGTCTCGACGCCGAGCGCAAGATCGCCCAGGCCGAGAAGGACGCCGCCGAGCGCATTGCCCAGGCACAGGCCGAGGCCCGGCGCCTCGCCGAGAAGTCCGAGCAGGACGCTCGCGAGCGCGTCGCCGCCGCGCAGGCCGAGGCCGAGCGCGTCACGGTCCAGTCCAAGCGCGACGCACAGGAGCGCTTGAGCCAGGCCGTGGCCGCCGCACGCTCCGCAGCCGAGGAGAAGCTGCAGGAGGCCGAGCGCACCGCGTTGGAGTGGGTCGCCGCCGCCGAGGCCGAGGCCGAGCGGGTGGCGCAGGAACACATCGTGATGGCCAACCACTCGTCAGCTTCAACGCCGTTGACGACGCCTGAGCCCTTGGTCGACGAGTACGTCGATGAGGCACCGGACGACGCTGACACCGATGATCATTCGCCCGAGGAGGTGAGTGACGACTCCGGGCAGGTCGCCCCCAAGATCAAAAAAAGGGTCGTCCGACGCAAGTGAGGTTCTGACCGCCGGTTCGATCGTCGCCGATCTCGAGGACGGTGACGCGCCCGACGAGGTCGCACCCAGCACGTCCGGGGTGTCGGCGACCTTCGACCTGCCCCAGGCGGTCGATCGCGCCGAGCTGATCGAGGACGTGCCAACGCCCGAGATCTCTGCTCCAGAGCCTGCGGCCGAGCCCAGCCGGCGCGAGCTCAAGGCCGCCCGTCGCCGGGAACGCGAGGAGGCCAAGGCCGCTCGTCGCCGTGAGCACGAGGAAGCCGTCCAGGCCAAGCTCGAGGCGAAGCGTCGCGAGCGCGCGGAGCGCGAGGAGGCCAAGCGGCGCGAGCACGACGAGCGTGAGCTGGCCAAGCAGCGTGAGCGCGAGGAGCGCGAAGAGGCCAAGCAGCGCGAGCGCGAGGAGGCTGAGCAACGCGTACGTGAGCAGGCTGAGCAGCGCGAACGTGAGAAGGCTGAGCGCGAAGAGCGCGAGCAGGCCGAGCAGCGGGAGCAGGAAGAGCGCGAGCAGGCTGAGCGCGAGCTTGCCGAGCAGCGGGAGCAGGAAGAGCGGGAGCAGGCTGAGCGCGAGCTTGCCGAGAAGCGCGAGCAGGAAGCGCGCGAGCAGGCTGAGCGTGAGCTTGCCGAGAAGCGTGAGCTGGAAGAGCGCGAGCAGGCGGAGCAGCAGGCCGCGGCCGCCCGCGAGCAGGCGGCCGCCGACGAGAGCGCCCGCACGCAGGACCCCGGGGTCGAGGCGCCCGAGCCCGCGGTCGAGCCGGAGCCGCAGCCCGTCGCTCCCACCGCGGCCACGATAGGACTGACCCAGCGGCTGGAGGCCGAGCGACAGCGCCTCGCCGCCGAGCGCGAGAAGCGCGAGGCCGAGGAGCAGGCACGCCTCGAGCAGGAGAGGGCCCAGGCAGCGGCAGAGGAGGCCAAGCTGGCCGCCCGCCGCGAGCGCGACGAGGCCAAGTCGGCTTCTCGCCAGGCGCGTGCGGATGCCAAGCTCGAGCGCAAGCGCGCCAAGCAGGCGCGGCTCGAGGCCAAGCACGCGGCCCGACAGCAGCGCAATGAGGAACGTGAGAAGGCGGCCGCCGCCAAGATCCAGGCACGCACGGAGGCAGTGGCTGCGAAGGCTGCTGAGCGGGTCGACACGCGTACGGCCGAGATGGAAGCACCCGAGGTCACCGAACCCCCGGTGGAGGCCGACCTCGAGGTGCCGGTCACCCCGCTGCAGGACGCCGACGTCGAGGCGGTCGAGACGGACGTCGAGACCCCCGACGAGGCCGCGGTGGACACCGAGTCCGAGATCGCGGAGCTCGAGCAGTCGTCCGAAGTCACGGACGCCGCAGCGATCGCCGACCCGAAGACCGACGCCAGGGAGGCGCGGCTCACCGAGCGTCGCGAACGCTCCGAGGCGAAGAGGGCGGCCCGGCAGGCGCGCGCCGACGCCAAGGAGGCCGCTCGTCGCGAGCGCCAGGAGGCCAAGGACGCCCTCCGCCGTGAGCGCCAGGAGGCCAAGGACACCGCGATCCGCGAGCGTGCGGAGGCGAAGGAGGCGCAGCGCCGCGAGCGCGAGGCTGCCGAGCTGGCCGAGCAACAGGCCCGCGACGAGGCGGCCCGCGACGAGGCCGCCCGCCAGGAGCGCAAGGCTGCTGAGGAGACCGCCCGCCGGGAGCGTGAGGCTGCCGAGGAGGCCGCCCGCCGGGAGCGTGAGGCTGCCGAGGTCACCGCCGCGGCTGTCGTGGCCGAGCAGGCTGCTGAGCCTGAGCCGGCTGAGGAGACCGAGGCGACCGCCGAGAGCGAGCCGGCTGAGGAGACCGACCAGACCACCGTCGAGGAGTCGGCCGAGCCCACCGAGGACGCGCCGGAACAGGTCGACGAAGTCGTCGAACCAGACGAAGTCGAGGAGCCGGTCGAGGTCGTCGAACCGGTCGCGGTCGAGGAGCCGGTCGAGGACGAGAAGCAGATCGCCGCCCGTGTCGCGGCCGAGGCTCGCGAGGCCGAGCGTCTGGAGCGCCAGCAGGCCAAGGAGGCTGCCCGCCGCGAGCGCGAGGAGTCCAAGGCCGCCGCCCGAAGCGCCAAGGCCGCACACCGCGCGGAGAAGAAGGCCGACCGCTTCGTCGAGGCGCCGCGTGAGCCCAAGGTCTCGTTCATGGACCGCCGCCGCAAGAACGCGGCCGACCGCGATCCGGGCGCCACCTCCACCGGCCGCAACGCCGTCGCCGTCCTGGCGGTGGCCGTCGGCGCACTGGGCCTCGCCTGCTCGCTCGTCCTGGCGATCGGTGCGTTCATGGCTGCCCTCGGCACGACGGACAGCAACAGCGCGTACGACACCCTCTCCTCGCTGTGCGACACCCTCGTCGGGCCCCTGGGCGACGTGTTCACGTTCTCCGGCACCAATGCCGAGATGAAGGAAGCCGTCGTCGCGTGGGGCGGTGGATCGATGATCTACGTGCTCGTCGGGATGTTCGCGCAGTCCTACCTGAGGTCACGGATCGACGACGACTGACCCCGCTCGATGTGACCTAACCCATGCCCGTCACGTGTCGCCCCCATTGCTACCTCTAGGTAACATTCAGATGACGAAGGGCCGCCTCACTTCAGCGCCGACGGCGTGGGATGGTGGCTCTTGCACAGTCCAGAGACTGCCGTGACGGCCGTTCGGTCGTTGCGTCCCAGATTCACAGGAGGGTCCTCGTGACCAAAATCGTTGTCGCTGTGAAGTACGTACCGGATGCCACGGCAGACCGGACCTTCAGCGCCGATAACACCGTCGACCGTGTCGGTGTCGATGGTTTGCTGTCCGAGCTCGACGAGTACGCGGTCGAGCAGGCGCTCCAGGTCGTCGAGGCCGGCGAGGGTGAGGTCACCGTCCTGACGGTGGGCCCCGAGCAGGCCTCCGACGCGGTGCGCAAGGCCCTGCAGATGGGTGCCGACGCCGGCGTCCACGTGCAGGACGACGCGATCCACGGCTCGGACGCGTTCGCGACGTCGCTCGTGCTGGCCGAGGCCATCAAGAAGCTCGACTACGACCTGGTGTTCTTCGGCATGGCGTCGACCGACGGCGGACTGGGTGTCGTCCCGACCCTCGTCGCCGAGCGTCTCGGCCTCCCCGCCGTCACGTACGCCTCGGAGGTCACCGTCGACGGTGACACCGTCAAGATCCGCCGCGACGGCGACGTCGCCACGCAGGAGATCGAGGCATCCGGCAAGGTCGTCGTCAGCGTGACCGACCAGTCCGGTGAGGCCCGCTACCCGTCGTTCAAGGGCATCATGGCCGCCAAGAAGAAGGACGTCCAGGAGTGGACGCTCGCCGACCTCGGCCTCGACGCCGGCTCGGTCGGCCTCGACAACGCCTGGACCAAGGTCGAGTCGTTCGAGCCCCGCCCGCCGCGCACGGCCGGCGAGATCGTCACGGACGAGGGAGACGGCGGCGCCAAGCTCGTCGAGTTCCTCGCCTCCAAGAAGTTCGTCTGAGAAGGGCACTGACACATGACTGAAGTACTCGTTCTGATCGACGCCCCTGACGGCAAGGTCACCAAGCCCTCCCTCGAGCTGCTGACGATCGCCCGCCGCATCGGCGAGCCGTCGGCGGTCGTGTTCGGCAGCGCCGACAACGACACGCTCAAGGAGTACGGCGCCGAGAAGATCTACACGTACGACGACGCCGCCTACGACGAGTTCCTCGTCGGCCCCAAGGCCGAGGCGCTCGCGCAGCTCGTCGCCGACAAGTCCCCGGCCGCGGTGCTTGTCGGCGCCTCGACCGAGGGCAAGGAGATCAGCGCCCGGGTGGCGCTCAAGACCGAGTCGGGCTGGATCAGCGACGCGGTCGACGTGCAGGCCGACGGTGGCACCGTCACCACGACGCAGTCCGTGTTCGCCGGCAACTTCACCGTGAAGTCCAACGTCACCAAGGGTGCGCCGGTCATCACGGTCAAGCCCAACTCGACCGCTCCCGAGGCCGCCCCGGCCGCTGGTGCTGTCGAGGCGGTCACCGCTGACATCTCCGACGCCGCCAAGACCGCCAAGATCACCTCGTCGAAGCCCAAGGAGGCGTCGGGTCGCCCCGAGCTGACCGAGGCCGCGATCGTCGTGTCGGGTGGCCGTGGCACCGGCGGAGACTTCTCCGAGGTCGAGGCGTTCGCCGACTCGCTCGGCGCGGCCGTGGGCGCGAGCCGCGCGGCAGTCGACTCAGGCTGGTACCCGCACTCGTTCCAGGTCGGCCAGACCGGCAAGACCGTGTCGCCGCAGCTCTACGTCGCCAACGGCATCTCCGGTGCGATCCAGCACCGCGCCGGCATGCAGACGTCCAAGACGATCGTCGCGGTCAACAAGGACGACGAGGCGCCGATCTTCGAGCTCGTCGACTTCGGCGTCGTGGGTGACCTCAAGACGGTCCTCCCGCAGGCCACCGAGGAGATCAAGAAGCGCAAGGGCTGACCTGCAGATCAGCTCACCCCCACGGCCGGCTCACCCAGGTGAGCCGGCCGTCGGCGTTCTTCCACGTACCAGCATGTGATACAAGCGTCTGACCCGTGAGAACCAGCGAGGTTGAGCCTCCAGGACTATTGACTTCGCAGCGCCTGCGCGCCTCTACCTTTTGGTAACACTTTGATTAAGCAGCCCTGCAATGCTGTCCCGTGAGCGGGTCGCAGTGATAGTCATAGGGGGCGCGCGCCAGCGTGCACCAGACAATCACAGGAGGAATCCATGCGACTCTCTCGGCGTACCCGCCTTGCGGGTGTGGCGTTGATCGCGGCCGGCAGCCTTACCCTGGCGGCTTGTGGCGGCGGCAGCGACGACAAGAGCGAGGGCGGCGGCGGTGGCAGCAAGTCCGTCATCACGGTCTACGGCACCAACCCCCAGAACCCGCTGATCCCGACCGCAACCAACGAGGTCGGCGGTGGCGATCCGATCGACAACCTCTTCTCCGGTCTGGTGGCCTACAACACCGACGGCTCGGTGACCAACGAGGTTGCCAAGTCCATCGAGCCCGACGACTCCAAGAAGGTCTGGACCGTCACGCTCAAGGACGGCCAGAAGTTCACCGACGGCTCGGCCGTCACGGCCAACTCGTTCGTCAAGGCGTGGAACTACGGCGCCAACCCGGACAACAAGCAGCTCAACAACTACTTCTTCTACCCGATCGAGGGCACCGACGACATCGGTAACACGGTCAAGGGCGCCAAAGAGGTCTCGGGCCTGAAGGTCATCGACGACAAGAAGTTCACGATCACGCTGAAGTCGGCGGAGTCGGACTTCCCGCTGCGTCTCGGCTACTCGGCCTACTTCCCGGTCCCGGACTCGGCCTACGACTCCTCGGGCAAGATCACCAAGGAGTTCGGCGAGCACCCGATCGGCAACGGCCCCTACAAGCTCACGAAGTCGGGCTGGGAGCGCAACAAGCAGATCTCGCTTGAGCCGAACCCGGACTACCAGGGCGTCCACAAGCCGAAGAACGGCGGCCTGATCTTCAAGTTCTACGCCGGCGGCGGCACGGATGCGGCCTACACCGACGTCCAGTCGGGCAACCTCGACGTCCTCGACCAGGTCCCGCCGAGCGCGCTGACCACGTTCGAGAAGGACGACAAGGTCACGGCCTACAACGAGCCCGGCTCGAGCTTCTCCTCGCTCACGATCCCGGAGCGCCTCAAGCACTTCGGCAACGACGACGAGGGCGACCTGCGTCGCGCGGCGATCTCCGAGGCCATCAACCGCCCCGAGATCACCGAGAAGATCTTCAACAACGCGCGTACGCCTGCCAGCGACTTCACGTCGCCGGTGCTCGACGGCTGGACCGACAAGGTCGACGGCAACGAGGTGCTGAAGTTCAACGCCGAGGACGCCAAGGCCAAGTGGGCCCAGGCCGACAAGATCGCGAAGTGGGACGGCAAGTTCGTCGTCGCCTACAACAACGACGGTGCAGGCAACAAGGAGTTCACCGAGGCGATGACCAACCAGCTCAAGAACACGCTGGGGATCGACGCTGAGCCCAAGGTCTACGCGACGTTCGACGAGCTCCGCAAGGACGTCACCGACCGCACCATCAAGACCGCGTTCCGTACCGGTTGGCAGGCGGACTACCCGTCCATGCTCAACTACCTCGGACCGATCTACGCCACGGGCGCCGGCTCCAACGACGGCGACTACAGCAACAAGGACTTCGACAAGCTGATCTCCGAAGCCTCCGCTGCTGAGGGCGACGCTCGCTACAAGCTGATCGGCGAGGCGCAGGCCATCCTCCTGAAGGACCTGCCGGCCATCCCGCTGTGGTACCAGAACGCCACCGCAGTGACGGCGAAGGACCTCAAGGGGTTCAAGTTCAACTGGAAGCAGAAGCCGGACTACTACGCACTGACGAAGTAGTACCGCCGGTGTGACGGACGGAGGCGGCCCGCTGGGCTGCCTCCGTTCCGTCCGCCTAGTCCTTGGCCAGCTCGATCTGGCCTCACCCCCGGTTGTTGCGCTTTCGGAGTACCGTGAAGCCGGACCGCGTGGGTCCACGCTTCCACGACCTTCAGGAGATCAACCATGTGGTGGTACGTCGCCAAACGGTTGCTGCAAACCATCCCGGTGTTCATCGGCGCCGTGGCCATCCTCTTCCTCCTGTTGCAGCTGCGACAGGGCGATCCCGTACTCAACCTCGCCGGCAACAAACCGGTGTCGCAGGAAGTGCGCGACGCGATCGCAGCGCAGTACCACCTCGACGATCCGTGGTACTCCCAGATGTTCTACTTCATCAAGGGCGCGCTGACCCTCAACTTCGGCGACACCTTCTCGGGCCAGCCCGTCATGGACCTGATCAAGGAGACGTTCCCGGTCACCGTGACGCTCGCATTCATGGCCCTTGGCATCGATGCGATCCTCGGCATCACGATCGGCACGATCGCCGGACTCAACCGCAACGGCATCTTCGACTCGACCGCCCTGGTCATCTCGCTGCTGCTGATCTCGATCCCGATCTTCGTCCTCGGCTTCGTCATGCAGCTGATCTTCGGCGTCAAGCTCGGGTGGACATCGCCCACGGTGGGCGGCGACTGGACGGTGACCGACCTGATATTGCCGGCCATCGTGCTGGCGATCGCCAACTTCGCCTACACGATCCGCCTCACGCGCACCTCGGTCGCCGAGAACCTCAGCGCCGACCACGTACGAACCGCACGCGCCAAGGGCCTCTCCAACCGCGCCGTGGTGCGCAACCACGTGCTGCGCAACTCGTTGGTCCCCGTCGTCACCTACATCGGCATCAACCTCGGCTCGCTCATGGCCGGTGCCGTCATCACGGAAACCATCTTCAACGTTCCCGGCATCGGCAACGCCGCCTACATCGCGATTCAGAAGGGTGAGACCGCCACGGTCGTCGCCATCGTGACCTTCATGGTCATGGTCTACGTGCTGATGAGCCTGGTGGTCGACCTGATCTACGCCGTACTCGACCCGAGGATCCGCTATGTATGAGACCCAGCCGGGGACACACCCGGGCCAGGAACGCTTCGTCGCCCCGAGCGACGAGACCCCGTTGCGGGAGATCGACGCCGTCGACGTGGACGCCGTCCCAGAGAGCCAGTGGAAGGAGGCGTGGAAGCGGCTGCGCACCTCGATCCTGTTCTGGCTGTCGATCGTGATCCTCGGTGTCATCGCAGCCATGATCTTCTTCCCGACGCTCTTCACCGACGTCAAGCCCAGCACGAACGACCTGAGCAAGAGCTTCGAGCCGGCATCCAAGGGGCATCCTTTCGGATACACCCAGCAGGGCTACGACGTCTGGTCCCGTACGGTCTACGGCGCTCGCGCCTCCGTCGCAGTGGGATTCTTCACGACGATCCTCACGACGCTCCTCGGCGTGGTGACCGGCGCAGTCGCCGGCTACTACGGCAAGTTCGCCGACACGATCATCTCGCGCCTGAGCGACATCTTCTTCTCGATCCCGCTGCTGCTGGCCTCCATCGTCACGGTCTCGGTGCTCAACAACCGGTGGCCGGATCGCGGTTTCTGGCTCTCGGTCCTCGTGGTCGTGCTCGCCCTGTCGCTGTTCGCCTGGCCGCAGATCACTCGCCAGATGCGAGGGGCGGTGCTGGAGACCAAGAACCTCGAGTTCGTCGACGCCGCCACGGCGATCGGCGCGTCCAGGATGAAGAACCTGTGGCGCCACATCGTCCCCAACGCCCTGGCGCCCGTCATCGTGACGGCCACGATCTCGCTCGGTGTGTTCATCGTGGCCGAGACGTCGCTGTCGTTCCTCGGCCTGGGATTCCCCAGCACCATGGCGTCGTGGGGCAACGACCTCTCGGCCGCCCAGTCGCAGGTCCGTTCGGGCCAGCACCTGAGGGTCATGTACGTCCCGGCGGCCGCGCTCGCGCTCACCGTCCTCGGCTTCATCCTCCTGGGTGAGGCCGTCCGAGAAGCACTCGACCCGAAGGCGAGGAAGAAGTGAACGGCACCGAGCCTCTGCTCAAGGTCGAGAACCTCAGTGTCGGCTTCACCGCCGGCAAGCAGGTCCTCACGGCCGTCGACCAGGCCAACCTCACGATCTATCCCGGCCAGACCATCGCGATCGTGGGCGAGTCCGGATCCGGCAAGTCGACCCTCGCGCACGCGGTCATCGGGCTCCTGCCCGGCAGCGGCAAGGTCCTCGGCGGCGAGATCCAGTTCGAGGGCAACGACATCAGCCGCTCCTCGCGCAGCAAGATCCTCGCGTTGCGTGGGTCGGAGATCGGCCTCGTGCCGCAGGACCCGATGTCCAACCTCAACCCGTTGTGGAAGGTGGGCTTCCAGATCAAGGAGGCCCTCGTCGCCAACGGTGTCGCCAGAGGCGCAGAGGCCGACAAGCGCGTCGTCGAGCTGCTCGAGGAGGCCGGTCTGCCGGACGCCGAGCGTCGGGCTCGCCAGTATCCCCATGAGTTCTCCGGCGGCATGCGCCAGCGCGCGCTGATCGCCATGGGTCTCGCGGCCCGCCCCAAGCTGCTGATCGCCGACGAACCCACCTCGGCGCTCGACGTGACGGTGCAGAAGCAGATCCTCGACCACCTCGACCAGCTGACCGACACGCTCGGTGTCGCGGTCATGCTGATCACGCACGACCTCGGCCTCGCCGCTGAGCGTGCCGATCACCTCGTCGTGATGTACCGCGGCCGGATCGTCGAGTCGGGTCCTGCTCGCGACATCCTGCAGAACCCCGAGCACCCCTACACGAAGCGTCTCGTGTCCAAGGCGCCGTCACTGGCGTCCCAGCGGCTGTCGTCCGTACGGGCGAGGGCCGAGGTGCGTGAGCAGGCCGTGCAGACCGCGGCGGAGATCGCCGAAGAGGTCGCGCACAGTGCGTCGGAGTTCGGCGAGGGTCGCAACGACATCATCGTGGTGGAGAACCTCACCAAGATCTTCAAGCTGCGTGGAGCGAAGCCGTGGCAGAAGGTCGACTTCGCCGCGGTCGACGACGTCTCGTTCACCTTGCGCCGTGGCACCACCACGGCCATCGTCGGCGAGTCGGGTTCGGGCAAGTCGACCGTGGCCCGCATGGTCCTCGACCTGCTGCCGCCCTCGTCCGGCCGGGTGCTGTTCGACGGCCGTGACATGCGCGAGCTCAACTCCAAGGCCGAGCGCCTCAAGCTGCGTCGTCAGATGCAGCCGGTGTTCCAGAACCCGTACGCCTCGCTCGACCCGCTCTACTCGATCTACCAGTCGATCGAGGAGCCCCTTCACACCCACAAGGTGGGCACCAAGAAGGAGCGCGAGGCGCGCGTGCGCGACCTGCTCGACAAGGTCTCGCTGCCGACGACGGTGATGTCGCGCTACCCAGGCGAGCTGTCCGGTGGCCAGCGGCAGCGCGTGGCGATCGCCCGGGCCCTGGCGCTCGAGCCGGAGGTCGTGATCTGCGACGAGGCGGTCTCGGCCCTCGACGTCCTGGTGCAGGCTCAGATCCTGGAGCTGCTCAATGACCTGCAGGCTGAGCTCGGCCTGAGCTACCTGTTCATCACGCACGACCTCGCGGTCGTGCGGCAGATCGCCGACAACGTGATCGTGATGCAGGACGGCAAGGTCGTGGAGGCGGCGAAGGTGTCGGAGGTCTTCGACAACCCGCAGAAGGACTACACGCGCAAGCTCCTGGACGCGATTCCGGGTGCGTCGATCGAGCTCGGAGCCTGATTCTGCGCTGAGATTCCACGGTTTCGGCACACCTGCCGTACGCTGACGTCCGGGAGCGGACGCTAGCGAAGGGTCGGCATGAGGCGTTGGGTTCTCTCCTTGGCGTTGGTTGCCTGTTGTCTGGCGCTGCCGTCCGTCGCCGAAGCCGGCACCAAGGCAGCGCCATCTGCGCCGGCCTGGCGGGCAGGTGACGCCACCGGCGTGATCGTGTCGACCGACGGCTTGCTCCCGGCAGGAGTGCTGCGCCGGATCTCGGTGCTGCTGGGGCGCGACGTCGTCGCACAGACCCCGATGGGCGACTCAGCGGTGTCGCTGCGCCTCGACCGCGCCGTCCCGGCGTCGACCGTACGGCTGCTGAGCAAGGTGCTGAACCTCCTGCCCGGCGTCGCGCACGTCAGCCCGGACCTCGTCGCGACGAGCGACTCGGTCTCGCCGAACGACACGTACTTCTACCGCCAGACCAACCTGTGGACGCCGGCGCCCGTGTCGTCGGACTCCGGCGAGGACCCGCCTGCGAAGCCGGACTTCAGCATGGATGCCCCGACCATGTGGGACGCCACGAAGGGCAGCAAGTCGGTCGTCGTCGCACTGGTCGACGGCGGCATCGTCTCGCACCCGGACCTGGCGAAGCAGACCGTTCCGGGCTACGACCTGATCGCCGACACCCGCAACTCCAAGGACGGCAACGGCCGGGACTCCAATGCAGCAGATCCGGGGAACGCCTCCAACGGGACGTACTGCGCCGCCCACGCCAGCACCTGGCACGGCACCCACGTGGCCGGCATCGTGGCCGCGCTGCGCAACAACACGATCGGCATCTCGGGCATCGCTCCGGGTGTGGCCATCCAGCCCGTACGCGTCGTGGGGCAGTGCGGGGCCACGATGTCGGACATCATCGCCGGCATCCGTTGGGCGTCCGGTGGGTACGTCCCCGGCGTCCCGCGCAACAAGACACCGGCCGCCGTCATCAACGTCTCGCTGTCGAGCAGCGTCGCGGACCTGAAGTGCCCGGCGGCCTACCAGGACGTCATCGACGAGGCCCGCTCGCGCGGATCGCTCGTCGTCGTGTCGGCCGGCAACCAGAGCATGTCGCTGTTGAACCGGACTCCGGCCAACTGCCAGGGCGTGCTGTCGGTGGGTGCCACGGACGTCGACGGCAGCCCCACGTCGTACACGAATGCCGGGCGCACGATCGGCATCATGGCGCAGGGCGGCGAGGTCGGACCGAACGAGGGCATCTGGTCGACCGTCGATGCCGGGACGGCCGGTCCGGTCCGGTCGACGTACGGGCAGAACTCGGGCACCTCGATGGCGGCGCCGGCCGTGTCCGCTGCCGCGGCGTTGGTGCTGTCGCTCGGCCACTTCACGAACGACCAGGTCGCCCAGGTGCTGAAGAAGGCCGCGCTCAAGCCGCCGGAGTTCGACAGCTACTACACCTGCATCTCGCACGACCCCACGACCGGGGCGGAGCGCAACGTGTGCGGCGCCGGCATCCTCAACCTGGCCGGCATTCCCGCTCCGGTCGGTCACCCGTCGCTGGTGGGCGGCTCGACGATCGGCAGCACGGTCTCGTTCACGCCGGGCCGGTGGAACGGTCACCCGGACTCCGTGACGTACCAGTGGCTGCGTGACGGGACGGCGATCGCGGGTGCCACCTCCAGGTCGTACGAGCTGGCGGCGGTCGACCTGGGTCGGACGCTGACCGTACGGTCGACGTCCCACACGGAGGGCTACCCGGACTTCTCCGGGCTCTCGGTCGCCAAGGCCGTGCCCAAGGCTCAGGCCACGGTGGCGCTCCGCCTGTCATCGACGCGTGCCCGCCTCAGGACCACCCGGTTGTACGCCAACGTGACCGTGACCGCGGCACAGGGACAGTCGCCGACCGGCACTGTCGGGGTGTACGTCGACGGTCGCCGTGTGGCACTCGTGACGCTGGTGTCGGGCCAGGCCCGGGTGCACCTGCCGGTGTTCACGGCGACCGGTACGCGCAAGGTGCAGGTGCGTTTCAACGGCAATGCGCGGGTGGTGGCCAAGTGGTCCAGCGCGGTCGGAGTGAGTGTGTCGAAGTAGTCCTTGCGGCGGATTGACTCCTTCGAACACATGTTCGAAGATGGGTGAATGACCGCCGCTCCTGCCCCGACCCTGGACGAGCTGCGAGCCCGCGTCAACCAGATGCAGGGCCGTCCCGCGGCCCAGCCCGTGGCGACGCACCCGGCCTTCTCGGGACTGCTGCAATTGCAGACCGGATCGAGCTATGCGGTCGACTCGGCGAGCCTCGCCATGGCGCTGATGGCGGGCCCTTCGGCTGATGGCGCCTGGTGCGGGGTCGTGGGGTCGGCGGAGTTCGGCCTGGAGGCCGCCGCAGCGGCCGGCGTCGAGCTCCGGCGGACGATCCTGGTGCCCGATCCGGGGGAGGCCTGGCTCGAGGTCACGGCCGCCCTGATCGACGTGCTGGGCGTCGTCGTGGTGGCCGCGCCCGCAGAGGTCTCGGCCAAGGACGTCAGCCGCATCAGTGCCCGGCTGCGACAGCGCGGAGCCGTCCTCATCGCCTACGGCGACTGGCCGCGGTGCGACGCCCGGTTGTCGTTGCGTGACGCCCAGTGGGTGGGGCTGGGTCGTGGGCACGGGCACCTGCAGGCGCGCCGGGTCACGGTCGAGGTCCAGCGCGGCACGGCCCCGGTCCGCACGGGACAGCTGTGGCTGCCCGATCGTGCCCAGGTCATCCGACGCGTCGAGCAGCAGCCGGCCCAGCTGCGGAGCGTGAGCTAGGCATGACCCGGACCATGGTGCTGTGGGCGCCGGACTGGCCGATCGTGGCGGTCGAGAGCTCGGCCTCGACGCCCGCGGCGGTGCTCCACAAGGGTCAGGTGCTGGCCTGCTCGCAGGCTGCGCGGGCCGAAGGCGTACGCCGGGGCATGCGGCGGCGCGATGCCCAGTCACGGTGCCCAGGGCTCGTCCTGCACGACTACAACCCCGATGCCGATGCGCGGGCCTTCGAGGCGGTGCTGACCGCGATCGAGGAGCTCAGCCCCGGGGTGGCACCGTTGCGGCCCGGGCTCTGCGCGATCAACGTGCCGGCCCGGTTCTACGGCGGTGAGGCCGAGGCGGCGGCGGTCATCGCCGAGCGGCTCGTACGCCTGGGGGTGTGGGACGTCCGGGCCGGCATCGCCGACGGGCTCTTCGCCGCCGAGCAGGCTGCTCGTCGCGCGTTGGCCCAGGACAGCCTCGTCGTACCTCCCGGTGGATCGGCGCAGTTCCTGCGTGACCTGCCGGTCGACGCCCTTGACGATGTCGTGGGGGCACCTCCCGCGAGCTCTGCGAGTGGGGGAATGGTGGGTCTGCTCCGCCGCATGGGGCTGCTGACCTTGGGCGACTTCGCCGCCTTGTCGCCGGCCGACGTGCACACCCGGTTCGGCACGCACGGCGAGCTGCTGCACCGCATGGCGCGCGGGCTCAACCCGCAGCCGATCAGCCGGCGGCAGGTGCCACCGGAGTTCGAGGCGACGCTGATGCTGGAGCCGCCCCTCGACCTCGCGGAGCAGATCGCGTTCAGCGTACGCACGACGGCCGAGAAGTTCGTGACGGATCTCGCGGGCCATGGACTGGTGTGCACGACGGTCCTGATCGAGGTCGACACCGACGGCTCGCTGGCGACCTCACGGCGGTGGATGCATCCGCGGTGGTTCGGACCGACCGACCTGGTCGACCGGGTCCGCTGGCAGCTGTCGGTCGACGGTGCAATCACGGCACCGGTCGACGCCGTACGCCTGATCCCCGAGGTCACCGAGCCGCTCGGCGACCACGCCGACAGCCTCTTCGGCGGCGGCCCCGACGAACGGGTCGAGCGCGGGGTGGCGCGGGTGCAGAGCATCGTGGGTCACGAGGCGGTCGTGTCGGTCTCGGTGCAGGGTGGCCGTGGGCCGGCCGAGCGGCAGCTGCTCGCCCCGTGGGGTGAGCGGCCGGTCGCCGCGCGGGCGGCCGGACTGCCGTGGCCGGGCAGCCTGCCGCCGCCGGCACCCGCGACGGTCTATGCCGAGCCCCAACAGGCGATGGTCGTCGGCGCCGAGGGGCAAGCAATCGGGGTCACGGGTCGCGGCATGGTCACCGGCGAGCCGGCGCGGTTCCGGGCCGCGGCGGGTCAGGACTGGCAGCCCGTGGCGTCGTGGGCCGGGCCCTGGCCGGTCGACGACCAGTGGTGGGACGAGGCCGCGGCCCGGCGCATCGCCCGGTTCCAGGTCGTCGGCGTCGACGGCAGCGCGTACCTCATGATCGTGGAGGCCGGCTCCTGGTGGATCGAGGCCAAATATGACTGATCGGCTCACCTCGTGCTGTGCTCGCGGCGTCCGCATCGCCCGAGCCCGTCGTGCCTGCGTCGGGCGCGTTCCTCCCCGCGTTGCGCAACATGGTCACGAGGTGAGCTGATGGGGTGGAACAACCCGGATGTCTCGTGGCGTGAGCTCGAACGCCGGCTGTCGGGGCGGCCCGAGCCGGACGGCGGTGACGCGCCGGGCTGGTCGCGCAAACGGGCCAAGACCCAGCCCAAGGTGCTGTCGCGTCCCCCAGGCCCGGTCGTGCCCTACGCCGAGCTGCACGCCCACAGCAACTTCAGCTTCCTCGACGGCGCCAGCGGCCCCGACCAGCTCGTCGAGGAGGCGATCATCCTCGGGTTGCACGGGCTGGCGCTGACCGATCACGACGGGTTCTACGGTGCCCCGCGGTTCGCCGAGGAGGCCGCGAAGTACGAGGATCTCGGCCTCAAGACGATCTTCGGCGCCGAGCTGTCGCTGGGACTCAGCAAGCCGCAGAACGGCACCGCCGATCCCGAGGGCAGCCACCTGCTGGTGCTCGCACGCGGTGTCGAGGGCTATCACCGGCTCGCCGCCGCCATGACCGACGCGCACTTCCGCGGCGACGAGAAGGGCCGGCCCGTCTACGACCTCGAGGAGCTCGCCGCGAGGGGCCGCGACCACTGGCTGATCCTCACCGGCTGCCGCAAGGGCCACGTTCGCCAGGGTCTCGCGGCCGGCGGGCTCGACGAGGCGGCGACCGCGCTCGACCGGCTCACCGCACTGTTCGGCCTCGACAACGTCGTCGTCGAGCTGATCGACCACGGCTTCCCGGCCGACAGCACGGCCAACGACGCCCTCGCCGAGCTCGCCGCGATGCACGGGCTGCCGACGGTCGCGACCAACAACGTGCACTTCGCGCGCCCCGGCAGCCGCCAGCTCGCCGCCGCGATGGCGGCGGTCCGTGCGCGTCGCAGCCTCACCGACATGGACGGCTGGCTGCCGGCCACCGGCGCGGCGCACCTGCGGTCCGGCGCCGAGATGATGGCTCTTTTTGCGAGGTTCCCGGGCTCCGTCCAACGTAGCGTCGAGATCGCAAGTGAGTTGGCGTTCGACCTGCGCGCCGCGACGCCGAGGCTGCCCCATCGCGGCATCCCCGAGGGGCACACCGCGATGAGTTATCTGCGCGAGCTCGCGGAGCAGGGCATCCGTGACCGCTACGCCCACAACCCCGACGAGGCGCGCGAACGCATCGACCGCGAGCTCCAGGTCATCGAGGAGAAGGACTTCCCGGGCTACTTCCTGATCGTCCGCGACATCGTCATGGAGGCCCGGCGGCGCAAGATCCTGTGCCAGGGCCGGGGCTCGTCGGCCAACTCCGCGCTCTGCTACGCCTTGGGCATCACGGCGGTCGACTCGATCTTCTACAACCTGCCGTTCGAGCGATTCCTCGCCACGACCCGCGAGGAGGAGCCTGACATCGACGTCGACTTCGACTCCGACCGGCGCGAGGAGATCATCCAGTGGGTCTACGAGACCTATGGCCGGCACAACGCCGCACAGGTCGCCAACGTCATCACCTATCGGCCACGCTCGGCCGTACGCGATGCGGCCAAGGCGCTGGGCTACTCCCCGGGCCAGCAGGACGCGTGGTCCAAGCAGATCGATGCGTGGAGCGCGATCTCCGCCGAGGACACGACCGACGTGCCCCCACAGGTCGTGTCGCTGGCGCAGCAGCTGCTCGGCGGCCCGAGACACCTCGGCATCCACTCGGGCGGCATGATCCTCACCGAGCGACCGATCGGCGAGGTCTGCCCGATCGAGCGCGGCCGCATGGACGACCGCACGGTGCTGCAGTGGGACAAGGACGCGTGCGAGTGGATGGGGCTGGTCAAGTTCGACCTGCTGGGCCTCGGCATGCTCGGCGCGCTCGACCACACGATGCGGATCGTCGCGGAGCACCTGGGCGAGGAGTGGGACCTCGCCACGATGCCCAAGGAGGAGGCCGCGGTCTACGACATGCTGTGCCGGGCCGACTCGATCGGGGTGTTCCAGGTCGAGAGCCGGGCCCAGATCGGCACGCTGCCCCGGTTGCAGCCCCGGTCCTACTACGACCTCGCGATCGAGATCGCCCTGATCCGGCCCGGCCCGATCCAGGGCGGCGCGGTGCACCCCTACATCCGCCGAGCGACCGGACGTGAGCCGGTCACGTACGCCCACCCGGCGCTCAAGGAGGTGCTCCAACGCACGCTCGGCGTCCCGCTGTTCCAGGAGCAGCTGATGCAGATGGCGATCAAGCTCGGCGGCTGCACCGGCGACGAGGCCGATCTGCTGCGCCGCGCGATGGGCTCCAAGCGGGGCATCGAGCGCATCGAGTCGTTGCGGCTCAAGCTCTACGAGGGCATGGCCGCCCACGGCATCACGGGGGAGGAGGCCGACACGATCTATCTCAAGATCCAGTCGTTCGCCAACTTCGGCTTCGCCGAGAGCCACGCCCTGAGCTTCGCGCTGCTGGTCTACGCCAGCTCGTGGCTCAAGCTGCACTATCCCGCGGCGTTCCTCGCCGCCCTGCTGCGCAACCAGCCGATGGGCTTCTACTCGCCGCAGTCCCTCGTGACCGATGCCCGCCACCACGGCGTCACGATCCTGCGGCCCGACATCATGCACTCGCAGGCGCAGGCCGACCTCGAGGTTCTGGACTCCGCCGAGGCGACCGGGCTCGACAGCTGCCTCGACCGCGAGCAGCCGCCGGTCAAGCGGTTCGTCCGCGGCACGCCCGACCCGACCCCGGCGCACCGTCGCGACGGCAACTTCGCCGTACGCCTGGGGCTCGACGAGGTGCAGGGCGTCGGCCTCGAGGTCGCCCGGCGCATCGTGGCCGAGCGCGAGCGGCAGCCGTTCAAGGACATGGCCGACGTCTCGCGGCGGGCCGGGCTGACCGTCGCGCAGATGGAGTCGCTGGCCACCGCCGGGGCGTTCGACGGGTTCGGCCTGTCGCGGCGGCAGGCGCTGTGGAACGCCGGCTACGTCGAGAACCCCGACCAGCTCGAGGGCACCTCGGTCCAGCTGCCGCCACCGATGCTGCCGGGCATGACCGAGGTCGAGGAGACCATGGCCGACCTGTGGGCGACCCGCATCTCGCCCGAGAAGCACCCCGTGGAGTTCCTCCGTCCGCTGCTGGAGTCCGAGGGCATCTTCCCCGTCGCCGGGCTGGCCGAGGCCGAGTCGGGTCGGCGGGTCAAGGTGGCCGGGCTGATCACCCACCGGCAACGCCCGGCGACCGCCGAAGGAGTCACGTTCCTCAACATCGAGGACGAGACCGGGATGCTCAACGTCGTGTGCTCGCAGGCGCTCTGGCAGCGCCACCGCCGGGTGGCCCGCAACTCCGCGGGCATGATCATCCGCGGCAAGCTCGAACGCTTCGACGGCGTCACCAACCTCGTCGCCGACAAGCTCGAGCGCATCGAGACGGTCTATCCCGAGGCAGCCGCCGCGATCCCGGCCAAGCACCAGGGCCGCAACTTCCGCTGAGTGTCAGCCCGTGAGGAACCCGCGCACGGTCTCGATGGTGTCGGCCCCCGCGGGCGACTTGTCGTCGCGGTAGCGGATCACGCGGGCGAAGCGCAGGGCGACGCCGCCGGGGTAGCGGGTCGACCGCTGGACGCCGTCGAACGCGATCTCGACGACCTGCTCGGGCCGGACCGTGACGACGTAGCCGTCGTCGGAGACCTCCAGGTCACGGAACCGCTCGGTCTGCCACGCGAGGATCTCGTCGGTCATGCCCTTGAACGTCTTGCCGAGCATCACGTACGTGTCACCGTCACGGGCGCCGAGGTGGATGTTGGACAACCAGCCGCTGCGCCGGCCGGACCCGCGCTCGACCGCGAGCACGACGAGGTCGAGCGTGTGGACGGGCTTGACCTTGACCCAGTTGGCGCCGCGCCGGCCCGCGGCGTATGGCGCCGTCAGGCTCTTGACGACGACGCCCTCGTGGCCGGACGCCAGCACCTCGGCGGCGAACGCCTCGGCCTCAGCCGGGTCGGCGGTGATCAGGCGGCGGACGCGATGGGCCTCGGGGACCACCGACTCGAGCGCGGCGAGGCGCTCGGAGGTCGGCGCGTCGACGAGGTCGCGGCCGTCGAGGTGGAGCACGTCGAAGAAGGCAGGAGTGAGCACGACCTTGCCCGCTGCCGTCGTGCGGGACGCGGTCTCCTGGAACGGGCGCGGTCGGCCGTCCGGTCCGAGCGCGAGGACCTCGCCGTCGAGCACGATGTCATGGCAGGGGAGCGCACGGGCCAGAGCGACGAGGTCAGGATGCCGATCGGTCACGTCGTCGAGCGAGCGTGTCACGACGAGGACGTCGTCCCCGCGGCGGTGCACCTGGACCCGGATGCCGTCGAGCTTGGTGTCGATCGCCACCTCGCCGCCACCGGCCTTGGCCATCGCCGCCTCGACCGTGGGGGCGGTGGACGCCAGCATCGGGAGCACAGGACGGCCGACCTCGAGCGTGAAGCGCGCGAGTGCGTCCTCGCCCTCGGTCAAGGCTGCGACCGCGACGTCGACCGTGGAGCCGGCCATCATCGCGGCACGACGGACGGCCGCGACGGGGATGCCGGCGGCGATGGCGAGCCCTTCCTGCACCAGCGAGTCGAGCGCGCCCTGGCGGACCTCACCGGTGACGATGCCGCGGAGCCACCGCTGCTCGTCGGGCGTGGCCCGGGCGAACAGGCTGCGGGTCGCGTCGGCGCGAGAGACCTGCGAGCCGGCGCCCGCCAGTGCAGCGATGCGCTCGAACTCGGCGTCGACCTCCGAGACCTCGAGAGTGGCGGTGCCGGCCGGCGCGGGCAGGTCCTGCAACGACCGCCAGCCCAGGCCCGTCCGGCGTTGGCGCAGGACGCCCGCGAGATAGGACGTGACGACCGGGATGACGTCGGAGCCGTCATCGGCGGCCCGACCCAGCAGGTCGGCGATCGCGGCGGCCTTGGCGGATCGCGATCGCGTGGCGGCGACCGCCATGGACGTGGCGACGACGTCGGCAAGCAGCATGTCCCCATCATCGACGCCACCACCGACACCGCAAGACGTACTTAGGGTTGACATGACTTTAAGGTGCGCACTACAGTGACCTTAGAGTCAACTCAACCTTAAGTACGACTGAGAGCGGAAGGACCCAGCGCGTGACGATGCAGTCAGCGATCGACCAGCGGGTCTCGCTCGCGGTCTCGACCGTGATCTTCGCGCTACGTCCGCACCCCGAGAGCGGCCTCATGACGCTGTGGCTGCCGCTCGTGCGCCGCATTCGTGAGCCTTACGAAGGACAGTGGGCCCTGCCCGGCGGCCCCCTCGAGGCCGACGAGGACCTCGCGGCCAGCGCCCGCCACACCCTCGAACGTACGACCGGGCTCACCCCCAACTACCTCGAGCAGCTCTACGCCTTCGGCAGCCTCGACCGGTCGCCCGACGACCGCGTCGTGTCGATCGTCTACTGGGCGCTCGTGCAGCCCGACGAGGTCGCTCGCGCGGTCGACGGCGAGAACGTCGAGTGGTTCGTCGCCGACGAGCTGCCTCCGCTGGCGTTCGACCACACCGAGATCGTCGACTACGCCCTGGCCCGGCTGCGCGCCAAGATCACCTACACCCCGATCGCGCACGCGTTCCTGCCGCGGGAGTTCACCCTCGCGGAGCTGCGAGCCGTGCACGAAGCCGTCCTGCGTACGCATCTCGACCCGGCCAACTTCCGCCGCCAGGCACTGGCCAGCAAGACCCTCGTCCCCACGGGCAGCTGCCTGCAGGGCACGAGCCACCGGCCACCGGCCCTGTTCCGCTTCGAGGCAGGACCTCCGTCAAACGCCCCTGAGGAGCGCAGATGACCACCTCCATCAACGACCTGATCGTCGCGGCACCGGACACCAGCTGTGACGTCGAGCTCGCCAAGGGCCCGTGGGAGTTCGACACGTTCCCCGGCTACGGACCGGGCGCGTCCGAGAACGACGTGATCCCCGACCCCGTCGTACGCCCGGGGCAGCTGCCGGCCGAGTACCAACGCATGACCGACGACGAGCTGCACGCGCGCATCCGCGCGGCCAAGGACAAGCTGGGCAGCCGGCTCGTGATCCTCGGCCACTTCTACCAGCGCGACGAGGTCATCCAGTACGCCGACTTCGTCGGTGACTCGTTCCAGCTCGCCAACGCGGCGCTGACCAAGCCGGACGCCGACACGATCGTGTTCTGCGGCGTGCACTTCATGGCCGAGACCGCCGACATCCTGGCCCGCCCCGAGCAGCACGTCATCCTGCCCAACCTCGCCGCCGGCTGCTCGATGGCCGACATGGCCGACGAGGACTCGGTCGAGGCGTGCTGGGAGGAGCTCATGTCCGTCTACGGTGAGGAGTCCGACGGCGACGGCAAGCAGCCGGTCATCCCGGTGACCTACATGAACTCCTCGGCAGCGCTCAAGGCGTTCTGCGGCCGCCACGGTGGCATCGTGTGCACGTCGTCCAACGCCGCGACGGTGCTCGAGTGGGCCTTCGAGCGCGGTCAGCGCGTGCTGTTCTTCCCCGACCAGCACCTCGGCCGCAACACCGCCAAGGCGATGGGCATCCCGCTCGAGCAGATGCCGATGTGGAGCCCGCGCAAGGAGCTCGGCGGCAACACCGTCGAGAAGCTGCACGACGCCAAGGTCATCCTCTGGCACGGGTTCTGCTCGGTGCACAAGCGCTTCACGGTCGCCCAGATCGACAAGGCGCGCGCCGAGTTCCCCGGCGTCAAGGTCATCGTCCACCCCGAGAGCCCCATGCCGGTGGTCGACGCCGCAGACGCCGCCGGGTCCACCGACGCGATCCGCAAGTACGTCATCGCGTCCGAGCCCGGCGACGTCATCGCGATCGGCACCGAGGTCAACATGGTCAACCGGCTCGCCGCCGAGTTCCCGGACCGCACGATCTTCTGCCTCGACCCGGTCGTGTGCCCGTGCTCGACGATGTACCGCATCCACCCCGGCTACCTCGCCTGGACGCTCGACGGACTCGCCGACGGCGAGCTCCGCAACGAGATCGTCGTCCCCGACGACATCGCCACCGACGCCAAGGTCGCGCTCGAGCGCATGCTCGCGGCGCTCCCGAAGTAAGGATCCGCCATGCGCAACAGCATCATCGTCGTCGGCAGCGGGGTGGCCGGCATGACCGCCGCCCTCGAGGCCGTGGACGCGTACGACGTCACGCTCTTCACCAAGGCCGACCTCGCGCAGAGCAACACCCGCTACGCCCAGGGCGGCGTCGCGGTGGTGATCGACGCGATGACCGATCCCGGCGCGCCGCACCTCGGCGACAGCGTGGAGTCCCACGTCGGCGACACCCTGGTCGCCGGTGCGGGCCTGAGCGACGAGGACACCGTGCGCATCCTCTGCGCCCAAGGTCCCGCTGCGATCGACGAGCTCATCGCCCGCGGTGTCCGGTTCGACCGGCACGACGGCCAGCTGTCGCACGGTCTCGAGGCCGCCCATTCCTACGCGCGCATCCTGCACGCCGGGGGAGACGCGACCGGAGCCGGCATCGCGTACGCCTTGATCGACCGCATCCGCGAGAGCGCCGTGACGGTGCGCGAGCGTACGACCGTGGTCGACGTCATCGTGGACAGCGGCAAGGCCGTCGGCGTACGGCTGCTCGACGGCGAGGAGGTGCGGGCCGACTCGGTGATCCTGGCAACGGGTGGCGCGGGGCAGCTGTTCCGCTACACGACCAACCCCGAGGTCGCGACCGCTGACGGACTCGGCATGGCGTTGCGCGCCGGCGCCGTTGCCGCGGACCTGGAGTTCTACCAGTTCCACCCGACGTCGCTCGACGCACCGGGCAACTTCCTGGTCTCCGAAGCCGTACGCGGTGAGGGTGCAACCCTGATCGACGCCGACGGCAAGCGGTTCATGCTGGACGTGCATCCCGATGCCGAGCTGGCACCACGTGACGTCGTCGCCCGCGGCATCGCCGCCCAGATGGCCAAGCAGCCCGGCATCCCCGTACGCCTCGATGCGACGGCGCTGGGTGCGGAGTTCCTCGCCAAGCGGTTCCCCAACATCGACGCAGCGTGCCGCGCGCAGGGCTTCGACTGGGGCGAGGTGCCGATCCCCGTGACGCCGGCCGCGCACTACTACATGGGCGGCATCCGCACCGACGAGTGGGGCCGCACCTCGATCCCCGGGCTCTACGCCGCAGGCGAGGCCGCCTGCAACGGGCTGCACGGAGCCAACCGGCTCGCGTCCAACTCGTTGCTCGAGGGCGCCGTCTACGGCACCCGGGTCATCGAGGGCATCAACGACCCGGCGCCGCTCGTGGACTTCGACGCCGACTGGCCGGCAGCGATCGCGGTCGACCTCGCCGACGATCCCGACGGCGACGACGTCAACCGCAGCGACCTGCAGCAGCTCATGTGGGACGCCGCCGGCCTCTCGCGCGACGGCGAGGATCTCGAGCGCGCGCTCGCGACGCTGGGCGAGTGGCGAGCGCCGGTCCCCACCGACGCGAAGTCCGCCGAGGACGCCAACCTGCTCGTCGTGGCCCGCGCGATCGTGGCCAGCGCCCTGGCGCGTCGTGAGTCCCGCGGGGCTCACTACCGGACCGACTTCCCCGAGACCGATCCCGCCCAGGCCACCCACTCGTCGATCGCGCCGCAGCATGCTTGAGCGGCGGCAGATCCAGCGTGTGGTCGACCTGGCGCTCGACGAGGACGCGCCGTTCGGCGACCTGACGTCACAGACGCTCGTGCCCGAGACCGCGGTGGCGCGCGCCGACCTGGTCGCCCGCGAGCCGGGCGTCTTCGCCGGTGCCGAGGTGTTCGAGATCGCGATGACGACGCTCGACCCCTCGGTCAAGGTCACCCTCGAGGCGTCCGACGGCGACCGGTTCGACACCGGCGCCGTGCTCGCGCACGTCGAAGGTCCGGCGCGCGCGGTGCTCCAGGCCGAGCGGGTCGCACTCAACTTCGTGCAGCGCATGACCGGCATCGCGACCCTCACTGCGACGTACGTCGAGGCGGTCGCCGGCACCGGCGCTCGCGTCGTCGACACCCGCAAGACGACTCCGGGCCTGCGCGCCCTCGAGCGTCACGCCGTACGCTGCGGCGGCGGCCACAACCACCGCTACTCGCTGTCGGACGCCGTGATGGCCAAGGACAACCACCTTGCGGTGATCCCCGACCTCACCGCAGCGCTGCGCCAGGCCAAGGCCGACCTGCCCCACACGACGCACATCGAGGTCGAGGTCGACCGGCTCGAGCAGCTCGAGCAGCTCGAGGCGGTGCTCGACTCGGGCGCCGCGGGCACGATCATGCTCGACAACTTCAGCCTCGACGACCTGCGCACGGGTGTCGCCACGATCGCCGGCCGGGCGCTGGTCGAGGCCAGTGGCGGCATCACGCTCGACACGATCGCCGCTGTCGCGCGTACGGGCGTCGACGTCATCTCCGTCGGCGCACTGACCCACAGCGTGCGGGCGCTCGACCTCGGGCTCGACATCACGGTGTCCTGACGTGATCTACCTCGACGAGGCGGCCACCACCCCGCTCAAGCGGGAGGTGCTCGAGGCCATGTGGCCCTACTTCGGGCCCGACTTCGGCAACCCGTCGAGCCATCACGAGGTCGGCGAGTCGGCCAGCCGGGCGCTCGAGCAGGCGCGGGCCGACGTCGCGCAGGCGCTCGGCGCGCGTACGTCCGAGATCACCTTCACGTCCGGCGGCACCGAGTCCGACAACGCCGCGATCAAGGGCATCGCGGTGGCTGCCCCGCGCGGCAAGCACGTCATCGTGTCCTCGATCGAGCACCCGGCGGTGCTGGAGTCCGCGGAGTTCCTCGGCCGTCTCGGCTACGAGGTCACGATCCTCGACGTCGATCACGACGGCATGGTGCAGCCGGCCGCGCTGGCCGAGGCGCTCCGCGACGACACGACGCTCGTCAGCATCCAGTACGCCAACAACGAGGTCGGCACGATCCAGCAGGTCGAGACGCTCTCGAGGCTCGCCGCTGCCAAGGGCGTGCCATTCCACACCGACGCCGTGCAGGCCGCCGGCTGGCTCGACCTCGACGTCGACCGCCTGGGCGTGCAGGCGATGAGCGTCTCCGGGCACAAGCTCGGCGCGCCCAAGGGCATCGGCATCCTGTACGTCCGCCGGGGCACGCGGTGGGAGCCGCTGATCCACGGCGGCGGGCAGGAGTCCGGGCGCCGGTCCGGCACCGAGAACGTCGCCGCAGCCGTCGGCATGGCCGCGGCGTTCACGCTCACCGGCGGATCCACCGACGACACCGTCGCGCGCCGGGACGCCTTCATCGACCGCGTCCTGGCCGACGTGCCCGGTGCCGAGCTCACGGGACACCGCAACCACCGGCTGCCTGGGAGCGCGTCGTTCGTCTTCCCCGGCACGAACGGCGAGACGATCCTGCTCGAGCTGGAGGCCCGTGGCATCGTCTGCTCGAGCGGCTCGGCCTGCGCCGCGGGCAGCGACGAGCCCTCGCACGTGCTCACGGCGATGGGCTACGACGGCCCGGTCGCCCAGACCGCGGTGCGGTTCACCTTCGGGCGTACGACGACCGCAGAGGACCTCGACACCGCAGCGACCGAGCTCGCACGAGCCGTCGCTGCGGTGTCGTCCCTCGGTTAGACAGCGAGTCCGCCGTAGACGTACGACCCGGGCTGCACTGGGTTCGGGATGAGCGTGATGGAGTCGCCGACGCGGGGGATCTGCAGCTTGGAGACCAAGGTCTGGTCGAGCTGGAGGGCCTGACCGCCCTCAAGCGTCACGCTGAGGTTGACGACCGGATCGTTGTTGATCATCGTGCCGGTGTCGGCGAGCGCCGTGACGGTCGCCTTGACCCCGGGGATGCCGGCTGCGGCGGCCGCGGCGTTGGCGGCCACGGCGGCCTGCGCATCACGCCCGGCCTGGAGGCCCTGGCTCATCTGGTCCGTGAACTCCTTGCCCATGAACCCTTTGGTGACCTTGCCCATGACGCCCTTGCCGCCGACAAGATCCTCGGCCTTCTTCATGGCGTCCTCGGTGCGTTCTTCCTGGCTCTTCTTGTTTCCGAATAGTCCCATGCACCGATAGTGCCATTGGTGAGAGCCTGACGTGGCAGGTTTTCGTATAGACGTATTCGGGATTTCGCCCGGCATTCAGGCGAGCGAGGCGACCCAGGCGTCGTGCAGGTCCGAGTAGCGTCCTTCGCCGCTGGCGATGAGGTCGGCAGGTGACCCGTCCTCGACGATCTCGCCGTGCTCGAGCACGATGACCCGGTCGGCGATCTCGACCGTCGACAACCGATGGGCGATGATGATTGCCGTCCGGTCGGCCAGGATCGTCCGCAGCGCGCGTTGCACGAGTCGTTCGCTGGGCACGTCCAGCGACGAGGTCGCCTCGTCGAGGATCAGCACCGCCGGGTCGGCCAGGAACGCCCGGGCGAACGCGACGAGCTGCCGCTGCCCGGCGGACAGCCGGCCGCCGCGGGACTCGATCTCGGTGTCGTAGCCGCGTGGCATCTGCTCGATGAACGACGAGGCGCCGATCGCCTCGGCGGCCGCCCGGACCTCGGCGTCGTCCGCATCGGGTCGGCCGAAGCGGATGTTGTCGGCGACGGTGCCGGCGAACAGGAAGTTCTCCTGCGTGACCATCACGATGTGACGCCGGAGGGTCTCGTCGTCGAGCTCGCGCAGGTCGACCCCGTCGATCAGGACGCGACCTCGGGTGGGGTCGTAGAAGCGCGACACCAGCTTGGCGATCGTCGTCTTGCCCGCGCCGGTCGTGCCGACGACCGCCAGCGTCTGGCCCGCAGGGACCTCGAGGTCGAGGTCCGACAGCACGGGGCGCCCTTCGACGTACTGGAACGACACCGCCTCTAGTGCCAACGCGCCTCCGGCAGAGGGCATCGTGGCCGGCGACTCGGGATCGCGGATCTCGGGTTGCTCCTCGAGGACGCCGGAGAGCTTCTCGAGCGCTGCGCTCGCGGACTGGAAGGTGTTGTAGAACTGGCTGATGTCCTGCATCGGCTCGAAGAACTGCCGCAGGTAGATCAGGAACGCCGCGAGCACGCCGACCGTGACATCGCCGTGGTACGCCCGGTAGGCGCCGACCACGAGGACCAACGAGATCGTGATGTTGCCGATGAGCTTGATGGCCGGCATGAAGAGCCCGACGAGCCGGAACGCGTCCTCGTTGGCCTCGCGGTTGTCGTCGTTGACCTCGGCGAAGATCTCCTCGTTGCGCGCCTCACGGCGGAACGCCTGCACGGCCTGGATGCCGGTCATCGACTCGACGAAGTGCACGATGAGCGCGGCGATCGTGACGCGCGTACGCCGGTAGATGATCGCCGAGCGGCGGCGGAACCACGTCGTCGCCCACCACAGGAACGGGAACGAGACCAGCGCGACCAGGCCCAGCTCGACATCGAGGAACAGCAGCATCGCGGCCGTGCCGAACAGGGTCAGCGCGGCGGTGATGAGCCCGTCGAAGCCGTTGTCGAGCATCTCCTGGATGGCGTCGACGTCGGACGTCGAGCGCGAGATCACGCGGCCCGACGTGTAGCGGTCGTGGAACGCCGGCGTCAGCGTCTGGAAGTGCGTGAACACCCGGCGCCGCAGCTCCAGCAGCGTCGCCTGGCCGATGCGCCCGGACAGGACGAGGAACACCAGGCGGGTCGACGCCTGGATCGCGACGGCGGCGAGGACGATCGCGATGATCGTCATCAGCCGTCCGCTGCCGTCCCCGCGCTGGATCGGCGGGATGCCGGTGTCGATGCCCTCCTTGACCAGGAACGGGATCGAGAGGCGAGCGGCGTTCTCGATCAGCACGATGACCAGGACGACCGCGAGCGCCTTCTTGTGCGGTCGCAGCAGCGACCCGAGCAAGCGGCGCGACCGCTCCCGCAGGATCAGCGACGTCGTGCCGGTGACCTCGTCGAGCCGCTCGGCCGCGACGCCCCGCCAGTCGGCGGACTCCGGAGACGTGGTCGTCATGACACCTCCGTCAGGTCGTCGGAGTCGGCTGCCAGCAACGCCCGGTAGGCCGGCACGGTGGCCATGAGCTCCGAGTGCGTGCCGATGTCGGTGATCGTCCCGCCCTGCAGCAGCGCCACCCGGTCGGCGAGCTGCACGGTCGAGGCTCGGTGAGCCACGACGATCGACGTGGTGCTCGCCATGACCGTGCGGAGCGAGGCCTCGACCAGCGCCTCGGTGTGCACGTCGAGCGACGAGAGCGTGTCGTCGAGGATCAGCACGGCGGGCCGGGCCACGACCGCCCGGGCGAGCGCGAGGCGCTGGCGCTGGCCGCCCGACAGCGACATGCCCTGCTCGCCGATCCGGGTGTCGAGGCCCCACGGGAGGTCGTGGACGAACGTCGCCTGGGCGATCTCGAGTCCGGCCTCGATCTCGGCGTCGGTGGCTCCGGGACGGCCGAGCGCGATGTTCTCGCGCGCGCTCATGCTGAAGAGGGTCGGCTCCTCGAACGCCGTGGCCACCGCGGATCGCAGCGACTCGAGCGTGAGATCACGGATGTCGACGCCGTCGACGAGCACCCGCCCTGCCGTGACGTCGCGCAGCCGGGGCACCAGCGACAGCAGCGTCGTCTTGCCCGAACCGGTGGCGCCGACGACCGCGACGGTCTCGCCCGGCGCGATCTCGAGATCGATGTCGTGCAGCACGGGACGGTCGCCGTCGGGGAACGTGAACCCGACACCCTCGAACCGCACGTGGCCCCGCGGCTCGTCGATCACCTGGTCACCGCCGACGATCGTCGGCCGGGTGTCGAAGATCTCGAGCACCCGATCGGCCGCGGTCATCGACTCCTGCGCCATCGCGAGGATCACGCCGAGGGACTCGACGGGCCACACCAGGCTGAGCATCAGCGTCACGAACGCCACCAGCGTGCCGAGGCTGAGGGCGTCGTTGCCGACGGCGAGCGCACCGAGCAGCAGGACCGTCACCAGCGCCACGTTGGGGAGCACCTCGAGGAACGTCCAGAACCGCGCCGACAGGCGTACCTGATCCATCTCGGACTCGTAGAGGCGCGTCGCGCGCTCGTCGTACTTGTCGTACGCCAGGCGGCTCCGGCCGAAGCTCTTGATCGCGCGGATGCCGAGCGCGGACTCCTCGACCTGGGTCGCGAGGTCGCCGCGCTGGTCCTGGACCCGTCGCGAGATCTTGACGTAGCGGCGCTCGAACGTCATCGACGTCACGATGATCGGCACGGCCGCCACGATGGCCACGATCGCCAGCGGCCAGTAGAGGTGCAGGAGCAGCGCGACCGTGAGGGCGAGCTGGATGACGTTCGTGATCAGGAAGATCATGCCGAAGCCGGAGAAGCGCCGGATCGTCGACAGGTCGCTCGTCACGCGTGAGAGGAGCTGGCCGGACTGCCACTTCGCGTGGAACTCCATGGGCAGCTCGTCGAGGTGCTGGTAGAGGTCGCCGCGCAGCGCGGTCTCCATGCCGAGCACAGCAGGAGCCTGGACCCACCGGCGTACGAGGATCAGCGCCGCCTCGGCGATGCCGAGCACGAGCGCGAGGGCGCCGAGGCGGACGATGCCGCCGGAGTCGTGGTCGGCGATCGGTCCGTCGACGATCGCGCGGGTCACCAGCGGGATCGCGAGTCCGACGACCACGGCCAGCAGCGCCGCAGCGAGCATCACGACCAGGCGCCAGAGGTGCGGGCGCAGGTATCCGCGCAGGCGCCACAGCGAGGTGCTGCTGCGGGGGATCGATCCTGGGTCGCGAGGCTGGGTGACTGAGGCGGGTGGCATACCGGTGGTGAGGCTCCTGGACGTGTGTGGAGGTCGTTGCGATCGGGAACCATCCACACTACGCCTTGGAGACAGGGCGATCCCAATCGCTCGTTGTCGTCAGACTAGGACCTCAACCGCGGTTGAGATCAAGTCGGCGAGGTGGTCAGTCCTTGGGCTTGCCGATCGACGGATCGGGATCCCGGGCCTCGACGTGGAGCGTCATCTTCCGCAGCAGCCGGTTGATCGTGGCACGCTCCTTGGCGCTGAGAACGGCCACCATCTCCTGCTCCTGGGAACCGCGCAGCGCCATGGCGCGCCGCCAGATGTCCGCGCCGGCCTTGGTGATCTCGACGACCACCCGGCGCCGGTCGTCAGGCGCGACGGTCCTCTGCACCCAGCCGGCCTGCTCCAGCTTGTCGAGCCGGCCCGTCATGCCTGCGCCCGAGATGCCCAGCTCGTCGGCGAGGTCCGTGGGGGAGGCGGTGCCGGGGGTGTCCCGGATCATCAGCGAGTGCAGCGTGTCGTACTCGAAGTCCTGCAGCCCGGTCTCGGTCACGGCTCGCTGCTTCGTGCCCTTGAGGTAGCGCTGCAGGCGGCCGATGCGGACGACCACGCCCTCGACGTCGTCGTCGAACGGGACGTCGACCCAGTGATCGCGCCATCGGGCGACGTGCCGGTCGGTCCAGTCGGTCTCGGCCATGACCGCATGCTATCGCGGGTGGAACCAAAGTACTTTGTTGACGAATAGTTTGCTGGCGAAGTATCTTGAGTCGCATGAACGCTCGAGGCGCCCTCCGCAGCGGTCCGCTGGCGCACCCGGACTATCGCTACCTGGTCTCCGGCGCCACGATCAGCGCGCTCGGCAATGCGATCACGCCGGTCGCCCTCGCGTTCGCCGTGCTCGACCTCGGCGGATCCGCGACGGACCTCGGGCTCGTGGTCTCGGCGTTCGCGGCTGCGGAGGTGCTGACGGTGCTCGCCGGTGGAGTGCTGGGCGACCGGCTGCCGCGCCAGCTGATGCTGCAAGGCTCCGCGGCGGCCGCGGCGGTGTTCCAGGCGCTCATCGCGGTCGCGCTCATCGGCGGCTGGGCCACGATCCCGCTGCTGGCCGTCGGCGGTGTCCTCAACGGCTGCCTGGGCGCGCTGAGTGGCCCGTCGTCCTCGGCGCTCACGCGGCAGACCGTGCCCGCCGAGGAGCTGCCCAAGGCGGTGGCCGTACGCCGTCTGGCGCAGAACGGTGCGATGGTGATCGGGTTCTCCGGTGCCGGTTCACTCGTGGCCGCGTTCGGCTCGGGGTGGGCCATCGCGGTCGACGCGGGGACGTTCGCGGTCGCCGCGGTGTGCTTCGGACTGATCCGCGTGCCGCGACTGGTGGCGCCGGAGAAGGCGCCGTCCCTGCTGGGCGACCTGCGGGCCGGCGCCGCAGAGGTGTTCCGCCACACCTGGCTGTGGCTGCTGATCGGCCAGGCGTTGCTCTACCACCTGTTCTATGGGGGAGTGCAGGGCGTGCTCGGCCCGATCGTGGTCGGCGACTCGCTGGGCCGCTCGGCCTGGGGTTGGGCGCTCGGCGCCTTGATGCTGGGCTTCATCATCGGTGGCGTGGTGACGCTGCGGTGGCGGCCGCGACGCGGGCTGTTCGTCGGCACGGCGCTGCTCGCTCTTACTGCGGCGTTCCCGTTGGCGATGGCGCTGTCCGACCACCTCCCGCTGCTCCTGCTCGGCGCGTTCCTGCACGGCTTCGGGCTGGAGATCTTCAGCGTCAACTGGGACCTGTCGATCCAGCAGAACATCCCGGAGAACAAGCTCGCCCGCGTCTACTCGTTCGACATCGTCGGCTCGTACGTCGCCAGGCCCCTCGGGCTGGTCGTCACCGGTCCGATCGCGTCGGCTGTCGGCTTCGACACCTGGCTCCTGGTCGTCGCCGCCGTCATGGGTGGCTCGGCCCTGCTGTCGCTGGCGTCCCCCGCCGTACGCCGGCTCGAGCGTCGCACCGAGGTCTCGGTCGGGGTCTGACCTCAGGCGACGACGGCGTCGCCGATCGCCAGCGCCTCGTCGATGATGGCCAGGCCCCGGCGTGCGTCGTCATCGCTGATGACGCACGGCGGCACGACGTGGATGCGGTTGAAGTTGGCGAACGGCAGCATGCCGGCCTTCTTGCACGCCGCGATGATGTCGTTCATCGCCGGGCTGCTGCCGCCGTAGGGCGCGAGCGGCTCGCGGCTCTCGGGATCGGCGACGAGCTCGATGGCCCAGAAAGCACCGAGGCCGCGCACCTCGCCGACGCAGGCGTGCCGGTCGGCGATCTCGGCGAGGCCGGGTCCGAAGACCTCGGTGCCCAGGCGCGCAGCGTTCTCGACGATGCCCTCCTCGGCCATGGTGGTGATCGTGGCGACCGCCGCAGCGGCGGCGAGCGGGTGGCCCGAGTAGGTGAGGCCGCCGGGATAGGCGCGATGCGCGAACGTCTCGACGATCGCGTCGCTGATGATGACCCCGCCGAGCGGCACGTAGCCGGAGTTGACGCCCTTGGCGAACGTGATGAGGTCCGGCACGACATCGAAGTGGTCGATCGCGAACCAGGCGCCCGTACGGCCGAAGCCGCTCATGACCTCGTCGGCGATCAGCATGATGCCGTGCTCGTCGCACAGTGCGCGCACGCCGGCGAGGTAGCCCGGGGGCGGCACCATGATGCCGGCCGTGCCGGGGATCGTCTCGAGGATGATCGCCGCGATCGTCGTCGGGCCCTCGTTGCGGATCACGTGGTCGAGGTGCTGCAGCGCGCGCTCGCACTCCTCGGCCTCGGTCGTCGCGTGGAACTCGGAGCGGTAGAGGAACGGCCCGAAGAAGTGCACTGTGCCGGCCGACGCCGAGTCGCTCGCCCAGCGCCTCGGGTCGCCCGTCACGTTGATCGCCGTCTGGGTGCCACCGTGGTACGACCGGTAGGTCGACAGGACCTTGGGCCGCCCGGTGTGCAGGCGGGCCATGCGGATCGCGTGCTCGTTGGCGTCGGCGCCACCGTTGGTGAAGAAGACGCGCTCCATGCCGTCGGGCGCACGCTCGGTGATCAGCCGGGCTGCCTCCGAGCGAGCGGCGTTGGCGAACGGCGGGCCGATCGTGCAGAGCGTGGCGGCCTGCTCCTGGATCGCCGCGACGACCTTGGGGTGCTGGTGCCCGATGTTGGTGAACACGAGCTGGCTCGAGAAGTCGAGGTAGCGCGTGCCGTCCTCGTCCCACACCTCGCTGCCGGACGCGCCGGCGATGACCATGGGGGAGAGCTCGGCCTGCGCGGACCAGGAGTGGAACACGTGGGCGCGGTCGAGGTCGTACGTGCGGCTCATCGGTCACCTTTCGTTGTCGGATTGCGAGGTTTCGTCATCGGGCGGCTTCGCCGCGATCGCTCAACCTTGACGTGGCGCTCGGCTGCGGGCGGCCTCGACCCCGTCAATCATGCGTGGGGAAGGCGAGCTCGAGGCCTCCGGTCGGCGAGACCGCCGGGTCGGCCCAGCGGCTGGTGATCACCTTGCCACGCGTGAAGAAGTGGATGCCCTCGACGCCGTGCGCGTGCGTGTCGCCGAACAGCGAGTTCTTCCAGCCGCCGAACGAGTAGTAGGCCATCGGCACGGGGATCGGCACGTTGACGCCGATCATGCCGACCTCGACGTCGACCTCGAACTTGCGGGCGGCGCCGCCGTTGTTGGTGAAGATCGCGACGCCGTTGCCGTACGGGTTGGCGTTGATCAGCTCGACGGCCTCGTCGTACGTCTCGGCGCGGACGACGCTGAGCACCGGGCCGAAGATCTCCTCGGTGTAGATGCTCATGTCGGGCGTGACGTGGTCGAACAGCGTCGGCCCGAGCCAGAAGCCGTTGTCCTCGCCGTCGACGGGCGACTCGCGGCCGTCGATCACGAGCTTGGCGCCAGCAGCGTCGCCGGCCTCGACGAACGAGGCGACGCGATCGCGGTGAGCCAGCGTGACGAGCGGTCCCATGTCGGTGCCGCGCGTGCCGTCGCCGATGCGCAAGGTCTTGGTACGCGACGCGATCCGGTCGACGAGGTCGTCGGCGATCGGTCCGACGGCGACGACGACGCTGATGGCCATGCAACGCTCACCGGCGGAGCCGTAGCCGGCGTTGACCGCGGCGTCGGCCGCGAGGTCGAGGTCGGCGTCGGGCAGCACCAGCATGTGGTTCTTGGCGCCGCCGAGGGCCTGCACGCGCTTGCCGGCCTGGCTCGCGCGCTCGAAGACGTACCGGGCGATCGGCGTGGAGCCGACGAAGCTGATCGACTTGACGTCGGGGGAGTCCAGGAGTGCGTCGACGGCGACCTTGTCGCCCTGGAGCACGTTGAACACGCCGTCGGGGAGCCCGGCCTCCTTCCAGAGCTCGGCGGTCCACAGCACGGCCGATGGGTCCTTCTCGCTGGGCTTCACGACGACGGTGTTGCCGGCGCCGATCGCGATCGGGTAGAACCACATCGGCACCATGGCCGGGAAGTTGAACGGGCTGATGATCCCGACGACGCCGAGCGGCTGGCGCTTGGAGTGCAGGTCGACGCCGGTCGAGACGCCCTCGGAGTGCGAGCCCTTGAGCAGGTGCGGCATGCCGCAGGCGAACTCGACGACCTCGAGCCCGCGCGACACCTCGCCCAGCGCGTCCGAGAGCACCTTGCCGTGCTCGGACGTGATGATCGCGGCGAGCTCTTCCTTGCGCTCGTTGAGCAGCTCGCGGAAGCGGAACAGCACCTTGGTGCGGGTCGTCAGTGATGCCGAGGCCCAGCCCGGGGCGGCGGCCTTGGCGGCGGCGATGACGCGCGCGGCGTCCGCCTCGTCGGCGAAGGCGACCTGCGCGGTGACCTCACCGGTGGCCGGGTTCGTCACGTCGCCGAAGCGTCCGGAGCTGCCGATGTGGATGCTGTTGTCGAGCCAGTGCCCGATGACGTTCTTTTCGCTCATGCTGCCGATCCTCCGCCTCGGCGCCGCCAGGGGCAATGGACGACATGTCGCCAGATCGCTCGTTCGCCTTACACAGTGTCAACTAGACTCCGCAGATGATCCCCACGATCCGCTCGATCCTGGCCGGTCCGGCCGTGCAGGCGGGCGAGCCCGAGGTGCTGGCCGGTGCCGCCCGGCTCGACCGGCCCGTCAGGTGGGTGCACGTCAGCGAGGTGCGCGAGGTGGCCGACCTGCTCGAGGGCGACGAGCTGCTGCTGTCGACCGGTCTGGCGATGCGGGGCTCGGCCGACGAGGCGGTGGACTACGTCTCGGCGCTCGTCGAGGCCGGGGCCGCGGGCCTGATCGTCGAGCTCGGCGAGCACCTGCCGGCCGTACCTCCCGCGGTGCTCGACCTGGCCCGCGCCCGGGACTTCCCGCTCGTGGTGCTGCACCGGCAGGCGCGGTTCGTGCTGATCACCGAGGAGGTCCATCGGGGCATCGTCGCGGACCGGTTCGACTTCGTACGCTTCGCGCAGGACGTGCACGAGACGTTCACCGCGTTGAGCCTCGAGGGTGCCGGCATCGACGAGCTCGTACGCGCCGGGGCGGAGATGGCCGGCTCGTCGATGGTGCTCGAGGACCTCAACCGGCGGGTCGTCGCATTCCACGCGATCGGGCGCCCGGCCGAAGGGCTGCTCGCGGACTGGGAGCGCCGATCGCGGCTGTGTCCCAGGCGCGAGGGCACGGGTCTCGCCGGGCTGGAGGGATGGCTCACGACGGGCGTCGGCACCCACGGGCACGAGTGGGGCCGCCTGGTCGTGCCCAACCCGACGGCCGACCAGCAACGCCTCGGCATGCTCGTCGAGCGCGTGGCCCAGGCCGTCGAGCTGTCCCGCATGATCGAGCGCGACCAGCAGTCGGTGCAGCTGCAGGCGCAGGGCGGCTTTCTGACCGAGCTCCTCGAGGGACGGCTGGCCGACGCCTCGACCGCGCTGACCCGCGCCCGGGCCCTCGGTCTCGCGCCCGGCACGGCGTACGTGGGTGCCGCCGTCCAGATCGACGTGCCGGCGGGCGAGGCAGCGACCCGGCACCGCGCGCAGCGCCGACTCGGCGAACGCGTCTCCAGGGCGTTGGTCGCGTCACGGCAGTCCGCCATCGCCGGTGTCCTCGGTGACGACCAGATCGTGCTGCTGCTGGCGGTGCCGGCCCGTACGTCCGAGGATGCGGTGCTGACCGCGTTCGCCGACGCCATGCGCGCCGGCCCGGCACTCGACCCGGTCACGATCGGCGCCGGCGCCGCGGAGCCGGACCTGCTCTCGACGAGCCGCTCGCTGAGGACCGCCCAGCACGTCGCGCGCGTCGCCCACGAGGCGCTCGCCGCCGGGCCGGCGTACTTCCGGCAGGCCGACATCCGCCTGCACGGCCTGATCGCGCAGCTGCACGACGACCCGCGGGTCCAGGCGTTCGTCGAGGCCGAGCTCGATCCGCTGCTGGCGTACGAGGCTAGGCACGGTGGGGGACTGCTCGACCTGCTGCGCCAGTTCCTCGCTGCCGGCGGCAACAAGTCACGCCTCGCCCGGACCGCCCACCGCAGCCGGCCGGCTCTCTACGCCAAGCTCGCCCAGATCGAGAACGTGCTCGGCGTACGCCTCGACGATCCCTCGTCACAGCTGTCCCTGGGGGTCGCGATGATGGCCCACGACCACGCCCGCTCAGCCCCGGTGCGTCGCCGATCTGACCAGCGACGCACCGGGCCCGGTCAGCTCACCCGCTGAAGTCGGCGGCGTGGTCCCGCGCCCAGTCGGCGAGCGTACGCGCCGGGCGGCCGGTGAGCGCCTCTGGCGAGCGTACGACGTCGGGCTGGTCTACGGTGTCCGACCAGTAGTCCAGCAGCATCGTGACGATGCCGTCGGCGACGCCGTACTGAGCCATCTCCGCACGGAACTCCTCAGGAGTGTTTTCGGTGAATGTGAGCTCCCGCCCGATCGCGGTACCGATCGCGGCGAGCTGATCGACGCGGGTCAGCGCCTGCGGCCCGGTCATCGCGTAGATCTTGCCATCGTGCCCCGCGGTGGTGAGCACGACCGCGGCAGCCGCGGCGACGTCGGCCTCGTGGATCGGCGCCTGCGCCGACGTCGGGTACGGCCCTGTGACACCGCCGGTGTAGCGGATCGGCTGGGCCCAGGTCAGGAGGTTGTTGGCGAACGTGCCCGGGCGAAGGATCGTCCAGGCCACACCGCTCTCGCGGACCACCTCCTCGATCGCGGAGTGGTGCAGCTGGCTGACTGAGCCGCGGTCGCGTTCGTGCTCGAGCGCGGCAGCGAGTGACGACAGCAGCACGAGACGAGGCACGCCTGCCGCGGCCGCTGCTGCGACGAAGGACGGGGCGCCGTCTGCCGCGAAGACGAACGCCGCATCGAGGTCCTTGAAGAGCTCGCCGGGCAGCTCGCCGGCGAAGTCTCCGCCGATGACGTCGACTGCTTCAGGCAGATTGGCCGCCTCTGGATTGCGGCTCAGCGCGCGAACGCGATGGCCTGCCGACAGCAGCTCTGAGACGAGGTGGCGTCCGACCTGGCCGGTGGCGCCGGTGACGAGGATGGTTTTCGGTGTGGTGAGGTTCATGACCCCAGGATTTCAAGGATTGCGGCAAGATCCTTGCCGCAGTGCGCGAGAATCTTCAAACCATGACGAATCCATCTGCCCGGCTCCTGCAGCTGCTCAACCTGCTCCAGTCGCGTACGCGCTGGCCCGGACCCGAGCTGGCGGCGCGCATGGGGGTGAGCGTGCGAACGCTGCGCTATGACATCGCCAAGCTGCGTGATCTCGGCTACGAGGTGCAGTCCGAGTCCGGGGTGGTCGGTGGCTACGCCCTTCAGGCCGGCAGCACCCTGCCGCCGTTCCTGTTGGAGGACGACGAGGCGGTCGCCATGGCGATCGGGCTCCGGCTCGCGGCTGGGGGCACCGCCGGAGTGGGTGAAGCCGCGGTGACAGCGCTCGTGAAGCTCGAGCAGGTGCTGCCGTGGCGGCTTCGCGGCCGCATGAGCACCCTGCGGAACTTCACCGAGACGACGAGCCGGGGTGGGCCGGTGACCGCGCCGGAAGACGTGGTGTTCCTGGCGGGCGCGTGCCGGGACCGACGACGGGTCAGGTTCGACTATGCGGACCGCAAGGGCAACACGACGCAGCGGGACGTCGAGCCCTACCGGTTGGTGCAGTCCGGTGGCCGGTGGTACCTGCAGGCACTCGATCCCGAGCGGGCCGACTGGCGTCACTTCCGGCTTGACCGGATGACCATCAAGCAACCGGCAGGCGCGCGATTCCAGCCGCGAGTCGCGCCGCCCTCCGAAGCACTGCTTGAGAGCATCGACGCGATGTACCGGCGGCACTGGGCCGACGCCATGGTCGCCGCGCCGGCGGATGTCGTCAGCGCTCGGCTGCCGGCGGTCGTGCCGGTGGAGGCCGTGGACGACAAACGGTGTCGCGTGCGAGCCACCGGCGACACGGCCGACACCGTGGCGACGAACCTCTTGCTCATCGGCCAGGACTTCGTCGTGGAGGACGCGAGCCCGGATGTCGTCGACGCCCTCAACGTCCTCGCAGACCGGATCGCGTCCGCCGTCAGGAGCCCCCGAAACGACGCTGACTGAGCCCCGGATCGCGTTCATACGAACGTTACACAAATGTGCTCCGATGAAACGTCCGTACCAAAGAATCTCTGGACGGGCCGCCTCCACGTGCTTAGAGTGAGCGCCTTACGACGGTCTGTGATCTGGACCACAAGCGAGAGGGAAGCCAAGTGACGGTCATCAGAGCCGCGATCACGCAGACGACGTGGACGGGCGACAAGGAGTCGATGCTCGACAAGCACGAGCAGTTCGCGCGCGACGCCAAGGCCGACGGGGCGCAGGTCATCTGCTTCCAGGAGCTGTTCTACGGGCCCTACTTCGGCATCACCGAGGACAAGAAGTACTACCGCTACGCCGAGCCGGCCGACGGCCCCATCGTGCAGCGCTTCGCGGCGCTCGCCAAGGAGCTGTCGATGGTCATGATCCTGCCGATCTACGAGGAGGACATCACCGGCGTCTACTACAACACCTCGGTGATCGTCGAGGCCGACGGCACGATCCTCGGCAAGTACCGCAAGCACCACCTCCCGCACCTCGACCGGTTCTGGGAGAAGTTCTACTTCCGTCCCGGCAACCTGGGCTACCCGGTCTTCGACACGTCGGTCGGCAAGATCGGCATGTACATCTGCTACGACCGGCACTTCCCGGAGGGCTGGCGCGAGCTGGGCCTCAACGGCGCTCACATCGTCTTCAACCCCAACGCCACCAAGCCGGGCCTGAGCAACCGCCTGTGGGAGGTCGAGGGGCCGTGCGCAGCGGTCGCCAACGGCTACTTCGTGCTCCAGCCCAACCGGGTCGGCCGGGAGGACAACGAGTACGGCGAGCTCGCCGTCGACTTCTACGGCACGAGCCAGGTCATCGACCCGCGCGGCAACTTCGTCGGCGAGCGGGGCTCGGGCACCGACGAGGAGATCCTCGTCCGCGACCTCGAGATGGACATGGTGCAGGAGATGCGCGACGACTGGCAGTTCTATCGCGACCGCCGTCCCGACTCCTACACCTTGATCGCCAAGCCGTAAGGAGGCCTCATGGCAACCACACTCATCACCGGCGGCACGGTCGTCACCGCGACGGGCCGCTCCGCGGCGGACGTCCTCGTCGACGGCGAGGTCATCGTCGGCGTGCTGGCGCCCGGGTCCACCCTGCTGGGCAGCGACCTGGCACGCACGGTCGACACCGTGATCGACGCGACCGGCAAGTACGTCATCCCCGGCGGCATCGACGCGCACACGCACATGGAGCTCCCGTTCGGTGGCACCGCGGCGTCCGACACGTTCGAGACCGGCACCCGCGCCGCCGCGTGGGGTGGCACGACGATGATCATCGACTTCGCCGTGCAGACGTACGGGCAGCAGGTCATGGACGGCCTCGCGACGTGGCACGACAAGGCACGCGGCAACTGCGCGATCGACTACGGCTTCCACCAGATCATCGGCGACGTCAACGCCGACTCGCTCAAGGCGATGGACGGCCTGGTCGACGAGGGCATCACGAGCTTCAAGCTGTTCATGGCCTATCCAGGGGTGTTCTACTCCGACGACGCGCAGATCCTCCGGGCCATGCAGACGTCGGCCGAGACCGGCCTCATGACGATGATGCATGCCGAGAACGGGCCCGCGATCGACGTGCTCGTCGAGCAGCTCCTGGCCCAGGGCAAGACCGATCCGTACTACCACGGCATCGCCCGCGCGTGGCAGATGGAGGAGGAGGCGACGCACCGCGCGATCATGCTCGCCAACCTCACCGGAGCGCCGCTGTACGTCGTGCACGTCAGCGCCAAGCAGGCCGTCGAGCAGCTCGCCGCGGCCCGTGACAACGGGCAGAACGTGTTCGGCGAGACATGTCCCCAGTACCTCTACCTGTCGCTCGAGGAGCAGCTCGGCGCGCCGGGCTTCGAGGGCGCCAAGTGGGTGTGCTCGACGCCGCTGCGGTCCCGCGCGGAGGGCCACCAGGACCACATGTGGCAGAGCCTGCGGACCAACGACATCCAGATGGTCTCGACCGACCACTGCCCGTTCTGCATGAAGGACCAGAAGGAGCTCGGCCTGGGCGACTTCTCCAAGATCCCCAACGGCATCGGGTCCGTCGAGCACCGCATGGACCTCATGTACCAAGGCGTCGTCAGCGGCCAGATCACGCTCGAGCGGTGGGTCGAGATCACCTCGACGACGCCGGCCCGGATGTTCGGCCTCTACGGCAAGAAGGGCGTCATCGCGCCCGGTGCCGACGCCGACATCGTGATCTACGACCCCAACGGTCACACGTCGATCGGCTACGAGAAGACGCACCACATGAACATGGACCACTCCGCGTGGGAGGGCTTCGAGATCGACGGGCACGTCGACACCGTCATGTCGCGCGGCACGGTCGTCGTGGACGACAACGCGTACGTCGGCACCAAGGGCCATGGCCAGTTCGTCAAGCGCGACCTGTCCCAGTACCTCATCTAGCAGAAGGCTGACCATGGATTTCGGAGTCGTACTCCAGACCAACCCGCCCGCGTGGCGCACGGTGCAGCTCGCCAAGCTCTCCGAGGCGCACGGCTTCGACTACGTGTGGACGTTCGACAGCCACATCCTGTGGCAGGAGCCCTACGTCATCTACAGCGCGATCCTCGCCGAGACCAAGCGGATCGTCGTCGGCCCGATGGTGACCAACCCGGCGACGCGTGACTGGACCGTCACGGCGTCGGTGTTCGCGACGCTCAACGAGATGTACGGCAACCGCACCGTGTGCGGCATCGGCCGGGGCGACTCGGCCGTACGCGTGACGAACGGCAAGCCGTCGACGCTCAAGGAGGTCCGCGAGGCGACGCACGTGATCCGCGAGCTCGGCAGCGGCCGCGCGGTCGACTACAAGGGCTCGACCCTGCGGTTCCCGTGGACGACGAACACGTCGCTCGAGGTGTGGATCGCGGCGTACGGCCCGTTGGCGCTCAAGGCCGCCGGCGAGGTCGGCGACGGGTTCATCCTGCAGCTCGCCGACGTCGACATCACGAAGTGGATGATCCAGACCGTCCGCGACGCGGCGGCCAACGTCGGCCGTGACCCCGACTCGTTGGAGTTCTGCATCGCCGCGCCGATGTACATCGGCGACGACTGGGCGCACATGCGCGATCAGTGCCGCTGGTTCGGCGGCATGGTCGGCAACCACGTCGCCGACATCGTCGAGAAGTACGGGGCGGACGGCTCGGTGCCGCAGGCGCTGACCGACTACATCAAGGGTCGCGAGGGCTACGACTACAACGAGCACGGCCGCGCCGGCAACACGCACGCGGAGTTCGTGCCCGACGAGATCGTCGACCGATTCTGCCTGCTCGGCACCGTCGAGGACCACGTCGCCAAGCTCAAGGCGCTCCAGGAGGTCGGCGTGACGCAGTTCGCGGGCTACCTCCAGCACGACAACAAGGAGGAGACCCTCAGGGTCTACGGCGAGTCGGTCATCCCGCAGATCCGCGAGCACGTGACGGCGAAGGCGTGACCCGACGTAGCGCGCCGCTGGGGCGCCTGGCTCTCGGTGCCCTGGGCATCGCCGCGGTGATCGGGGTGTGGGAGGCCTACAAGGCGGTCGCCCCCGACACCGGCGTCGTCATCGGCGGCACGACGGTGCTGCCACGTTCGTCCGACATCGCGATGCCGCACGTGTGGGACATGTTCTCGAGACTGTCAGACCCGGTCATCGGCACGATCGGCGACACGATGTGGCAGACCGTGCTCGACGCCGGCTTGTTCACGCTCAGGATCGCGGCGTTCGGGTGGATCATCGGCGTTGTCGTCGGGTTCGCCCTGGCGCTGGTCATGCAGCGCTTCACGATCGCCGAGGCGGCCGTCCTGCCGTGGATCGTGCTGAGCCAGACCGTGCCGCTCATCGCGATCGCCCCGCTCGTACGCCGTTGGGGCTCGCAGATCACGATCGGCGGGTTCGAGTGGCAGAGCGAGCACTCCGTGGCGGTCATCGCGGCGTACCTCGCGTTCTTCCCGGTCGCCGTGGGCGTGCTGCGCGGCCTCAAGGCGCCGGACGCGACCCACGTCGACCTCATGCACACGTACGGGATCGGCTGGTGGCGCACGCTGTTCAGCCTGCGGCTGCCGGCCAGTGTTCCGTTCCTGCTGCCGGCGCTGCGCCTCGCGGCGGCGTCGGCGGTCATCGGCACGGTCGTCGCCGAGGTCTCGATCGGCCTGCGCGGCGGCGTGGGCCGCCTGATCATCGAGTACGCCCAGTCCGCCAGCAGCGACCCGGCCAAGCCCTGGGCGCCGATCTTCGCGGCGATCGCCGTCGGCCTGGTGGCCGCCGCGTTCGTCGGCCTGCTCGGCCTCGCCCTCAAGCCCTATCGACGTTCGGAGATCCCCGCGTGAACGACATCAAGCCAGCCGTAGAGGTCAGCGGCGTCAGCCGTACGTTCGGCGGTCGCAAGGGTGCATCCGTCACGGCGCTCGAGTCGGTCGACCTCAGCGTCGCGCCGGGCGAGTTCGTGTCGCTGATCGGGCCCAGCGGCTGCGGCAAGAGCACGCTCCTGCGGCTCATCGCGGACCTCGACACCCCGACCTCGGGCGAGCTCAGCGTGTTCGGCAAGCCGGCCCGCCAGGCCCGCGTCGACCAGGACTACGGCATCGCGTTCCAGCAGGCCGGGCTGCTGCCGTGGAAGACGGTGACGGGCAACATCGAGCTGCCGCTCGCGCTGCACGGCGCCGGCCGGTCTGAGCGCAAGGCCCGGGTGTCGGAGCTGCTCGAGCTGATCGGGCTGACCGACTTCGCCGGGCACTATCCCGACCAGCTGTCCGGCGGCATGCAGCAGCGCGTCGCCATCGCCCGCGCGCTCGCCGAGAGCCCCAAGCTGCTGCTGATGGACGAGCCGTTCGGCGCGCTCGACGAGATGACCCGTGAACGCATGCAGAACGAGCTCGTCCGCATCTGCGCCGAGACCCAGGCCGCCGTGGTGTTCGTGACGCACTCGATCCCCGAGGCGGTGTTCCTGTCCGACCGCGTCGTCGTGATGTCGCCGCGACCTGGCCGGATCACCGACGTCATCGACGTCAGCCTGGGCGGACCCAGTGAGCGCGACGACTCGCTCCGGGAGGACGAGGCGTTCTTCCGCGGCGTGGCCAAGGTGCGCGAGGCGCTCCACGGCGTACCAGTCGCCGGTGCGCGGGGAGTCGACACCCGATGAGCGCCACGACGGCGACGATCCCCGAGCGGGCGCTGGCACGCGGATCGGCCTATCGCACCGTCGTCGCGCCGATCGTCCTCGGCGTCGCGATGCTCGGGCTGTGGCAGGGCGTCGTCGACGGGTTCGGCATCGAGCAGTACATCGTGCCGACGCCGACCGACATCTGGCACGAGATCACCGACAACGTCGGATCGATCGTCGACGGCTCGGCGCGTACGGGCCTCAACGCCCTGATCGGGCTCGTCGTGGGCGCCCTGGTCGGCATCCTCGGCGCGATCATCGCCGGCGTGTGGCGCATCTTCGACACGATCGTGGCGCCACTCGTCGCGGCCCTCGCGGTCATGCCGATCGTCGCGCTGGCACCGGTGCTCTACACGATGTACGGCGCCGACAAGGAGACCGCCCGGCAGATCGTCGCGGCGGTCGCGGTGATCGTCCCGGTCTACATCAACACGCTGCGCGGCCTGAGGCAGGTGCGTCCCGTGCACCGTGACCTCATGCGGGTCTACGCGGCCTCGGCCCGCCAGCAGCAGCTCGCGGTGACCCTGCCGACCGCCGCGCCGTACGTCTTCACGGGCCTGCGCGTCGCCTCGTCGCTGGCGGTCATCTCCGCGCTGATCGCCGAGTACTTCGGCGGTCCGATCGGCGGTCTCGGCAAGTCGATCACCTCGTCGGCCGCGAGCAGCAACTACGCCCTCGCCTGGGCGTACGTCTTCGGCGCGATCGTGCTCGGCCTCGTGTTCTACTGCGCCGCCCTCGCGGTCGAGATGTTCTTCACGCGACACCGTTCGACCCCCTGATCGTCCGTCCGTGACCCACGGACGGCCTGCAGCACCACCAACAAGGAGAATCGATGAAGCGCAACATGCGGAAGTGGGCAAGGGTCGCCGCCATGGTGGCTGCGGCATCGCTGGTCCTGAGCGCCTGCGGGGGCGGGAGCGACAGTGACGGCGACTCAGCGAGCGGTGACCTGACGAAGGTCAAGCTCCAACTCCAATGGGTGCCCCAGGCACAGTTCGCCGGCTACTACGCGGCCGTCGACCAGGGCTACTACAAGGACGAAGGGCTCGACGTCGAGATCGTCGAGGGCGGCGCCGACATCGTGCCGCAGGACGTGCTGTCGGCCGGCGACGTGGACTACGCGATCTCGTGGGTCCCCAAGGTCCTGGGCTCGATCGAGAAGGGCGCCAAGATCACCGACGTCGCCCAGATCTTCGAGCGCAGCGCGACGACGCAGATCTCGTTCAAGGACAAGGGCATCACGAGCCCGGCCGACCTCAAGGGCAAGAAGGTCGGCAGCTGGGGCTTCGGCAACGAGTGGGAGCTCTTCGCCGGCATGCAGAAGGACGGCGTGGGGGTCAAGGACGTCAAGCTCGTGCAGCAGGCGTTCGACATGAACGGCTTCCTCGCCGGTGACATCGACGCCGCCCAGGCGATGACCTACAACGAGTACGCCCAGGTGCTGGAGACCAAGAACCCCAAGACCGGCAAGCTCTACACGCCCGACGACCTCAACGTGATCGACTGGAACGACGTCGGCACCGCGATGCTCCAGGACGCGATCTGGGCGCAGACCGACAAGCTGAAGGACAAGGCGTACGCGGACCAGACGACCAAGTTCATCAAGGCGTCGATCAAGGGCTGGGTCTACGCACGCGACAACCCGGCGGAAGCCGCCAAGATCGTGACGGCGGCGGGCTCGCAGCTCGGCGAGAGCCACCAGCTCTGGATGACCAACGAGGTCAACAAGCTGATCTGGCCCTCGACCCACGGCGTCGGCGTGATCGACGAGGCGGCCTGGAAGCAGACCGTCGACATCGCGCTCGGCACCAAGAACGAGACCGGCGCGACGATCATCTCCAAGGCGCCTCCGGCGTCGGCGTACTCCAACACGTACGTGGATGCGGCGCTCAAGGAGCTCAAGGCCGAAGGGGTCGACGTCGACGGCAAGAACTACAAGCCGATCGACGTGACGCTCAAGGAGGGCGGCAAGTAGCCGTTCGCCCTGCCACGACCGGCGTCGCCCTCCACGGGCGGCGCCGGTCGTGCGTCCGGACGGCGGGCACGGGACGTGCGTCACCGGGCTACGCTTGTTGAGCGATGAACAACCTCGAGCGAGTGGCCTACCTCGACCATGCGGCGACGACGCCGATGGTCCCTGAGGCGATCGCCGTGATGGCCGAGGAGCTGGCCCGCACGGGCAACGCGTCGTCGCTGCACGCCTCCGGCCGCGATGCCCGCCGCACGGTCGAGGAGGCGCGCGAGCTGATCGCCGAGCGGTTCGGCGCGCGGCCCAGCGAGGTCGTGTTCTGCTCCGGCGGCACCGAGGCCAACAACCTCGCGATCAAGGGTCTCTACTGGTCGCGGCGCGCCCAGGACCCCGACCGCAACCGCATCGTCTTCAGCTCGATCGAGCACCACGCGCTGCTCGACCCCGTCACGTGGCTCGCCAAGCACGAGGGCGCCGAGATCGACATGACGCCCGTCGACACGACCGGCCGCATCCTGCTCGACGAGCTCCGTGCTGCTGTCGAGCGTGACCCGGCCTCGGTCTCCGCGGTCACGACGATGTGGGCCAACAACGAGATGGGCACGATCCAGCCCGTCTCCGAGGTCGTCGGCATCGCTCGCGCGTACGACATCCCGGTGCACAGCGACGCCGTGCAGGCCGCCGGCTACGTGCCGCTCGACTTCGCCGCCAGCCAGCTCGACGCGATGACGGTCACGGCGCACAAGCTCGGTGGTCCGGTCGGCGTCGGTGCGTTGCTGTTCCGCCGTGAGCTCGAGGCGACACCGCTGCTGCACGGCGGTGGCCAGGAGCGCGACCTGAGGTCCGGCACGCTCAGCGTCCCGCTGATCGCCGCGTTCGCCGCCGCTGTCGACGTCACGGTCGGGCGCCAGGCGGAGACCGTCGAGCGCATCGAAGGGCTGCGGCGCCGGCTCGTCGAGGGCATCGTGCGGGTCGTCCCGGACGCGATCGTCAACGGCGATCCCGAGCCCGGCCCCGACCACCGGCTGCCCAACATCGCCCACGTGACATTCCCCGGCTGTGAGGGCGACGCGATGCTGATGCTGCTCGACGCGCAGGGCATCGAGTGCTCGACCGGCTCGGCCTGCGCGGCCGGCGTGCCGCAGCCCAGCCACGTGCTGCTGGCGATGGGCTACGACGACGTCGCCGCCCGTGGGTCGCTGCGGTTCAGCCTCGGCCACACCTCGACGGAGGCCGATGTCGACCGGCTGATCGAGGCGCTGCCCGCCGTGCACGAGCGCGCGCAGAGGGCCTCGCTGGTCAGGGGCGGGTCATGAGGGTCATCGCCGCGATGTCCGGCGGGGTCGACTCCGCCGTCGCCGCCGCACGCGCCGTCGACGCCGGTCACGACGTCACGGGCGTGCACCTGGCGCTCAGCCGCAACCCCCGGTCGTACCGCTCGGGAGCGCGCGGCTGCTGCTCGATCGAGGACGCCGGCGACGCCCGCCGCGCCGCCGACCAGCTCGGCATCCCGTTCTACGTGTGGGACATGAGCGAGGAGTTCGCCGACAACGTCGTCGACGACTTCATCGCCGAGTACACCGCCGGGCGTACGCCCAACCCGTGCCTGCGCTGCAACGAGAAGATCAAGTTCGCCGCGGTGCTCGACCGGGCCCTGGCGCTCGGCTTCGACGCCGTCGCGACGGGTCACTACGCGCAGCTCGAGACCGCCGCGGACGGCACGATCGAGATGCATCGCGCGATCGACATGGGCAAGGACCAGTCCTACGTGCTCGGCGTGCTCACCCAGGAGCAGCTCGCGCACTCGTTGTTCCCCCTCGGCGACACGACCAAGGACGTCGTACGCGCCGAGGCGGCGCGGCGCGGCATCCAGGTCGCGACCAAGCCCGACAGCCACGACATCTGCTTCATCCCCGACGGCGACAACGCCGGCTGGCTCGGCGAGAAGCTCGGCCCCAAGCCGGGCACGATCGTCGACGAGGACGGCACCGTGCTGCGCGAGCACGACGGGGCCTACGCGTTCACGATCGGCCAGCGGCGCGGGCTCCGGCTCGGCATCCCGGCCGACGATGGCAAGCCGCGCTTCGTGCTCGACATCGAGCCGGTCAGCGGCACCGTCACCGTGGGGTCGCGGGAGTCGCTCGCGGTCGACGCGCTCGAGTGCATCAAGCCGCTGTGGTGCGGTGCGCCTCCGGCCGGGTCGCTCGACTGCACGGTGCAGCTGCGCGCGCACGGCGACGAGCATCGCGCGACGGTGCACGTCTCCGGCTCCGACGTACGCGTCGACCTCCACGATCCGGCGAGCGGCATCGCCCCGGGCCAGGCCTGCGTCATCTACGACGGCACTCGCGTCGTCGGCTCGGCCACCATCAGTCGTACCGCCCGCGTGGCGGTGGGTTAGTCGTCAATCCTCGCCTGGGGCGGTGACCTGGTCGCCCATCCGGGGCCCGTACAGCCAACCAGCCCACCGCCGCCACGCGCGACAGGCGACCTACTCACCGCTCCACCATCAGACGAAGGAACCACATGAGCATCGCCACCGGCATCGGCTCGATGCCGGGCACCGACTTCGCCGAGTCGCTCCGCCTCGTCATGGGCGAGGTCGGCGACTTCCCCTACGTGCCGGAGCTCCCTGCGCGAGGCGTGCACGCCGGGATGATCGGTCGTACGCTCGCCGTGCTCGAGGGCCTCGAGGCCGACCTGCAGCCTGACGGCTGGCGCGTCGGCGTGGGGGAGGGCGCCGACCAGCGCCGGGCGCGATCGCTGCTGGCGCAGGACCTCGACGTCGCCGAGGAGCTCGCCGGTACGCACGAAGGTCTGCTCAAGCTCCAGGTCACCGGCCCGTTGACCCTCGCGGCGTCCGTCGAGCGACCGCGAGGCGACAAGATGCTCGCCGACCACGGTGCCCGGCGAGAGATCGCCGAGTCACTCGCCGAGGGCCTCCGCGCGCACGTCGCCGACGCGCGTCGCCGCTTCCCGCAGGCCGAGCTCGTGGTGCAGGTCGACGAGCCGTCGATCGTCCCGGTGCTCACCGGCGGCATACCGACCGCCAGCGGGTTCTCGCGTCACCGCAGCGTCCACCCGCCGGAGGCCGACGCCCTGCTGCGCCTCGTCACCGAGGCGATCTCCGGCGCCGGGGCACGCCCCGTCGTGCACTCGTGCGCGCCGGACGTACCAGTCGAGCTGCTCACAGGCGCGGGCTTCACGGCGATCTCGTCCGACCTGTCGCTCGCCCGGCCCGACGACATCTGGGCGGAGTCGTTCGAGCAGGGCGTCGACCTGTGGCTCGGCGTGGTCCCCTCCACCGACACGGCTGGTGTCACCGACAAGGCGCTGGTCACCCGCATCGCGGCGTTCTTCGGCCGCTTCGGGTTCGACGAGGAGGCGTACGCCGCACGGCTTGTCGTCACGCCGACCTGCGGCCTGGCCGGCGCCTCGCCCGCATGGGCCCGACAGGCCTTGGTGCTGGCGCAGCGCGTCGCGGCCGGCTGATCAGCGTTGGGGCTGGTCCATCGCGACGTCCTTGGTCGCGGGGTCGACGCGCACCTTGATGGTGCGGCCGATCGCGAAGTCCGGCAGCTTGACCGGGCTGATCGGCGCGACGGTCGTGGTCTCGAACCCCGGCACGCCCTCGGCGTCCTCGATCCGCAAGGTCAGACGGACCATGACATAGATGGTGTTGACCCGGGAGCCGGTGTCGTACGTGTCGAGCACGACGGCCGTCGTGGGCTTGCCGTCGGCCAGGACGCGCTCGGTCGTGCGGGCCTTCGTCGCGAGCCGCACGATGAACCGTTGGAGCACGAAGACCGCCACCGTCGACACCACGATCAGGAGCACCACGAATCTCATGCGGTGAGCCTAGGCGACAGCCTCTCCGCCGCGCCGAGTGTCCCCCCGCGGCGATAAAGTCGAGCCATGGCGACCGACGACGACCTGAGGCAGCGGCACAAGGAGCTCGCCGAGACGATCGAGGAGCATCGGCAGCGCTATCACCGCGACGACGCACCGGTCATCTCCGACTACGACTACGACCAGCTGATCCGCGAGCTCGAGGGTCTCGAGGAGCAGCTGCCCGAGCTCCGCACGCCCGACTCGCCGACGCAGCAGGTCGGCGGCATGATCTCGTCGACGTTCGAGGCCTACGAGCACCGCGAACGCCTCTACAGCCTCGACAACGCGTTCTCGATCGAGGAGCTCGAGAGCTGGCACGCCCGCATCCTCCGCGAGGGCGTCGACAACGCCGAGTTCCTCTGCGAGCTCAAGGTCGACGGGCTGGCGATCTCCCTGACGTACGAGGACGGCGTGCTGACCCGTGGCGTCACCCGCGGCGACGGCCGGGTCGGCGAGGACGTCACCGCCAACGTCCGCACGATCAAGGCCATCCCGCACCGGCTCACGGCGACCAAGGACTACCCGATCCCCGCCTATGTCGAGGTGCGCGGCGAGGTGTTCTTCCCGACCAAGGAGTTCGAGGAGTTCAACACCGCGTGGGCCGAGTCCGGCAAGACCCCGTTCTCCAACCCCCGCAACGCCGCTGCGGGCACGCTGCGCATGAAGGACTCGTCGGTCACGGCGAGCCGGCCGCTGTCGATGGTGTGCCACGGTCTCGGCTATCGCGAAGGATTCACGCCCAAGCGGCAGAGCGAGGCCTACGACGCGCTCAAGGCGTGGGGCCTGCCGACCAGCGATCGCGCGAAGGTGCTGCCCGACCTCAAGGCGGTCGAGGAGTTCATCGACTACTACGGCGAGCACCGCCACGACGTCATCCACGAGATCGACGGCGTCGTGGTCAAGGTCGACCAGGTCGACCTGCAGCGCCGGCTCGGCTCGACCTCGCGGGCACCGCGGTGGGCTATCGCCTGGAAGTACCCGCCAGAGGAGGTCAACACCCGGCTCCTCGACATCCGGGTCAACGTCGGCCGCACCGGCCGGGTCACTCCCTACGGCGTCATGGAACCCATCCGGGTCGCCGGGTCGACTGTCGAGATGGCGACGCTGCACAACCAGCACGAGGTCAAGCGCAAGGGCGTGCTGATCGGCGACATGGTCGTGCTGCGCAAGGCCGGTGACGTGATCCCCGAGATCGTCGGGCCCGTGGTGGCGCTCCGCGACGGCAGCGAGCGCGAGTTCGTCATGCCGACGGAGTGCCCGTCCTGCGGCACCCCGTTGGCGCCCAGCCGCGAGGGCGACAAGGACATCCGCTGCCCCAACACCCGCTCGTGCCCGTCCCAGCTGCGCGAGCGGCTCACCCACGTCGGCGGGCGCGGCGCGTTCGACATCGAGGTGTTCGGCTGGGAGGGTGCGACCGCACTCCTCGACGCCGGCGTGCTGGTCGACGAGGGCGGGCTGTTCTCGCTGACCGCCGACCAGCTGCTGCAGGTCCCGCTCTACACCCGGCTCGCCAAGAAGGCCGAGCTCGCCGACGGTGTCGGCGAACGCGTGCTGAGTGCCAACGGCCTTGCCCTGCTCGACAACCTCGAGAAGGCCAAGACCCAACCGCTGTGGCGCGTCCTCGTCGCCTTGTCGATCCGGCACGTCGGGCCGACCGCGGCCCGCGCGCTGGCGACGCACTTCGCCTCGATGGAGGCGATCGAGGAGGTCGTGGGGGCTGACGACGCCGTCCAGACCATCTCGGCCGTCGACGGCGTCGGCCCGACGATCGCGGAGGCCGTCGTCGAGTGGTTCGCCGTCGACTGGCACGCCAACATCGTCCGGCAGTGGCGCGAGGCGGGCGTACGCATGCGGGACGAGCGCGACGCGTCGATCCCGCGCACCCTCGAGGGGCTCACGATCGTGGTCACCGGGTCGCTCGAGCGGTTCACCCGTGACTCGGTCAAGGAGGCGATCATCGCCCGCGGCGGCAAGGCGTCGGGGTCGGTGTCCAAGAAGACCGACTACGTCGTGGTGGGCGAGAATGCCGGGTCCAAGGCCGACAAGGCGGAGCAGCTCGGCGTCCCGATCCTCGACGAGGAGGGGTTCGAGGAGCTCATCGCCAACGGCCCGCCCGAGCCGGCCTGACCAGCCATACTGGTCGCATGCTGGAGATCCGCCCCAACTGCGAGTGCTGCGATCGCGACCTCGATCCGCTGTCCACCGACGTCCTGATCTGCACCTACGAGTGCACGTGGTGCCGCGACTGCGCCGACGACGTCCTCCGCGGTGTGTGCCCCAACTGCGGCGGTGAGCTCGTACGCCGGCCGGTTCCCTCCGCGCTGCGGCTGGCGAGCGATCCGCCCTCGACCACCCGTGTCTTCAACCCCGACTGCCTCACCGCTCACGCGCGCTGACCAGCCGTGAGCGTGACGAGCTGCAGGCGACACGCCCAGGCGAGCCTGCAACTCGTCACGCTCAGCGGGGCCTAGGGGCGGATGTTGTGGTTGCCGGCGAACAGGTTGCCGGGGTCGTACTCCCGCTTGACCGCCCGGAGCCGCCGGTACGTCTCCGACGGGTAGACCGCATCGACATCAGCCTCGGACGCTGACGACAGGAAGTTGCCGTACGCACCGCTGACGTGCGGAGCGAGCTTCGCCCAAGTGGCGTCGAAGCCGGGTCGCCGGGCGGCGATGACCGGTTCAGGCCCCACCATCGTCGTCGCGAACATCAGCTCCGCCTGCCGGTGCGCGTACGCCGTGGCATCGTCGTCGACCCGCGCCACCGCACCACCGACGCTGCGGATGGCGATGACGGGGGAACCCTCGACGGCACCCGTCTCGGCAAGGATCCCGAGCACGTCCGGCACGGACGCCTCGTCGACGAACCCGCTGCGGGTCACGATCCGGATGCCCGGCGGCGGGACCATGCCCTCCTCGAGCGTCGCGCCGACCGGCACCAGCGCCACGTCGTCCTCGATCACCGTGCCGAGCCCGCGGATCGGGTCGATCGCCGCAGCGGCCGCGGCCGGGTCGTCGCCGTCGAAGACGACCCGCACGACGACCGGCGCCTCGGGTCCTCCGGCGAACGGGTTGGCGAGCTCGACCGTCGAGGTGAGGTCGTCGGGAGCAGAGCGCAGGTACGCCGCCCAGCCCTGGAGGACCGTCGCAGCCTCGGCTGCGGGGAACGCGATCCGGCCGAAGAACACGTCGGTGGTCTCGTGCGTAGCGAACTCCAGCGCGGTCACGACGCCGAAGTTGCCGCCACCACCGCGGATCGCCCAGAACAGCTCGTCGACCTCCTCGGCGCTGGCACGGATGACCTCGCCCGTCGCGATGACGACCTCTGCGGCGATCACGTTGTCGAGCGCGAGCCCGTACTTCCTGACCTTCCAGCCGATGCCGCCGCCCAGCGTCAGCCCACCGACGCCGACGCTCCGGGAGTCGCCCGACGAGATCGACAACCCGTGCGGCGCCAAGGTGTCCGCGACCTGCCCCCATGTCGCACCGGGGCCGATCCGTACGACGTGGCGCTCCTTGTCGATGACCTCCACGTCGGCGAGGCGCCCGAGGTCGATGACGACCCCGTCGGCGTTGGTCCCGAAGCCGGGGAAGCTGTGGCCGCCGCCGCGCACCGCCACCGGGAGCCCGGTGGCGCCGGCGAACGACACGGCGGCCTGGACGTCGGCGACGGTCGCCGGCCTCAGCACGTACGCCGGAGTGCCCTGTGCCAGCACGGTACGGCTGGCCAGCTCGTACGCCGTGTCGCCGGGCTCGATGATGTCACCGCTGAACTCGCGGCGGAGTGTGTCAAGGGTCGTGCTCATGAGATGCCTCCCGCAGAAATCTGACTCGAATGCACCTTTGACGTACGCGAGCCCGAACGTGTGACAGTCAGCCGGCGGCCTTCTCGACCAGCGCCGTGAGCTTCTGCTCGATGGTGGCGTTCATCGCGACCACCGCGTACGCCGTCGGCCACATGTCGCCGTCATCGAGATGGGCCCACTCGTTGAACCCGACCTCGGCGTAGCGGACCTTGAACTTCGCCGCGGGCTTGAAGAACACGACGACCTTGCCGTCCCGCGCCCACGCCGGCATGCCGTACCAGGTCTTGGGCGCCAGGTCGGGGGCCGTGTCACGCACGATGGCGTACAGCTTCTCGGCGATGACGCGATCGGCCTCGGGCATCTCGGCGATCTTGTCGAGCGCGTCCTGGTCGTCGGCGGCGGCCTTCTTGGCCGCCGCCCCGCCGCGTGACGACTTCTTGAGCTCGGCGGCGCGCTCCTTCATCGCCGCGCGCTCCTCCTCGGTGAATCCTTCGTACGACTGGGTCTGCGTCATGGTGCTGCCTCTCTGTGATGGGTACCCGGCGAGCGTAGGTTCGCCGCGGGGTGCCGCGCTTCTTGATTCCTGACCGGATCGCGGCCCCCGTAGCATCGAGAGGTGCCTCCACGCTCACCGTTGCCGCCGCGTCACGGACTCGGCGCTGCGTGGGTGCGTACGCCTGACCGTGGCCTCCCGCGGCCCGATCCGTGGCCGACGATGGGCGCGTGGCTGCGCGACCGGTTGCCGGAACGCGTCGACATCGCCGGGATGCTGGCGGACGAGCGGTTCGTCTACGACAGCGGCGAGGCGGTGCGGGAGGAGCACGCGTACGCGCCGCACACGTTCGTGTGGTTCCACCGCGACCTGCCCGACGAGGCCGACGTGCCCGGTGAGCTCCACGTGATCCACCGGGACGAGCGGCTGGTCGTCGTCGACAAGCCGGCGTTCCTGTCGTCGATCCCGCGCGGCCGGCACGTGCGGCAGAGCGTCGTCGTACGCCTCAGGGACGAGCTCGGGCTGCCCGAGCTGTCGCCGTTGCACCGGCTCGACCGGGTGACGTCGGGCCTCCTGCTGCTCGCCACCGAGCGGCGGTGGCGGGGTGCCTACCAGACGCTGTTCCAGGAGGGTGCGGTCCGCAAGACGTACCGGGCCCTGGCACCCGTGCGTCCGGACCTCGAGCTCCCCGTCGTGGTGAGCAACCACGTCACGAAGCGCCGCGGCACGTGGCAGGCCGAGGTCGTGCCGGACGCACCCGTCAACGCCGAGACGCTGGTCGAGCTGGAGTCACAGATCGGCGACCAGGGCGTCTACCGGCTCACGCCCCGCACCGGCCGCACCCACCAGCTGCGCCTGCACCTGCACGGCCTGGGCATCCCGATCGTCGACGACCCGCTCTACCCGACGGTGCGCGACATCGCGGTCGACGACTTCAGTCGTCCGCTGCAGCTCCTCGCGGCCGAGCTCGAGCTCACGGACCCGTTCGACGGCACCGAACGACGGTTCCGGAGCGTACGGTCGCTGCCGCTCTGAGTCGTACGCTCAGGGGTCCGAACGGATGCGAGCCGCGAACGCGGTGATGGCCACGATGGCGAAGCCGATGCCCCACCAGACGAGACCGCCGGCGGCCGCGTAGAGGGCGACCGTCACGAACAGCATGACCTGCACGATGAATCGGGTCGGGTTGACCAGCCGCTTGTCGGACGTCGGCGCCATCCATTGCGCCCAGATGCCGATCGCGACGAAGGCGAGGAACGCCCCCAGCGCCCAGCCCTTCCAGCCGCCCGCCATGCCGTGGCCCGCCGCGACGAGCAGGACGATCATCGCGAGCTCGCACACGAACGCGAGCAGGTCCCACGGTCCGACGTCTTGAGGTTTCTGCGGAGGCATGCCGACGAGCCTAGATGCCCACCCGCTTGATGATGCTGTCGGCCAGCTCGGCCGGTCGCTCGTCGAGCAGCCAGTGGGTCGCGCCCTCGATGATCTTGAGCTCGTACGGGCCGGTGACCCAGCGGTGGTTGATCTCGGCGCCCTTGCGGCCGAGTGCCACGTCGCCGTCGCTCCACACGTACGTCGTGGGCACCGTGACCTTGGTGCCGATCCGTCCCGCCGACGCCCGGACGATCGAGCGGTAGTAGCCGAGCCCGCCGCGCAGCGCGCCGTGGCCGACGATCTCGGTGTGGAACCGCTCGACCATCTCGCGGGTCATGCCGCTGCCGCGCAGCATCGAGTCGGCTCGTCCGCTCGCCAGCATCCGCTCGGGCAGGACCGGGAGCTGGAACAGCGCCATGTAGTACGACTTCAGGGCCTGGTTGCTGGTCACCATCGACCGGAGGAAGGCAGCTGGGTGGGCCACCGAGGCGGCGGTCAGCGTCTCGAGCCGGTCGGGGTGGTTCGCCGCCACCGACCACGCGATCGCAGCGCCCCAGTCATGGCCCACGAGGTGCACGCGAGGCGCGCCGATCGCGTCGATCAGGGCGATGACGTCCGAGGTCAGTGCGCCCAGGCCGTACGCGAACCGTGACTTCGGCCTGGCGCCGGGGGAGTAGCCGCGCTGGTCGGGTGCGTACGTCCGGAGGCCGCGCGCGTGCAGGTGCTCGGCGACCGCGTTCCACGCCGAGGCCCGCTGGGGAAACCCGTGGAGCAGGACCACGGGCGTCCCGTCCAGCGGGCCGCTGTCGATGACGTCGAAGGTGTGGGGGCCGTTGCGGAACTGGGTCAGGCGCTCGGTCATGACCCCATCCTGTCAGAGAACGCGATTATCTCGATGTGCGCCGCCCGAACAGCCAGCCTGCCGCCGGCACCGAGAGGGCCAGGATGCCGAGGCACCACGCCGCCGCGAGCCAGGCCTGGTCGTCGATCGGCGTGCCCATCCAGAGACCCCGCAGCGTCTCGATGACCGGCGTGAGCGGCTGGTGCTCGGCGAACCCCCGCATCCACGAGGGCATCGTGTCGGCCGGTACGAAGGCCGTGCTGACGTACGGCAGGAACATCAGGATCATCGAGAACCCGTTGGCCGCCTCGGGGCTGCCGAGCAGGAGCCCAGCCGTCGCGGCGAGCCACGAGATCGCGAGGATGAACAGCAGCACGACGCCGATGGAGGCGAGCCAGTCCACCAGTGAGGCGTTGGGCCGCCAGCCGACCAGCAGGGCGACACCGATCACGAGCGCCGTGGCGATGAGGTTGCGGACGACGCTCGCTGCGATGTGGCCGACCATGACCGACGAGCCGTGGATCGGCATCGACCGGAACCGGTCGACGATGCCGTTGCTCATGTCCTGCGCGACGCTGACCGACGTCGTGCCGGCGCCGAACCCGGCGCACAGCAGCAGCAGGCCCGGCACGACGTAGTTGACGTAGTCGCCGCCGGTGTTCATCGCGCCGCCGAAGACGTACACGAACAGCAGCATCAGGATCACGGGCAGCATCAGCGCCGTGAAGAACGCCTCGGGGTCGCGGAACGACCGGCGGACGCTGCGCGTCACCATGACGCGGGAGTCGAGGACGGCGGTGGAGAGCGTCATGGTGTGGTTCCTTGTCGTTGAGGTGGTCATGCGGCGGGCCGATCGGTGAGGGAGAAGAACACGTCGTCGAGGCTCGGGTGCACCGTCGTGACCTTGCGCGCGGCGAGCCCTTCGCGCTCGAGCCGGGCGAGCATCGCGACGATCTCGCCGGGGGAGCCGTCTGTCGGCACCTCGATGCTGAGCAGCCTGTCGTCCGTACGTTCGGGGTCGAGCCGGGCGACCGCGCGGGCGTACGACTCGGCGTCGGCGAGCTCGATGCGCAGCAGCTCGCCGCCGATCGTCGACTTGAGCTCCGCGGCAGTGCCCTCGGCGACGATCGACCCGCCGTCGAGCACCGCGATGCGGTCGGCGAGCTGGTCGGCCTCCTCGAGGTACTGCGTCGTCAGGAGGATCGTGACACCGTCGTCGACGAGCTGGCGGACGGTGCCCCAGACCTGCTCGCGGCTGCGGGGGTCGAGGCCCGTGGTCGGCTCGTCGAGGAACAGCAGCTCGGGTCGCTCGATCATGCTGATCGCCAGGTCCAGGCGCCGGGTCATGCCGCCGGAGAACGTGCCGACGCGGCGGGAGCGGGCGGCGACGAGGTCGAACTCGACGAGCAGCTCCTCGACCCGTCGTCGGGCGACCTTGCGGGGCAGATGCCTCAGCTGAGCCATCATGAGCAGGTTCTCCTCGGCCGTGAGCACCTCGTCGACGGCGGCGTACTGGCCCGTGAGGCTGATGACCGTACGCACCCCGTAGGGATCGGTCACGAGGTCGTGTCCGGCGACCGTCGCGGTGCCGGAGTCGGGCGCCAGCAACGTGGCGAGGATGCGGACCAGGGTCGTCTTGCCGGCGCCGTTGGGTCCGAGCAGCGAGAACACGGATCCGGTCTCCACGGCTAGGTCGATCCCGTCGAGCACCGTGTGGTCGCCGTACGCCTTGCGAAGGCCGGTGGCGGTAACTGTGTATGTCATACACGGAACTGTATATGACGTACACTGAAAGCCGCAAGAGCTGATCTGGAAGGGTGTGGGCATGGCTGAGTCCGACGACCGAACCGTCCTGCCGCCCAGCCTCGAGCTGCTCTGGGGACGGCGCGAGGTGGGCCGCCGAGGACCCAAGCCGGGGCTCAACGTCGACGCCATCGTTGCCGCGGCGGTCGACATCGCCAACGCCGAAGGGCTCGCCGCCGTCTCGATGGCCCGCGTCGCCAAGGCCGTGGGATTCACGACGATGTCCCTCTACCGCTACGTCACCAACAAGGACGAGCTGCTCCAGCTGATGTGGAACGCCAGCGCCGACGGGGTCATGGAGTTCGAGCTCGAGGGGGACACCTGGCGCAGCCGGCTGCTCAGCTGGGCCATGGCGCAGCGCGAGGCCATCACGCGCAACATCTGGATCGTCCAGATGCCGATGGCGACGCCGCCGCTGGCCCCCAACTCCCTGCGCTGGATGGAGGTCGGGCTCGAGGCGCTGGACGGCACGGGCCTGGACGACGGCGACAAGATGCGCATCCTCGGCCTGATCTCCTCGCATGCCCTGATCGATGCCCGCATGGCGTACGACGCGCAACAGGCCAAGGGCGGTGGCGCCGACCCGATCGACTACACCGCGATCCTCCGGGAGGTCGTCGAGGAGGACCGCTTCCCGCAGCTCCATCGCGTCGCCTGGTCGGGCGCCGCGGACGAGCCCGAGCCGGGCGGCGACCCGTTCGCGGAGTACCGCTTCGACCTCGAGGTCATGCTCGACGGCATCGAGGCCCTGATCGAACGCTCCCGCTCCTGAGCGACTCGTCACGGTCACTAGGATGGATCGGTACCCCCGACTCCACCCGCAAGGATCCGTATGTCTGAGCCCGCCAAGGGTATTTCGCGTGCCGACGTCAGCCATCTGGCCGGCCTCGCCCGCATCGACCTCAGTGAGGCCGAGCTCGACCACTTCGCCGCCGAGCTGCCGGCCATCCTCGAGCACGTCGCGGTCGTCCAGCAGGCTGCCGGTGACGACGTCGAGGCCATGAGCCACCCGGTCCCGGTCAACAACGTGTTCCGCGAGGACGTCGTCGTGCCGTGCCTGACGCCCGAGGAGGCGCTCGCCGGCGCTCCGGCGTCCGAGCAGCAGCGGTTCCTCGTCCCCAAGATCCTCGGGGAGGACTGACATGACCGATCTGACGAAGCTCAGCGCCGCCGACCTGGCCGGCAAGCTCGCCCGCAAGGAGGTCTCGAGCGTCGAGGCCACGCAGGCGCAGCTCGACCGCATCGCCGCGGTCGACGGTGACGTCCACGCGTTCCTGCACGTCGATGCCGAGGGCGCTCTCGCCACGGCGGCCGACATCGACGCACGCCGGGCCGCCGGCGAGGGCCTGCACGGTCTCGCCGGCGTGCCGATCGCGGTCAAGGACATCGTCGCCACCAAGGGCATGCCGACGACGTGCGGCTCCAAGATCCTCGACGGCTGGATCCCGCCGTACGACGCCACGATCACGCAGCGCATCAAGGCCGCCGGCCTGCCGATCCTCGGCAAGACCAACATGGACGAGTTCGCGATGGGCTCCTCGACCGAGCACTCGGCGTACGGGCCGACCCGCAACCCGTGGGACCGCGACCGCATCCCGGGTGGCTCCGGTGGCGGCTCGGCCGCTGCGGTCGCCGCGTTCGAGGCCGCGCTCGCGATCGGCACCGACACCGGCGGCTCGATCCGCCAGCCCGGCGCGCTGACCGGCACGGTGGGTGTCAAGCCGACCTACGGCGGCGTCAGCCGCTACGGCCTTGTCGCCCTGGCGAGCAGCCTCGACCAGGCCGGACCCGTCACGCGTACGGTCCTCGACGCCGCACTGCTGCACGAGCTCATGGGCGGGCACGACCCCATGGACTCCACCAGCATCGACGCCCCGGCGCCGCTCGTCGTCTCGGCCGCCCGCCGCGCCGACGTCAAGGGCCTCAAGATCGGCATCGTCAAAGAGCTCGGCGGCGAAGGATTCCAGGCCGGAGTCAGTGCGCGGTTCCACGAGGCCGTCGAGCTGCTGACGTCCGCCGGCGCCGAGGTCGTCGAGGTCTCCCTGCCGAGCCTCGAGTACGCCCTCGCGGCCTACTACCTCGTCATGCCGAGCGAGGCGAGCAGCAACCTCGCCCGCTTCGACGCGATGCGCTACGGCGTACGCGTGCCGCCGGCCGGCGCCGACGACCCCAGCGCCGAGCAGGTCATGGCGTCGAGCCGCGACGCGGGCTTCGGCGACGAGGTCAAGCGCCGCATCATCGTCGGCACCTACGCGCTGTCGAGCGGCTACTACGACGCCTACTACGGCTCGGCGCAGAAGGTCCGTACGCTGCTCGCCCGCGACTTCGCATCGGCGTTCGAGCAGGTCGACGTGCTGGTCTCGCCGACCTCGCCGACGACGGCCTGGCAGCTGGGCGCCAAGCTCGACGACCCGCTGTCGATGTACCTGCAGGACGTCGCCACGATCCCGGCCAACCTCGCCGGGATCCCCGGCCTGTCACTGCCCGTCGGGCTCGCCGAGGAGGACGGCCTGCCGGTCGGTCTGCAGTTCCTCGCCCCGCAGCAGGCTGACGACCGGCTCTACAACGCCGGCGCTGCGCTCGAGAAGCTGCTCGAGGACCAATGGGGCGGCCCGATGCTGGCCCAGGCACCCGATCTGGAGGTTGCGCGATGACCACTGAGACTCTCGTACCCGTCGACGAGGCACTGACCCGCTTCGACCCGGTCATGGGCCTCGAGATCCACATCGAGCTCAACACCGCGACCAAGATGTTCTGCGGCTGCCCGACCGAGTTCGGCGCCGAGCCCAACACGCAGGTCTGCCCGGTCTGCCTCGCACTGCCCGGTGCGCTGCCGGTCGTCAACGCCAAGGCGATCGAGTCCGCGATCCGCATCGGCCTCGCGCTCAACTGCGAGATCGCCGAGTGGTGCCGGTTCGCGCGCAAGAACTACTTCTACCCGGACATGCCCAAGAACTTCCAGACGTCGCAGTACGACGAGCCCATCGCGTTCGACGGGCACGTCGACGTCGAGGTCGACGGCGAGACCTACCGGATCGACATCGAGCGAGCCCACATGGAGGAGGACACCGGCAAGTCGCTGCACGTGGGCGGCTCGACGGGTCGCATCCACGGTGCCGACTTCTCGCTGGTCGACTACAACCGCGCCGGCATCCCGCTCATCGAGATCGTGACCCGCACGATCGAGGTGCCCGGCGACAAGGCTGCCGCGGTCGCCCGGGCGTACGTCTCGTACGTGCGCGACCTGATCGGCGGGCTGGGCGTCTCGGACGTACGCATGGACCAGGGCTCGCTGCGGGCCGACGTCAACCTCTCGCTCAAGCCCAAGGGCTCGACCACCCTCGGCACCCGCTCGGAGACCAAGAACGTCAACTCGTTCCGGTCCGTCGAGCGTGCGGTCCGCTACGAGATCTCTCGGCACGCCGGAATCCTCGACGAGGGTGGCTCGGTGCTGCAGGAGACGCGGCACTTCCACGAGGACACCGGCACGACGTCCTCAGGGCGCGAGAAGTCCGACGCCGACGACTACCGCTACTTCCCCGAGCCCGACCTCGCGCCGGTGTCGCCGTCGCGGGAGTGGGTCGAGGAGCTGCGCGCGACGCTGCCCGAGCCGCCGGCCGTACGCCGCGCGCGCCTGCAGGCAGACTGGGGCTTCAGCGACCTCGAGATGCGCGACACGATCGGCGCCGGTGCACTCCAGCTCGTCGCCGACACGATCGAGGCCGGTGCCACGCCGCAGGCGGCCCGCAAGTGGTGGCTCGGCGAAATGGCTCGACGAGCCAACGAGCAGGGTGCAGATCTCGACTCGCTGGGCATCACGCCGCTGCAGGTCGCCGAGATCCAGAAACTGATCGACGCCGGCCGGATCAACGACAAGCTGGCCCGCTCGGTGTTCGACGGCGTCATCGCCGGTGAGGGCACGCCAGAGGAGGTCATCGTCGGGCGGCAGCTCGAGGTGGTCTCCGACGACGGTGCGCTCGGCGAGGCCGTCGACCGGGCGATCGCCGGCGACCCCGATGCCGCGCAGAAGATCCGCGACGGCAAGCAGGCCGCTGCGGGTGCGCTCATCGGTGCCGTCATGAAGGAGATGCGGGGCCAGGCCGACGCCGGCCGCGTACGCGAGCTGATCCTCGAAAAGCTCACCTGACCCGCCAGTTTTGGGACTTTCCTCGGCACTTTCCTTCCGGATGTGACGATGTTTGTCCCAAAACTCGGGGTCAGGCGGTGCGGTCGACCAGGTCCTTGAGCTCCTCGAGGACGAGGTCGGGGAACTCGAGCGGGATGAAGTGCGTCGCGTCGAACTCGAGGAACCGGGACCCGGCGACGCGTTCCGACGCCGAGAGCATGTCGCGGGCGCCGGTGAGCATGTCCCACTTGCCGGCGATGAAGGTCACCGGCACGTCGATCCTGGACAGCGAGACGCGCTGGTGCTCCGACACCCCGAGGGCGAGCTTGGCGTACCAGGACGGATGCGTCGTGCAGAACTCCTGCATGAGCGTCCGCAGCTCCGCGGTGTCGGCCGCCGGGTTGATGAGCCGCGTCAGGCGGAGCATGTTGGCCGTCGCGTTGGTCCAGGGGATCCGCCGGGTCAGCGGTGCCAATGCGCGTCCCGACACCCATGCCGTACGCGCGAGGCCGACCATCAGCTGCTTGGAGACCGCCGGAGGCATGCGCAGGGGAGCCAGCATCGTCGCGAACGTGTTGCCGGGCACCCCGGCGACGGCAAGGATCCCCTTGACCCGTTCGGGGTGGCGCCCCGCGAGCTCGAACGCGATCGTGACGCCCGCGGACCACGAGGCGACGACGGCCGAGTCGATGCCCGCATGATCCATGACCGCCAACGCGTCCTCGACGAACGCGTCGAGGTCGACCCGTCCGTCGGCTGGCCGCTCGGACCCGCCGACGCCCCGGTGGTTCCACGACACGACGTGGAGGCCGCAGTCGGGCCGCAGCAGGGCCGGCCAGGCGTGCGGGTTGGTGCCGAGGCCATTCGACAGGAAGACCGTCGGCCCATCGGCATCATTCGTCCACGCCCTCAGCCGGGTGCCGTCGGCGCTCTCGACGTCGTAATAGCGGACGAAGGCGGCCGTGGGTGGCTTCACAAGCGCTGATTGTCCACGGCGTACGCAGGCCCCGCAATCGAATCGTCAGATCCGCGCCGCCACGGCGTCCACGAGCCGGCCGGCGCCCCCGTCGGCCAGCACGAGGAACAGGTAGGGCTCCGCCAGCTCGAGCTCGATGACCAGCGGTGATCCGTCGTCGCCGGTGACCAGGTCGACGCGGGCGTACAGGAGGTCGGCGGGCCGTCCGAGCACGTGGTCGATCGCGGCGAGGGCAGCCCGGGCGACCTCGTGCTGCGCGGGGGTCGGCGTGCGCACCGCGTTCTCGCCGCGGCCGTCGCGGTCCTGGCGGATGCCCTCGCCGCGGGCGAGGATCGGCCCCTTGCGGATGGCGTGCGAGAACTCGCCGCCGAAGAACAGCATCGCGGTCTCACCCTCGTCGTCGACGGAGGAGATGTAGGGCTGCGTCATCGAGGTACGCCCGGCGGCGACAAGCGCCGCGCTGTGGGCGTAGACGTCGGCGGGGGACTCCCACCGCGCGGTGTCCTTCGACCCGGCCGAGACGGTCGGCTTGACGACCCACTCGGCGTGGTCGCCGAGCTCGTCACCGTCTGCGACGTTCCACCGCGTCTCGATGATCGGCACGCCGGCAGCCTCGATCTGGCGGAGGTAGACCTTGTCGGTGTTCCACTCCAGCACGTCGTGGCGGTTGTGCAGGCGGGGCACCGACGCCGCCCAGGCCAGGAACTCGTCGCGCCGGGTCGTGTAGTCCCAGCACGAGCGGACGACCACGGCGTCGTACGTCTGCCAGTCGACCTCCGGGTCGTCCCACTCCGTGATCTCGGCGTCGATCCCGCGCTGGTGGGCGGCCTCGAGCAGGAGCGGCAGGTCGGCGTCAAGACTCCGGGCCCACGAGCAGGTGACGAAGGTGATGGTCATGGATCTCAGCCTAGGCGATGAAGGGCAGCGCTTCACTCTTGCCTTTTGAAGTAAATACCTTCAATATGGAGAAATGAACCAGATCGCTTCACCACGCTTCGCCGTCATCGGCGACCTCGTGGGGTCGCGTGAGCAACCGTCACGGGCCGAGGCGCAGCAGAGTCTGCTCTCCGCCCTGGCCGTCGTCAACGCGCTGCTGCCCGCGTCGCAGCCGCTCGAGCCGACGATCGGCGACGAGCTGCAAGGGGTCTACGACGACCTGCACGACGCGCTCTACGCGACCGTGCTGGTGCGCCTCGCGCTGCCGGAGTCGATGGACTGCCGGTTCGGCATCGGGGTCGGCGACCTCGAGATCGTCGGCACGTCCAACTATGGTCTGACCCAGGACGGACAGGCCTGGTGGTTGGCCCGCGACGCGATCGACACCGCCAAGGCCAAGGGCCGCCAGCTCCCGGGGCTACGGACCTGGCTCAAGCGCGAACGATCGGAGGGGGGCGACATCGTGAACTCCTACCTACTGGTGCGCGACGAGCTGGTCAGCGACTTCGACGGCCGCCAGCGCCGCATCGCGCTCGCCGAGCTGCACGGCAAGTCCCTGTCCCAGATCGCCGACGACGAGGGCATCTCGACGTCAGCGGTGTCGCAGCGGCACCGGGCCGGCATCGGCGCGCTGCTCGAGTCGATCGGCCAGGTGCAGCCGTGACCGCCCTGGCGGTGCTGCTCGCCGCGGTCGGCATGGCTGACCTCGTACGCCGCTGGAAGATCCCCACAGGCTTCGTGGTCGCCGTCGCCGGACCGCTGCTGCTCGGTGCGGAGTGGCACACGCTCTGGTTGGCGCTCGTCATCGGCATCGTGGTGGTCGTGTGGGTCGACGCCGCCGCTCACGACTCCTCGGCCGGCGTCGTGCTGCTCGGCGCCCTGAGCCTGGTCCTCGTCATGGCATCCGGCGCGCTCGACTTCGGCGACGCACCGCTGCAGGACTGGTACGCCGACCTCCCGATCCCGCGGCTCGACGGCGTGCCGCTCGACCGGGCAGCTCTCGGCGTGGGCGTGGTGCTCTTCCTGGCGACCGCCGCCAACATCGTCGTACGCCGCGTGCTGCTGTCCACCGGACCACGGGTGCTCGCACAGGGCGACGAGCTGCGCGGCGGCCGCGTCCTCGGGCCGCTCGAACGCTGGTTCGTGCTGGCCTGCGCGCTCAGCGGCAACCTCGCCGCGATCGCCGTCGTGGTCGCGGCCAAGGGCATCCTGCGCTTTCCCGAGATCTCGCGTGACCGCACCGACGGGCTGCGGGCCGAGTACGTGCTGGTGGGCAGCTTCGTCAGCTGGGCCCTCGCGTTGATCTTCGTGCCGTTGTTCTAGGTGGACACCGCGGACGACCCGGTCGGGGCGCGCCGTAATCTTGGGGCATGGCCTCCGAGAACCAGATCGACATCAAGCCCCGCAGCCGCACCGTCACCGATGGCCTCGAGGCCACTGCCTCCCGCGGCATGCTCCGTGCCGTCGGCATGGGCGACGAGGACTGGGAGAAGCCCCAGATCGGCGTGGCGTCCAGCTGGAACGAGATCACCCCCTGCAACCTGTCGCTCGACCGGCTCGCCAAGGCGGTCAAGGTCGGCGTGCACGCGGGCGGGGGATACCCGCTCGAGTTCGGCACGATCTCCGTCTCCGACGGCATCTCGATGGGCCACGAGGGCATGCACTTCTCGCTCGTGAGCCGTGAGGTCATCGCCGACTCGGTCGAGACCGTCATGATGGCCGAGCGCCTCGACGGCTCGGTGCTGCTCGCCGGCTGCGACAAGAGCCTGCCGGGCATGCTGATGGCCGCGGCCCGCCTCGACCTGTCGAGCGTGTTCCTCTACGCCGGCTCGATCATGCCGGGCAACGTCGACGGCAAGGACGTCACGATCATCGACGCGTTCGAGGCGGTGGGCGCCTGCATCAAGGGCCTCATCACCCGCGAGGAGGTCGACAAGATCGAGCGCGCGATCTGTCCCGGCGAGGGCGCCTGCGGTGGCATGTTCACGGCCAACACCATGGCGACCGCCGCCGAGGCGCTCGGCATGAGCCTGCCCGGCTCGGCCGCCCCGCCGGCGATCGACAACCGTCGCGACGACTTCGCGCACAAGTCGGGCGAAGCCGTCGTCGAGCTGCTCCGCAAGGGCATCACCGCGCGACAGATCATGACCAAGGAGGCGTTCGAGAACGCCATCACCGTCGTCATGGCGCTCGGCGGGTCGACCAACGCCGTCCTCCACCTGCTCGCGATCGCCCGCGAGGCCGAGGTGCCGTTGACGCTCGACGACTTCAACCGCATCGGCGACAAGGTCCCGCACCTGGGCGACCTCAAGCCGTTCGGCCGCTACGTCATGAACGACGTCGACAAGGCCGGCGGCACCGCGGTCATCATGAAGGCGCTCCTCGACGCGGGCCTCATGCACGGCGACGTCATGACCGTGACCGGCAGGACGATGGCCGAGAACCTCGCCGGCATCACCGAGAAGCTCGACGGAGACGTCATCCGTACGCTCGACAAGCCGATCCACAAGACCGGCGGCCTCACGATCCTCAAGGGCTCCCTCGCGCCCGACGGCGCGGTCGTCAAGAGCGCCGGGTTCGACTCCGACGTGTTCCGCGGCACCGCACGGGTCTTCGACGGCGAGCGCAAGGCCATGGACGCGCTCGAGGACGGCACGATCGTCGCCAACGACGTCGTCGTGATCCGTTACGAGGGCCCCAAGGGCGGCCCGGGCATGCGCGAGATGCTGGCGATCACCGGTGCGATCAAGGGCGCGGGACTCGGCAAGGACGTCCTGCTGCTGACCGACGGGCGGTTCTCCGGTGGCACCACCGGCCTCTGCGTCGGCCACGTCGCCCCCGAGGCGGTCGACGGCGGACCCATCGCGTTCGTGCGCGACGGCGACCCGATCGTGCTCGACATGGCCAACCGGACGCTCGAGATCGAGGTCGACCACGACGAGCTCGAGGCTCGCAAGGTCGGCTGGGAGCCGCTGCCGCCCAAGTACACCAAGGGCGTCCTGGCCAAGTACCGCAAGCTCGTCAGCTCCGCCGCTGACGGGGCAGTCTGTGGCTAGATGACCGACATCGACCCTGACGAGCTGGCGGTCGCGCTCCAGGTGCTGGCCGCGGCCGAGCGGCTCGACGAGGACGACCCCGACTACGTCGCGCTGCGCCGGGCGTGCGGGAAGTTCTACAAGAACGTCAAGAAGCACCGCCGGCTCGACAAGCGCGCCCAGGTGGCCGCTGCCGACCGCGCCGTCGTGGCGGCGACGGCCACCGGCTCGCCACGCCGCATCGACGACGAGACCGAGGGCCTGCCACTCGTCTCCAACGCGGCCGGCGCCACGGCGGGCACGCTGCTCGTGGCTCGCCCCTGCTACATCTGCAAGCAGAAGTACACCGTCGTCGACGCGTTCTACCACCAGCTGTGCCCGGACTGCGCCGCCCTCAACCGGTCCAAGCGCGACGCCCGGACCGACCTGACGGGCAAGCGGGCGCTGCTGACCGGTGGTCGGGCCAAGATCGGCATGTACATCGCCCTGCGCCTGCTCCGCGACGGTGCGCACACGACGATCACGACCCGGTTCCCGCACGACGCGGTCCGCCGCTTCACGGCCATGCCGGACAGCGCGGACTGGATCGACCGGCTCCGCATCGTCGGCATCGACCTGCGCGACCCCGCCCAGGTCGTCGGGCTCGCTGACTCGGTGGCGGAGCAGGGGCCGCTCGACATCCTCATCAACAACGCCGCACAGACCGTGCGCCGGACCCCTGGGGCGTACGCGCCGCTGGCCGAGGCCGAGTCGGCGCCGCTGCCCGAGGGGCCGCTGCCGGAGCTGCTCACGTTCGGGCACACCAGCGATGCCCACCCGGCCGCCCTCGTGGGATCGGTGTCCGCGCACCCCGTGCTGGCCGGCGACGCGCACACGGCCGAGGAGCTGACCTCGATGGCGCTGTCGGCGGGATCGGCCGACCTCGCCCGGATCGATGCCGGTGGCCTCGTCCCCGACACGGTCGACGTCAACAGCTGGACGCAGCGGGTGCACGAGGTCGACGCCCTCGAGCTCCTCGAGGTGCAGCTCTGCAACACGACGGCGCCGTTCATCCTCGTCAGTCGCCTGCGGCCGTCGATGGCGGCATCCGAAGCGCGTCGTACGTACGTCGTGAACGTGTCGGCGATGGAGGGCCAGTTCAGCCGCCGCTACAAGGGCCCGGGCCACCCGCACACCAACATGGCCAAGGCGGCGCTCAACATGCTGACCCGCACCAGCGCCGGGGAGATGCTCGAGCAGGACGGCATCCTCATGACCGCCGTCGACACCGGGTGGATCACTGACGAGCGCCCGCACCCGACCAAGGTGCGGCTCGCCGAGGAGGGCTTCAAGGCACCTCTCGACCTCGTCGACGGGGCCGCGCGCGTCTACGACCCGATCATCCGCGGTGAGGCCGGCGAGGACATCCATGGCGTCTTCCTGAAGGACTACGAGCCCTCGCCGTGGTGACCAACGAGGAGCTGCTGCGGTCGCAGTGGGCCGCGCTCCGCGGGTGGATCGAGACCTCAGGGGTGCTGCAGCACGCCCAGGAGCAGAGCGTCCTCGAGGCGTGGAACGTGCACGAGCTCATCACGCACATCGGTCGCTCGTTCCTCGACTTCCCGGTGTTGGGCCCGGCACCTCGTGCCGAGCCGCGGACGATCCACGAGTACATCTCCAACTACGGGACCTCGGCGCGCGACATCGCCGACGGCACCAAGCAGCTGGCCCGCTCGTTCGCCGGCGACGTCCTCGCCGGCATCGACAACTGCGCACGGCTCGGCTTCCGCGCGCTGGACTCGCTCAAGGCGGAGGTCGTACGCGGCCCGCTCGGCGCGATCACCCGCGAGGACTTCATCCTCACGCGGGTCCTCGAGCTCGTGGTGCACGGCGACGACCTCGCGCGGTCGGTGCCCGGCGTCGCTGCACCGCCTTTGCTCGAGCAGCCGGTCGCGGCGGTCTCCGACGCGCTGATCAGTGCGTACGTCGAGGTCACCACGCGTGAGCCGGAGGTCGGTGACAGGCTCGACTGGATCAGGATCGCGACCGGCCGGGTGGCCTCGGACGACGACGCGCTGCCCCTGCTCTGACCCCTTAGGGCCACACCCGGGGGGACCTAAGTCCTCAGTCTTCGACAGACCGGCTTTCACGCTTCACTTCGCGCGTACGTTCGACGTGGGGGCTTACGGAGCCAACACATGCATGCCGGTCAAGTGCGCCATTCGAGGCAATTCGGGCTCCTGATCGGGCTGATGGCTGTCGTGCTGGCCGGCACCGTCGCACCGTCCAGCGCGAGGCCCGTTGCTGCCGTCTCGAGCTCGACCCCGCCCTCGATCACGGGCACGCCACAGGCCGGCCTCACCCTCACCGTCCGACCCGGTGTCTGGTCGCCGACCGACGCCACGCTGACCTACCGCTGGCTGAGCGGCACGACCAGCAAGAGCCTGGTGGCGACCGGGGGAACCACGACCACGTACGTCGTGCGGGCTGCCGACGTGGGCAAGCGACTGGTGGTCGAGGTGACGGGCAGCAAGTCCGGCTACACGAGCCTCGTGAGGAGCTCCAGCATGACGGCGACCGTCGTCGCGGCAGCGACCATCACGCCGGGCCAGGTCTCGATCGAGGGCAGTCCGGTCGTCGACTCGACGCTGACCGCGGCCTCCGGCACGTGGGCACCCGCCGGGCTGACGTTCGGTTACCAGTGGCTGACCGACTCGGTGGCGGTGAGCGGCGCGACGGCGACGACGTACACGCCTGGGGCCGGTGATCTCGGCAAGCGGGTCTCGGTGCGGGTGACCGGCAGCAAGACCGGCTACCCGAGCGTCTCCGCGACGTCGGCGCCGTCTGCGGTGGTGGTCCCGGGAACGTTGACGGCCACGCCGACGCCGTCGGTCAGCGGGACCCCACAGGTGGATGCGACGCTCACTGCGGAGCCGGGCACGTGGGCACCCGCGGGCGTACAGCTCAGCTACCAGTGGTTGGCCGGGACGACGGCCCAGGACTCGGTGGCGGTGAGCGGTGCGACCTCGTCGACGTACACGCCTGGGACCGATGACACCGGCAGGCGGCTGTCGGTGCAGGTGATGGGCAGCAAGCCCGGCTACGCCAGCGTGACGACCACGTCGGCGCTGTCGGAGGCAGTGACTCCCGCGCCGATCATCACGCCCGCCACGCCCACGATCACCGGTACGGCAGAGGTGGGCCGGACGTTGACCGCAGATTCCGGCACCTGGTCTCCTGACGGGGTCCAGCTCGCGTTCCAGTGGCTGCGCGACGGGGTGGCGGCTCAAGACGCGACCGGCACCGCGTACGACCTCACGGCCGCGGATCGTGGCAGCGCGATCTCGGTCCGCGTCACGGGCACGAAGGCCGGCTTCCCGACGACGGCCAGGACGAGCACCGAGACGCAGGCGGTTGCCGAGGGCACGCAGGTGAGCACGCCGACCCCGACGGTCACTGGCACGACGGCCATCGGCGACGTCCTCACCGCGGTGCCCGGCGACTGGGACAACGGCGTGACGGTGGCTTACCAGTGGCTGCGTGACGGGACCGCGTTAACCGGCGAGACCTCGGTCCAGCACACCGTGGTCGCTGCCGACGTCGGGTCCTTGATGTGCCTGACCGTGACCGGCGCCCGTGCCGGCTACGCGAGCCAGTCCCGTACGAGCGCGCAGCTCGCGGTGACCGGTGCGCAGTCGGCGAGCAAGGTCACTCGCGCCCTCGAGACGTTCCGCGCTGCCTTCGCCGATGTGGACCGGCAACCCGTCGACGTCTTCGTGGGCCCCAGTGACTCGCTGGCCGACGGCGCCCGGGCCACCAGCATCCAGAAGCGGTGGATCAGCGTCCTGCGCGACGACCTGCGCGGGGTGCACCAGCCGGTCGGGGTCAAGGGCGGGTTCGGCTACCTCGACCCGCTGAACTGGGGCAAGTTCCCCGACAACCCGATCTCGTACGTGTCGGGTGTCGGCGCCTTCGAGCAGGGGCTCGGCCGGCAGACGCTCGCGCTGTTCAACTCGACCCAGACGATCACGGTCAAGGCCGAGCTGACCGACCTGGACATCGTCTACGCCGGGCTGACCGGCACGGCCGGGACGTTCACGTACTCGGTCGACGGCGGTCCCGAGGTCCGGGTCTACACCGGCGCCAAGCCGACCAGCCGCGGCGGGTACGTCGAGAAGGTCTCCGGGCTCGCGCCCGGTGTGCACCAGGTCGTGATGCGCGGGACGGGCGGCGGCAGCCCCGCGATCGTCGAGGGCGTCATGCTCTACAACGGTGACCGCAGCAGCGGCGTCCGGGTCTGGGAGGGCGGGGCCAGCGGCCTCGCCGCAGCGAACTACGTCGCACCCGGCGACCGCTGGGCCGAGTCGCTCAAGGAGGTGCACCCCGACCTGGTCGTGCTGCCGATCGGGTCCAACGACTTCGCCCTCGGCACACCGGCGAAGGACACCGAGGTCAAGATCCGCGAGATCATCGCGACCATCCGGGCCCGGGTCGACACGGATCCGTCGATCGTCCTGATGCCCTACTACGAGCGTCCGACCTCCGGCACCGGCACGTGGGCCGCGTACGAGGAGATGTACGCCCGCATCGCGTCGACCGACCCCAAGATCGCGGTCTTCGACCTGGCACCGCTGTTCGGCGCGTACGGGAGCGCGCAGCGTGCGGGCCTCATGTCGTCGGACATGCTCCACCCGTCGGACACGGGCTACGCACTGATCGCGGACCGGCTCGCGGCCTTCCTCACCCCGAGCCCACAGGGCTGAGCCGGCACAGGTCATCGGACGGGAAATTCTGCGAACGCAGGACTTGAGCATACGTACGACATAGGCTCGCCGCAGGTCTGAACACACTCCCAGAAATGACCCCGATGCGATCCCTGCGACTCCTCGTCGTCGTCCTGTTGGCGGCGACCGCCCTCGCGTCGCCGGCCGCTGCCGTGACGCCGGCGGTGTCGATCTCGGTGTCGTCCGTGTCGCCGGTGTACGGGAGTCCCGTCACGGTCTCGGGCCGGGTGACGCACGTGCCGACCGGCACCAACGTCGTGCTGCAGCGCAACCTCGGCACGGGGTGGGTCTACACGCGTCTGATGCACACGTCGTCGACCGGCAGGTACTCCACGACGTACTCGTCGACCCTGGGGCAGAACCACCTGCGCGTCGCCGTGGCATCCACGGCGTCCACGCCGCGGGTCATCTCGACGCAGCTCGTGGTCGCGGCGCAGCCACGCCTGACCCCACGGCCGCCCGTCGCCGGGCAACCGGTCGTGGTCGACGGCCGGCTGCGCACGGCTGGAGCGCGTCCCGTCGACCTCGAGATCTCCAGGGACGGCGTCATCTCGAAGGTGTCCGGGCGGACCGACAGCACGGGGACGTTCGCGATCAGCGCCACCTTGGTGTCGTCGTCGAAGCTCAGGGTCGTGGCACCGCCGGCCACCGACGTGTCGGCCGCCAACGTGTTGTTCACGACCCCGTGGCGGACGGTCGAGGTCGCTCTGCAGCGCACCGAGAAGCCCCGGATCCAGGGCTCACCGGTCGTGAGCTCGACCCTGGCGACGGTGACCGGCACCTGGGACGCCGGAGTGACGTTCGCCTGTCAGTGGTTGCGCGGCGGCGAGGCGATCAGCGGCGCCACGGCATGCACCCGCACGGTGACCAACGCCGACGCCGGGGCTCGTCTGGCGGTGCGGGTCACCGGCAGCAAGCTTGGCTGGGCGCCGGTCTCCTTGACCAGCGACCAGACGGCGCTCGTCACCGGTGGCACGCTGAGCCCGACCCCCACCCCGACCATCGGTGGCGAGGCCGAGGTCGGTGGCCGCCTCACGGCGGCGGCGGGTTCCTGGGGGCCAGGTGTCTCGCTGACCTACCAGTGGCGCCGCTCCGGCACGCCGATCGCCGACGCCGACGCGTCCACGTACGACCTGGTGGCCGCGGATGTCGACCACCGGCTCACCGTCACGGTCACCGGGTCGAAGCCGGGATTCAACCCGGACTCCCGGACCAGCAACCCGACCGCGGTGGTCGCGCGCGCCTCACTGCAGTCGGCCACGCCGGTCGTCTCGGGGACCAACGCGCCGGGGGAGACGCTGACCGTGGCGCCCGGCACCTGGGGGCCGAGCCCGGTCCAGCTGACGTATCGCTGGCTGCGTGACGATGTCGCGATCCCGGGCGCGACCGCAGCGACGTACACGCTCACCGACGCCGACAAGGGCTCCCTGATCACGGCCGAGGTCACCGGCGCGAAGGACGGCTACGCGACGAGCACGCGACGGAGCGCTCGGCGTGCGATCCCGGGGCCTCAGTCGCCGAGCAAGATCGCCCGTGCCCTCACCACGTTCCACGCCGCGCTCGGCCGGGTGGACGAGGAGCCCCTCGACATCTTCGTCGGGCCCAGCGACTCACTCGCGGACGGCGCCCGGGCCACCAGCATCCAGAAGCGGTGGATCAGCGTGTTCCGCGACGACCTGCGCGGGGTGCACCAACCGGCGGGCGTGCCGGGCGGTTTCGGCTATCTCGACCCGTTCAACTGGGGCCAGTTCCCGGACAACCCGATCTCGTACGTCAATGGTGCCGGCGTGTTCGAGCAGGGCCTCGGCCTCCAGACTCTCGCGCTGTTCGGCTCGACCCAGACCATCACGCTCAAGGACACGTTCACGGACGTCGACATCCTCTACTCCGGCTGGACGGGGAGCGCCGGCGCCTTCACGTACTCGGTCGACGGCGGCCCCGAGAAGCGCGTCGAGACCGGCGGCCGGGCGACGACCCGGGGCGGTTACGTCGAGCGCATCTCCGGGCTCCCGGCCGGCCCCCACGAGGTCGTCATGCGCGGGGCCGGGGGAGGTGGCGGCAACCCGGCCATCGTCGAGGGCGTCATGATCTACAACGGCGACCTGGAGCGCGGCGTGCGGGTCTGGGAGGGCGGCGCCAGTGCGCGCCGGGCGCTCGACTACGTCGCGCCGCACGATGCGTGGGCGACGTCGTTGTCGGGCATCCACCCGGACCTCGTCGTGCTGCCGATCGGGTCCAACGACTTCGCGATCGGGGTCCCGGCAGCGGACACCGAGGCCAGGCTCCGCGAGATCATCGCGACGATCCGCTCGCACGTCGACACCGACCCGTCGATCGTGCTGATGCCCTACTACGACCGGCCGGCCGGCGGCGACGTGACGTGGGAGCAGTACGAGGAGATGTACGCCCGCATCGCGGCGACGGATCCGGACATCGCCGTGTTCGACCTCGAGCCGTTGTTCGGGGAGTACGGCAGCGAGCAACGCGCCGGCCTCATGGCGTTCGACCACATCCACCCGTCGGACACCGGCTACGCGCTGATCGCGCAGAAGCTCGCCGAGTTCCTCGACGCGAGCTGACCCCGGACGTACGTCGGCCCGGCGAAGCCGAGCTCCACCGGGCCGATCGACGCGTCAGCCAGTTACGGGGTGACGCACTTCGTGATGTCTTCGGTGACCTTCGTCTGGGCCTTCTTGTCGGCGGCGCTCGGCTTGAAGTCCTTGTCGCCGTCGGCGATCGCCTTCAGGCCCTTGTCGGAGATCTTGGAGTCGAGCATCGCCTCGGCGACGCAGTCGGCCTGCTTCTTGGTCAGCCCGGCTCCCTTGTCCTTGTCGGACAGCGTCTTCGACAGGTCCTCCTTGCTGGGGCGATCGTCCCCGCCGCCACAGGCGGTGAGCGAGAGTGCCGCCACGATGGCGACGGCGGTGAGTGACTTCTTCATGTGATGTCCTTCGGTGGGCGTCCGCGTCGGTCGAGCGGATCGTCAGGGCCAACATCGTGCCAGCCCCACGCGCCTCCGTCAGACACATTCGCATTTCGTCACCGAGAGTTGTCCGGCCGAGGTCCACATACTGGTACGTACTGTCTCACCACTTGACCACTGCCGCGTGGAGGACGAGACTGAACGCGTGCATGCAGAGATTCTCGTAGTACACCGCTGACGCGATGGCCTGATCCGGCCCCGCGTCTCCCTCGAATGCCTCACGGCCGAGGGATTTTTTTATGCGAACAGCCGGGTCACTCAACGACATACGATGGACCGAAACAGAAGGACGACATCATGACCGAGCAGCTCACGGGGGCCCAGAGCCTCGTGCGGGCGCTGGAGCACGCCGGGGTCGACACGATCTTCGGCATCCCGGGCGGCGCGATCCTGCCCGCGTACGACCCTCTCTTCGACTCCGAGAAGATCCGGCACATCCTCGTCCGGCACGAGCAGGGCGCTGGCCACGCGGCGCAGGGCTATGCCATGGTCACCGGCAAGGTCGGTGTCTGCATGGCCACGTCCGGCCCCGGCGCGACCAACCTCGTCACCGCGATCGCCGATGCCCACATGGACTCGGTCCCGATCGTCGCGATCACGGGCCAGGTGCCGAGCGGCTCGATCGGCTCGGACGCCTTCCAGGAGGCCGACATCCGCGGCATCACGATGCCGATCACCAAGCACAGCTTCCTCGTCACGGACCCCGCCGAGATCCCGCTGGTCATCGCCGAGGCGTTCCACATCGCCGGCACCGGACGTCCCGGGCCGGTGCTCGTCGACATCGCCAAGGACGCGCTGCAGGCGACCACGACGTTCACGTGGCCGACCGAGCTCGCGCTCCCCGGCTACCGCCCCACCACGCGCCCGCATGGCAAGCAGGTCCGCGAGGCTGCTCGCCTGATCGCGGCGGCCGAGCGCCCCGTGCTCTACGTCGGCGGCGGCGTCATCAAGGCCGATGCGTCAGCCGAGCTCAAGGTGCTCGCCGAGATGACCCAGATCCCGGTCGTCACGACGCTGATGGCGCGCGGAGCGTTCCCCGACTCCCACGAGCTGCACCTCGGCATGCCGGGCATGCACGGCACGGTCGCAGCGGTCGCCGCTCTGCAGAAGAGCGACCTGCTCATCTCGCTGGGCGCCCGGTTCGACGACCGGGTGACCGGCCAGCTCGCGTCGTTCGCGCCGCTCGCCAAGATCATCCACGCCGACATCGACCCTGCGGAGATCTCCAAGAACCGCACGGCTGACGTCCCGATCGTGGGCGACTGCCGTGAGGTCATCGCCGACCTGATCTCGACGCTGCAGAAGCAGGCGTCCGAGGACGGCATCGAGGGCGACTACGCCGCGTGGAAGGCCCAGATGCTCGGCATCAAGGCCCGCTACCCGGTCGGCTACGACAAGCCCGAGACCGGCCTCGCGCCGCAGACCGTGATCGAGCGCATCAACGCGATCGCCGGGCCTGAGGCGACCTACACGGCAGGTGTCGGCCAGCACCAGATGTGGGCCGCGCACTACGTCGACTTCGAGCGTCCGCGCCAGTGGCTCAACTCCGGCGGCGCCGGCACGATGGGCTACGCCGTTCCGGCCGCCATGGGCGCCCAGGTCGGGCTGCCCGGCTCGGTCGTCTGGGCGATCGACGGCGACGGCTGCTTCCAGATGACCAACCAGGAGCTCGCGACCTGCGCGATCGAGAACATCCCGATCAAGGTCGCCGTCATCAACAACTCCTCGCTCGGCATGGTGCGCCAGTGGCAGACCCTGCTCTATGAAGGTCGTTACTCCAACACCGACCTCAACACCGGCCCCGAGTCGATCGGCGCGCGTCGCATCCCCGACTTCCTCAAGCTCGCGGAGGCCTACGGCTGCGTCGGCCTGCGCTGCGAGAGCGAGGAGGACGTCGACGCCACGATCGAGAAGGCCATGGCCATCACGGACCGACCCGTCGTGATCGACTTCGTCGTCGAGCGCGACGCGATGGTGTGGCCCATGGTCCACGCCGGCACGAGCAACGACGCCATCCAGATCGCCCGCGACCTGGCCCCCGACTGGGATGACGAGGACCTCTGATGACTTCACACACACTGTCGGTTCTCGTGGAAAACACCCCCGGCGTCCTCGCGCGCGTCTCGAGCCTGTTCATGCGGCGCGGGTTCAACATCGACTCGCTCGCGGTCGGGCCGACCGAGATCCCCGAGATCTCCCGCATGACGATCGTCGTGAACGTCGACGAGCTGCCCCTCGAGCAGGTCACCAAGCAGCTCAACAAGCTCGTCAACGTCCTCAAGATCGTCGAGCTCGACTCGCACAGCGCCGTGGAGCGCGAGCTCATGCTGATCAAGGTCAAGACGGACGCCCAGACCAGGGGACAGGTGCTCGAGACCGTCCAGCTGTTCAGGGCTAAGGTGGTCGACGTTGCCACCGACGCCGTGACGATCGAGGCGACCGGCGACGCCGGCAAGCTCACCGCGATGTTGAACGTCCTCGAGCCGTTCGGCATCCGCGAGATCGCCCAATCGGGGCGCGTGGCCATCGGCCGCGGATCCCGTTCCATCACCGACCGCACACTTCGCGCCGTTCCCGGCACGCAAGCAGGCTGAACACTTCAAGGAGAAGTACCCCGTGGCTGAACTGTTTTACGACGACGACGCAGATCTGAGCATCATCCAGGGCCGCCATGTGGCGGTCATCGGCTACGGCAGCCAGGGGCACGCGCACGCGCTCAACCTGCGCGACTCCGGCGTCGACGTCCGGGTGGGGCTCCTCGAGGGCTCCAAGAGCCGGGCCAAGGCCGAGGAGCAGGGCCTCCGAGTCCTTGGTGTCGCCGAGGCCGTCGAAGAGGCTGACGTCATCGTCATCCTCACGCCCGACCAGGTCCAGCGTCACGTCTACGCCGACTCGATCGAGCCCAACCTGGTCGACGGCGACGCCCTCGTCTTCGGTCACGGCTTCAACATCCGCTTCGGCTACATCAAGCCGCCGGCCGGTGTCGACGTCACGCTCGTCGCGCCCAAGGCGCCAGGTCACACCGTGCGCCGCGAGTTCGTCGCAGGCCGCGGCATCCCCGACATCATCGGTGTCGAGCAGGACGCGACCGGCAAGGCGTGGGACCTCGCGCTGTCGTACGCCAAGGCGATCGGCGGCACCCGGGCCGGCGTCATCAAGACGACGTTCACCGAGGAGACCGAGACCGACCTGTTCGGCGAGCAGGCTGTCCTCTGCGGCGGTGTCTCGCACCTCGTCCAGGCCGGCTTCGAGACGCTGACCGAGGCGGGCTACCAGCCCGAGATCGCCTACTTCGAGGTGCTGCACGAGCTCAAGCTCATCGTCGACCTCATGTGGGAGGGCGGCATCGCCAAGCAGCGCTGGTCGATCTCCGACACCGCCGAGTACGGCGACTACGTCTCCGGCCCGCGCATCATCGACGCCTCCGTCAAGGAGCGCATGAAGGACGTGCTCTCGGAGATCCAGGACGGCACGTTCGCGTCGCGCTTCATCGCCGACCAGGACGCCGGCGCGCCGGAGTTCCTCGCGCTGCGCGAGAAGGAGGCCGGCCACTCGATCGAGGCGACCGGCAAGGTCCTGCGCTCGCACTTCTCGTGGAAGCAGCAGGACGCCGACTACGTCGACGGCCAGGCCGCGCGCTAGCCGGCAACGACCCGAGAGGGGCGTCACCGCTTCGGCGGTGGCGCCCCTTCGTCGTCCCACGGCGCAGTTCAGCGGCTCATCGCCGAGCGTTCGCCTCCGCGCCGGCCTGGCGTCACCTGTCTCGCCTTGCATCGACCTGAGCCCACCATCGGGTCATCTCGGATCAGGAGCCAGACATGAATCGTCGTTTGCACGTCCCCGCCCGACGCGTCGTCACGGGAGGCGCCGCAGTGTTGCTCGCGGCCGCAGCGGTGTCGCCGGCAGCCGCCTCCGCTCGCCACCACGCACCGGGCGATCCCGGCAGTCCCAGGCTCCTGGCCAGGGCGCTCCTGTCTGCCGACGACATCGAGCCCGGGCCGCCGTCCGGAGCCCTGGCCACGCCGGCCAACGGCCGACAGGGTCCGTTCCCCGGTCAGGTGATTCCAGGGTTCTCGGCAGCCATCGACAACCGCGACGGCACGTTCTGGGCGCAGCCGGACAACGGGTTCGGCGCCAAGGGCAACTCGGCGGACTTCCTGCTGCGGCTCTATCTGGTCAAGCCGCACTGGAAGACCGCCGCGGGCGGTGCGGGCACGATCGAGGTGGTGCGCCACATCACGCTGTCCGACCCGCGGCACACGATCGACTTCCCGATCATCAACGAGACCGGCGCGCGGCAGCTCACCGGCGATGACTTCGACATCGAGTCGGTGCAGCGCGGCCGTGACGGCTCGTTCTGGATCGGGGACGAGTTCGGCCCGTTCCTGCTGCACGCCGACTCGCGCGGCCGGTTGCTGTCGGCACCGGTGCCGTTCCCGCTCGGCATGTCGCCGCAGAACCCCGAGCTCGGCGACGCGCAGCCCAACGTCCAGCGCAGCGGCGGGTTCGAGGCCATGGCGGAGTCCAAGGACGGGCGTTTCCTCTATCCGATCGTGGAGAGCGCGCTGCTCAACGACGCGGACAAGCGGCGACGCGTCATCTCGGAGTTCGACACCCGGACCGGCCACTACACGGGAAGGACCTGGACCTATCACGTCGACGTCGACGCCAACTCCGCCGCCGACGCCCAGATGATCCGGCCGGGCGTGCTCCTGGTGCTCGAGCGCGACAACTTCGACGGCCCGGCCGCAGTGACCAAGCGGGTGTACGAGGTCAAGCTCAGCAGGCACGACACGGCTCGCCCGCTTGCGAAGTCGCTGGTCGTGGACCTCCTCAAGATCTCCGACGGTGCGGGGATCAGCGACGGTGGCGGATGGGGGACCGGAGCGTCGTTCTCGTTCGGCTTCCAGTCGGTCGAGACGTTGGTGCCGCTCTCGCACGGCCGGCTCATGATCGCCAACGACAACAACTACCCGGGCAACTCGGCGCGCCACCCGGGCACGCCGGACGACACCGAGATGGTCGTCATCGACGTCGACGGCCGCTGATCAGGCGATGAGCTCGAGCGTGTCGCTTCGCTCGCGCCGCGAGGCAGTCGTGGTGTCGCTGACCACGTCGTCGTAGGCGAGGCGCAACCTCCGCACCGCCTCCGACAGCGTCTCGTGCGACTGCGTGTACGGCAGTCGCAGGTGTCGCTCGCCTGCGGCGCCGGCGTGGGTGAAGAAGCGCGGGCCGGGCGTCAGCAGCAGCCCGTGGCGGCTTGCCGCAGTCGTGAGCCGGGACGACATGCGGTCCGGGAGCGTGACCCAGAGGCTCAACCCGCCCGCCGGGCACGGGGCCTTGACGTCGGGCAGCTCCCGGGCGAGCTCGGCGAGCAGGTGGTCTCGCGCTGCGCGGAGCCGGGCCCGGCCGGCTGCTGCGGTCTGGCCGCCCTCCGCGAGGAGCTCTGCGAACACGAGCTGGTCGAAGGCCGACGAGCCCAGATCGTCCATCATGCGAGCCTGGACGATCGGCATCACGGCGGCTTTCGGTGCTCGGATCCACCCCACCCGGAGGCCACCCCAGTACGACTTCGAGGACGACCCGATCAGCAAGGCGCGAGGGTTGTAGGTCGCGAACACCGGGGGCAGTTCCACTCCGTCGAGGTTCATCTCCCGGAGGGACTCGTCGACGACCGGCACGACGTCGTGGCGTCGCAGCTCGTACGCCCAGGCGCCCCGTTCGTCGTCACTCATGACGGCCGCGGTGGGGTTGTGGAAGTCGGGCACGATGTAGGTCGCGCGATGTGGCGCTCCGTCGAGTGCGGACCGCAGCGCAGTCGGGTCCCAGGGGGTGGTGCCCACGGGCAGTGGGGTCAACCGGCCGCCGGCAGCCGCGAAGGACTCGTGGGCGTGCGGGTAGCTGAGCCCCTCGACGACGACCCGTTGGCCCGGATCGAGGAGGGTGCGACCCAGGAGCGACACGGCGCCCATCGCGCCGGCCGTCACGATGATCTGGTCGGGGTCGGTCGGCAGGCCTCCGTCGGTGTAGCGCTGCGCGAGGATCTCGCGCAGGGCGGGGAGGCCGTCCGGGAGGTAACCGGTCGTCGAGAGCAGACCCGGCAGCTTCTCAGCGGCTGACTCGAAGGCCCGGCCCAGACCGGGAGGGCCGACCGGGGCCGAGTAGGTCAGCGCGATCGTGTCGGCGTCGTCAGGGGTCATGATCAGGCTGCTGGTGCTGGAGGCCGCCATCGGCAGGTGAACCACGCTGCCCGACCCTTGGCGGGAGCGCAGCAGTCCGGAGTCCCGCAGCTCGGCGTACGCGCGGCTGGTGGTCGTCCGGCTCAAGCTCATCGCGGTTGCGAGCTCGCGCTCGGACGGGAGGCGACTGCCGTCGACGATGCGGCCGTCGATCGCGAGCAGCCGGATGCGGTCCGCGATCTCCCGGTAGGCCGGGCCGGCGAAGTCCTTGGGTCCGAGCAGTCGGGCCAGAGCTTGAGCAGAGAGTGTCGACGTCACAGGGCCACTGTTTCACAATTGGCTATGTAATTCCATGCCAATTGGGATCAGGCTGAGAGCATGAACCAGATCATCCTCGTCACTGTCCTCGTCCTCGCGTTCGCCGCGGTGGTCGTCGAGCTCGTCCGTACGCTTCGCGGCGACGGCTACGGGGTGCGGCCGCCACCACGCAGTCATCGAGAGGAGGTCGACCTACGCAGCCCGTATCGGAGTCTGGTGTGATGGTCGACATGACCAACCGCCTCGCCCGTCTGCTCATCGGACTGTTCCTGTACGGCTTCACGATGGCGATGATGGTCGAGTCGACCCTGGGTCTGGACCCGTGGGACGTCTTCCACGAAGGACTGGCGGACCACCTGCCGCTGACCTTCGGGCAGGTCGTCATCCTCGTGGGAGCCGTCGTGCTCCTGCTGTGGATCCCGCTGCGCCAGATGCCGGGGATCGGCACGGTCTTCAACGTCATCGTGATCGGGCTCGCGGCCGATGCCGGCATCGCCGTCATCGACCAGCCCGACAACCCATGGCTGCGCGGCGCCCTGCTCGTCGGTGGCGTGGTCGGCAACGGCCTCGCCGGCGCCATCTACATCGGTGCCCAGCTGGGTCCCGGTCCGCGTGACGGACTCTGGCTGGGCCTCGTGCGACGCACGGGACGCAGCGTGCGGTTCTGGCGGACCGTCATCGAGGTCAGCGTCCTGGCGATCGGCTTCGTCCTCGGCGGCACCGTGGGCGTCGGCACGGTGCTGTATGCCCTGACGATCGGCCCGATCGTGCAGTTCTTCCTCCCGCTCACGCAGGCCCGGCAGCCGTCAGACGGCTCCGGCCGGCCTCACTGGTCCGGGACGATGCGCAGTCGTGGAGCGCCCCGCACCGAAGGGTGCACGATCACGGGGTCGTCGGTCGGATCCGGCGACGCCGAGTAGAGGCCCTGCGCCGAGTCGCACTCGAGCAGCCGGAGGTCGATGAGCTGTCCGACGTCCTCGACGCCCTCGGCCACCACGAGCAGGCCGGAGCCGTGCGACGCGTTGACCAGCAGCGCCAGCAGGTCGCGAGCCCCGGGTTCCTCGGAGTTGATCAGCGTCGAGTGGATCTTGATGGCGTCAGCGGGCAGGTGCTGGATCTGACCGACCGGCGTCCGGCCGGTGCCGAAGTCGTCGATGCTGACGAACACCCCCGCATGGCGCAACGCGCTCAACGGCAGCATCGCGTTGGGCACGTCGACCAGAGCCATCTCGGTGATGCCGATCGTCAGGCGGTGTGGCGCGAGCCGTGAGGCGTTGAGCGCGTCCACGACGTCCTCGATGAGCGTGGGGGAGGCGAGCGTACGTCCGGAGATGCTGACCGAGATGGTGAGGTCGGCGAACCGCTCGGGATCGGCTGCCGTCAGCTCGGCGAGCTCGCGAGTGGCCTCGCGGATCGTCCAGCGGTCGAGCTCGCAGATCAGGTCCGACGTGGCAGCGATCGGCAGGAACGCCTCGGGGCCGAGCAGGCCGCGTTCGGGGTGGTCCCAACGCAGCTGCGCCTCGTATCCCTCGACGATCTCGGTGTGCACCGCGACAACGGGCTGGTAGTGCAGCGAGATCCGCCCGCCGGTGAGTGCGGCGCACAGGTCGGTCTCGATCGCGGTGCGCTCCTCCAGCTCCGAGCGCAGCCGGTTGTCGAACACCTCGATGCGCCCGCGGCCCGAGATCTTCGCCCGCCTGATCGCGACATTGGCCTCGTGCAGCAGCTGATCGGGCTCGGTGCCGCCGTCCATGCTCGTGGTGGCGCCGATGCTCGCGGTGACGGGGATCAACCGCCCCGCCACGTCCACCGGCTGGTTGATCGTCGGCAACAGGTGGGCCGCGAGGATCATCGCGTCGTGGTCGGAGGCGACCGAGTCGAGCAGGATGACGAACTGGTCACCGCCGAGACGCCCGACGACGTCGACGTCGCGGACGAGGCCGCGCAGCCGCTGGGCCACAGCCCGCAGCACGAGGTCGCCGATGCCGTGCCCGAAGCGGTCGTTGACCTGGTCGAACTCGTCCACGTCGACGACGAGCAGTCCGACCGAGCTGCCGTCGCGGCGGCCACGTCGCAGCGCAGCGCCGATCTGCTGGCGCATGTAGGGGCCGTTGGCCATCCCCGTGAGCGCGTCATGGGACGCCTCGTGGAACAGGTCGGCGCGCAGCTGGTCACGCTGCCGCGCGGTCGACCGGATCTCCTCGATGTTGAACGCCATGCGCGCCACGACGAGTATCGACAGGATGCTCGCGCCGAGCACGATGGTCCAGGTGTCGACGTGCAGGCCGTCCGTGAGCTGCGCGACCAGCAGCACCGGGGCGACGAGCACCGCGGCACCGAGTGCCACCAGCCGTTGGGCGGTGAACGGCGCCGTGCGCACGCCTGACGGCGTCGAGAGCTGCGCCATCGTCGGGTGGAGGGCCGCGGCACCCCACAGGAGGTAGGAGCTGAGCCACAGCACGTCGAGCATGGTGGCGTACGACGTCCCGGCCTCCATCGCGAACACCGTGTCGGCGACGATCAGCGGGATCAGCGCGGCGACCAGCAGCCTGAACGCGGGCGACCTCGATCCCGGGACGGACACCAGGCGCACGACGAGCGCGAGGAGCAGGATGTCGCCCGCCGGATAGGCCGCGGCGATGGCGCGGTCGAGCCACGAGATGCTCGTGTCGTCGACGATCGGGTCCGCGACGAGCACCCACGACAAGAGCCCGAGACCGAGCATGACGATCGCGCTGTCGATCAGGCCGGGGGTGTCGCGCGTGGGCCGCCGGCTGTGCACCAGGAGCGCCAGACCGATGATGAGCAACGGGTACGCGGTCAGGTAGGCCAGGTCGGAGGCCGGTGGGTCGGTGTGGATCAGGTCGGGCAGGTCGTAGAACAGGTCGCCGGCGACCCAAGCGGCCTGTCCGGCCGCCATGAGGTACCACGGCAGCGGCTTGGCCGGCCGGTTGAGCCGGATGCCGAGGAGGATCGCGACGACGCAGGAGGCGCCGATCGCGTCGTACATCGCGGTGGTCGGGCCGAGGAGATAGATCGCCGTCGCGATCGCGCCGGCGACGAGGTAGATCCTGGTCATGGCCCTCCTTCCGCTGTCGGTCGTGCCACGTCAACGGTGCCATGGACGTGGTGGTCCCCATCTTGTCCCAATCGGCGGCGGTTGGCTTGACGTCCGTGAGATCGGCTGCCGATGCGACTGGTTTCACGCCTGCAGACGCGTCGGTCGGCTGACATGTCACCCGTGCGCCGGTACGTTTCTCGCAGTGCGGTCGCCCGATCGGGTGGCCAGGAGGCCTGGGGGGTGTACGTGCATGGCCGATGCTCCGATCGGCAGGGCACGTCGGCTCCCGCCCGAGCTGGCGATGCTGCGGATCAGCAACGCCCGTCACCGGCTGCCCGCGGTGTTCGGCACGGGGCTGCTCATCGTCCTGGCACTGGGGGTGATGATCGGCGGCGGCATCTTCTCGCTCGCGGGCAAGCAGGCGGCGACGATGGCCGGCCCCGCCGTGATCGTGTCGTTCCTGATCGCTGCCGTGGTGTGCCTGCTGGCCGCCCTCTCGTACGCCGAGCTGTCCTCGATCCTGCCGACGGCCGGAAGCGTCTACACGTTCGCCTACGTCGCGTTCGGTGAGCTCTGGGCCTGGGTCGTCGGCTGGGCGCTGGTGCTCGAGCTCGTGGTGGCTGCCGCCGTCGTCTCGCGGGTCTGGGCGGCCTACTTCGACTCGACGCTGCAGGGCTTCGACGTCACGGTTCCGGCGTTCGTCTCGGAGCACTCGTCGGTGGACAAGGGCACCGGCTGGATCGCCGCGATCGTCGTGATCGTGCTGGCCTTGTTGGTGATGGTCGGCTCCAAGCTCTCCGGCCGGGTCCTGGCCACGATCGTGGCGGCCAAGCTCACGGCCGTCATCGTGGTCATCGTCGTCGGTGCCCGCCACGTCGACTCGGCGAACTACACGCCGTTCGTGCCGGCCGTGAAAGCCGGCGCCGACGACCGCGGCACCGTCCTGCAGAGCCTGCTCGGTGGATCCGGCGACGCGTTCGGCGTGACCGGCATCTTCACGGCCGCCGGCATCATCGTGTTCGCGTTCATCGGCTTCGACCTCATCGCCACCGCCGCAGAAGACGCCCGCAACCCCCGCCGATCGGTTCCTCGGGCGATGCTGGCGTCGATCGGCATCGTGACCGCCCTCTACGTCGCGATGGCTGCGGTGCTGGTCGGCGTACGCCCATACGGCGAGCTCAACACTGGCGCACCGGTGTCCGACGCGCTGCGCTCGGTGGGGTCCGGGTGGAGCGCCAACGTGATCAACGTCGGCGCCATGTTCGGGCTGACGACCGTCGTCCTGGTGGTGCTCATCGCCCAGAGCCGGGTGCTGTTCGCGATGGGCCGTGACGGGCTGCTGCCCCGCAGCCTGGCTCGTGTGGGTGTGGGGTCGTCGCCGTCCAGGGCCGCCGCTGTCGCGGGGATCGCCGCCGCAGCGCTCGCCCTCGCGCCCGCTGCGGCCAAGCTGGCCGACCTGCTGGTGCTCGGCACGATGTTCGCCTTCGCGTTCTGCGCCGTCGGAGTCATCAGGCTGCGCCGGTCACAGCCCGACCTCGAGCGTGGCTTCCGCGTGCCGTTCGTGCCGCTCGTGCCGATCCTGTCGCTTCTCGCCACCATCTGGCTGTCGCTCAACCTCACGTGGTCGACCTGGGGCTACTTCGCCGTCTGGATGGTCCTCGGTCTGCTGGTCTACCTGATGTACGGCATCCGGCACAGCGCGCTGGGCAACCGCGAGGAACCGCCACCGGCTCCACCGGAGCCCGAGCCGGCACCGTCCGGCGCACGCCCTCCCGGGGCGCACCGCGCGGGCTATCGGTAGCTAGCGCCGGGTCGCGATGATCAACGAGGCGTCGACGTCGATCAGCATCTCGACCGCGGCGAAGCGCTCGTCGGTGAGCCACTGCTCGCGCACGGTGTCGACGCGACCCTCGACGATCGGCGGCCAGAACGCCGACGGCACGAAGTCGTCGAGGACGGCGATGCCACCCGGCTCCAGCAGGTCGGCGATGACGTCGATGTCCTGCATGACCTCACGGACGTCGACGAACAGCAGGGAGAACGGGGCGTACTGCTCGAGGCTCGACCAGTCACCGGCGATGACGTCGACGTTGTCGATGTCGGCGAAGATCTTCTGCACGTCGCCGGCCAGAGCTGGATCGAGCTCGGCGCTGACGACGCGGGCATCCTTGGGCGCGCCGCTGGAGAGCCAGGCCGACCCGACGCCGCAGCCGGTGCCCAGCTCGGCGAGCGTCCCAGTGCGTGAGGCGGCCAGAGACGCCAGCAGGCGACCGGTCTCGTTGCGGATCGACGTGATGAACCCGCGCTGGCGGGACAGGTCGAGAGTGCTCGAGACGAGCGCGGGGACTTCAGCGGGGGCACTCACCTGGCCAGTCTGTCACGATCCGCTGACAGAGCACGCGCGTCTCGTCTCGGGCCCTGAGACGCGCCCCACGTTTGCCGGACAGGACGGCGTGCGCGTGTCTAGACTGGCTCCACCATGCGGAAGCAGCTCGTAGTAATCGCTTGCCGCGGCAGGGCCTCTTAGGGCTACACCCTGCCGCGGAGTTTCGGCGTTGGCCCGCCGTTCCGCCGCAGGGGTGCTTGATCACGATCTGATCGCACACTTTTCGTACTCTCCTCGGATGATCTCCGGACACGTGTCTGGTGGAACGGCGGACCCGCACCGGACCCGCACCACGTCCGACACCGAAGGAGATCGCCATGGAACCCCGACTGATGGAGTGGGGCCCCGCGCACCTGCGCGACGAGGCCTCGACCCCCGAGCTCGAGTCGTCCGAACGACCCGACGACAACTGACCACATACCAAGACGCAGGTTTCATATCCTGAGACTTGCCTGCCTAGAATGACGCTCATGACTCGCTCGTTTTCCCTCGCAGTGGTGCCCGGAGACGGCATCGGACCCGAAGTGACCGCACAGGCGCTCCAGGTCCTCAACCTCGTCGCCGCCGATCACGACGCCTCGTTCAGCAGCACCGAGTACGACCTCGGTGCCAAGCGCTGGCACGCCACGGGGGAGACCCTGCCCGACTCGGTCCTGGAGGAGATCCGGGGCCATGATGCGATCCTGCTCGGCGCCGTCGGTGACCCGAGCGTGCCCTCCGGCGTCCTCGAGCGCGGCCTGCTCCTCAAGCTGCGGTTCGCCCTCGACCACTACGTCAACCTGCGCCCGTCCAAGCTCTTCCCTGGCGTTGCCACACCGCTCGCCGATCCCGGTGCGATCGACTTCGTCGTCGTCCGCGAGGGCACCGAAGGCCCCTACGTCGGCAACGGCGGTGCGATCCGCGTCGGCACGCCCCATGAGCTCGCGACCGAGGTCAGCATCAACACCGCCTACGGCGTCGAGCGCGTCGTCCGCGACGCCTTCGCCCGCGCTCAGGCCCGTCCGCGCAAGAAGCTGACGCTCGTCCACAAGAACAACGTGCTCGTGCACGCCGGTCACCTCTGGACGCGCACGGTCGACGCCGTCGCGGCCGAGTTCCCGGACGTCGCGGTCGACTACCTCCATGTCGACGCCGCGACGATCTTCCTCGTCACGGATCCGGCGCGGTTCGACGTCATCGTCACCGACAACCTCTTCGGCGACATCCTCACGGACCTCGCCGCGGCGATCACCGGAGGCATCGGCCTGGCCGCCAGCGGCAACGTCAACCCCGACCGTACGGCCCCCAGCATGTTCGAGCCGGTCCACGGCTCGGCCCCCGACATCGCGGGTCAGCACAAGGCCGACCCGACGGCCGCGATCCTGTCCGGCGCCCTCCTGCTCGAGCACCTCGGCCTGCCGGAGGCGGCGGCCCGCATCAGCTCCGCGGTCGAGGCCGACATCGCCGAACGAGGCGCGGCACCGCGCAGCACGGAGGAGGTGGGAGGGGCCATAGCTTCACGTGTGGCCGAGGGCGTAGCGGTCGGTTAATGACCGCTTACCTTTGACCCGAAATAGGACTACCGTGATTACTATGACTTCCAACCATTTCGCGAGCAGGTTCGAGCCGAACCCCGCGGCGAAGACCGACGAGCAGCGCGAGGCCATCCTCGACAACCCCGGTTTCGGCAACCACTTCACCGACCACATGTTCCTGGCCGAGTGGACGCCCGACACCGGCTGGGCCGATGCCCGCGTCGTGCCCTACGGTCCGCTGATGCTCGATCCCGCGACAGCGGTGCTGCACTACGCCCAGGAGATCTTCGAGGGCCTCAAGGCCTACGTCCACGAGGACGGCTCGATCTGGTCGTTCCGGCCCGAGGCCAACGCGGAGCGCATGCAGCGCTCGGCACACCGCCTCGCGCTGCCGGAGTTGCCGACCGACTGGTTCCTCGGCTCGATCCGTGACCTGGTCACGGCCGATCGCGCCTGGGCTCCGTCCGGCGGCGAGAAGAGCCTCTACCTGCGACCGTTCATGTACGCCTCCGAGGTGTTCCTCGGCGTTCGTCCGAGCCAGCACGTGACCTACGCCGTCATCGCGTCACCCGCCGGGGCGTACTTCCCGGGCGGGGTCGAGGCGGTGTCGATCTGGCTGTCCTCGGAGTACTCGCGCGCCGGCACCGGCGGCACGGGCGCCGCCAAGTGCGGCGGCAACTACGCCGCGAGCCTGCTCCCGCAGCAGGAGGCGACGCAGCACGGTTGCGCCCAGGTGGCGTTCCTCGACTCGACCGAGCACAAGTGGGTCGAGGAGCTCGGTGGCATGAACCTGTTCTTCGTCCACTCCGACGGATCGATCGTCACGCCCGAGCTGTCCGGCTCGATCCTCGAGGGCGTCACCCGCGACTCGATCCTGCAGATCGCCCGTGACCTCGGCTATGACGTCGTCGAGCGGCGCGTGAGCATCGACGAGTGGCGCGACGGCACCGCCGACGGCACGATCACCGAGGTGTTCGCCTGTGGCACGGCGGCGGTCGTGACGCCGATCAGCTCGCTCAAGTGGGACGGCGGCGAGGCCGTCAGCGGCGACGGTGAGGCCGGCAAGATCACGACCGACATCCGCTCGGCACTGGTCGACATCCAGTACGGTCGCGCGACGGATCGCCACGGCTGGCTCCACCAGATAGTGCCTGCATAGCAGCGCGCACGAGAAGGGGATGACTGTACTGGCCAGTACAGTCATCCCCTTCCGCACGTGAGCGCCCGATTGCTCTATGGTCGCCATGTGGGGCTCAACGACGCGCCCCGTACTGGAGGCTGCACATGACCATTGCCACGCGTTCCGAACACGATCTGATCGGCGACCGTGACGTCCCCCTCGAGGCCTATTGGGGAGTGCACACACTCCGCGCCCTCGAGAACTTCCCCATCACCGGCATCCCGATCGGCACGAGCCCGTTCCTCGTCGAGGCGCTGGCTGCGGTCAAGGAGGCGGCCGCGGCGGCCAACCACGACCTCGGGCTGCTCGACGACGAGCGCTACGACGCGATCCGCCAGGCCTGCGAGGAGATCCGCAGCGGTGAGCTGCGCGACGAGTTCATCGTCGACGTCATCCAGGGCGGCGCCGGCACGTCGACCAACATGAACGCCAACGAGGTCATCGCCAACCGCGCGCTCGAGCTGATGGGGCACAAGAAGGGCGACTACCACGTCATCCACCCCAACGAGCACGTCAACCTGAGCCAGTCGACCAACGACGTCTACCCGACCGCGGTCAAGATCGCGATCATCCTGGCGACGCACGCGTTGCTCGACGCCATGGCGGTGCTGGAGGCCTCGTTCGCGGCCAAGGCCGACGAGTTCCACGACGTCCTCAAGATGGGCCGTACGCAGCTGCAGGACGCCGTGCCCATGACGTTGGGGCAGGAGTTCCGCACGTACTCCCTGATGATCTCCGAGGACCGGAGCCGGCTCTCCGAGGCGGTGCTGCTGCTGCACGAGATCAACCTCGGCGCGACGGCGATCGGCACTCAGCTCAACGCGCCGGCCGGCTACGTCCCGTCCGCGTGCGACCACCTCTCGCGGATCACCGGCCTGCCGCTCGAGAGCGCGGTGGACCTGATCGAGGCCACGCAGGACTGCGGTGCGTTCGTGCAGCTGTCCGGCACGCTCAAGCGGGTCGCGGTCAAGCTCTCCAAGATCTGCAACGACCTGCGCCTGCTGTCGTCGGGCCCGCGTGCCGGCTTCAACGAGATCAACCTGCCGGCGGTGCAGGCCGGGTCGAGCATCATGCCCGGCAAGGTCAACCCGGTCATCCCCGAGGTGGTCAACCAGGTCGCGTTCCAGGTCATCGGGCACGACGTGACGGTGACGATGGCGGCCGAGGGCGGCCAGCTGCAGCTCAACGCGTTCGAGCCGGTCATCTGCTACTCGCTGTCGGCCGGCATCTCCCGGCTGCGCGAGGCGATCCTGGTGCTGGCGTCGCGCTGCGTCGACGGCATCACCGCCAACGTCGAGCTGCTGCGCAGCGAGGTCGAGAACTCGATCGGCCTGGTCACCGCCCTCAACCCCTACATCGGCTACTCCGCGGCGACCGACGTCGCCCAGGAGGCGCTGGCGACAGGTCGTGGTGTGGCGGAGATCGTCCTCGAACGTGGCCTGCTGCCCCCGGAGAAGCTCGAGGCGATCCTGCGTCCTGAGACGCTGGCGCACCTCGCACCCAAGCGGTCGAAGCGGGACGAACCGGCCGGCTGAGGTCAGGGGGCGAACAGCGACTCGGCGGGGTCGCCGTCGAGCGTGACGAGAAGCAGGTGGTCGTCGGCGTCGTACGCGATGTCGACGTCGATCGACCGGCCCTTGGGCGTCGACGCCGCCTCCGCGTCGCCGAGCCCGTACGCGATGTCGCGCAGGGTCACCGTGGCGCGGCCGACCGGGTCGTTGGCCGGCCACTCCGCGAGGAGCCGGTGGACGAGCCCGGCGAGCACTGCGGTGTACATCGCGTGGGAGGACTCGTCGACGCCGTCGAGCACGATCTCGGGCAAGCCGAACGACGCGAGCCCGACGGTGCGGACCCGGCCCTCGCCGAGCGCCTCGTAGTCGACCGTGTACCACTGGGTGGCGTGTGCGAGGGAGACCTCGTCGGAGCGACCCTCGACGACGCGGGGGATGCCGAGGTCGATGACGACGCCGTCGTGCTCCTCGGCCAGCAGCAACGCGTCGATGCGCGCGTCGCGGATCGTGAAGGCGGCGTCCTCGAGGCTCGTCCGGCGCAGGATGAGCCGCTGGTGGTGGCGTGACCTCAGCCGGCGCATTGCCACCTCTGACGAGCCGTAGTGACGCAGCAGCTCGGGGGAGGGTGGCGGGATCAGGTCCTCGGACTCCAACGGGTCCGGAGTCATCACGGCGTACATGACGGTCGGCTCCACGTCGAGCGGGACGGGTCTGGCGGTCATAGGTCGATCAGTCTAGACTGAGCCGCATGCAGAGCATCTCGATCATTATCGACAGGCGCGCCGGGCACTGACACCAAGCCCCCGACGCGCTGCCTCCCATATCCTGGGGGGCTTTTTTGTTGTCGAGACGAGTGGCCGAGATGCCGACCGGACCGAAGGACAGAGCAGTGAACGCAGGACACCAGAGCGTGAGCGACTTCCACGTCTATGACACGACGATGCGAGACGGCGCCCAGCAGGAGGGCCTCAACCTCTCCGTGCAGGACAAGATGCACATCGCTCGTCACCTCGACGACCTCGGCGTGGGCTACATCGAGGGCGGCTGGCCCGGCTCCAACCCCAAGGACACCGAGTTCTTCGCCCTGGCGGCCAAGGAGCTCGACCTCAAGCACGCGACGCTCGCGGCGTTCGGCGCCACGCGGCGGGCCGGGGTCCAGGCATCGGAGGATCCGCTGATCCAGGCGCTCCGCGACTCGGGTGCGTCGGTCGTGACACTGGTCGCCAAGAGCCACGACCGCCACGTCACCGAGGCGCTGCGCACCACGCTCGAGGAGAACCTCGCGATGGTGCGCGACACCGTGACCTACCTCCGCGAGGAGGGGCAGCGGGTGTTCGTCGACCTCGAGCACTTCTTCGACGGCTACCGCGCCAACCGCGACTACGCACTCGAGGTCGTACGCGCCGCGGGTGACGCCGGCGCCGAGGTCGTCATCCTGTGCGACACCAACGGCGGCATGCTGCCGCACTGGGTCACCGAGATCGTCACGGACGTCGCCACCACGGGCGTACGCCTCGGCATCCACGCACACAACGACACCGGATGCGCCGTCGCCAACTCGATGGCCGCGGTCCAGGCCGGTGTGACGCACGTGCAGGGCTGCGTCAACGGCTACGGCGAACGCACGGGCAACGCCGACCTCATCACGTGCGTCGCCAACCTCGAGCTCAAGCTCGGCATGACCGTGCTGCCTGAGGGCGCCCTCGCCGACGCGTCGCGGATCTCGCACGCGATCGCGGAGATCACGAACTACCCGCCCTCGGCCCGCCAGCCCTACACGGGCGTCTCGGCGTTCGCCCACAAGGCGGGGCTGCACGCCAGCGCGATCCGCGTCGACCCCAACCTCTACCAGCACATCGACCCGGCACTGGTCGGCAACGACATGCGTCTCCTCGTGTCGGAGATGGCCGGTCGCGCCACGATCGAGCTCAAGGGCAAGGAGCTGGGCTTCGACCTGGCCGACGACCCGGCCCGACTCGCCCGGGTCACCGACCGGGTCAAGGCGATGGAGCAGTCCGGCTACACGTTCGAGGCCGCTGACGCGTCGTTCGAGCTACTGCTCGCCGAGGAGATGGACGGGGCGCGGCCTTCGTACTTCGACGTCGAGTCTTGGCGGGTCCTGGCCGAGTCCGCGCGCGGTGACGACGCCGTCGCCGAGGCGACGGTCAAGCTCGTCGCCGGGGGAGTGCGCCTCGCCGTGATCGGCGAGGGCAACGGTCCGGTCAACGCGCTCGACCATGCGCTGCGTCAGGCGATCGAGCAGGTCTATCCCGATGTCGCCCGCTTCCACCTGATCGACTTCCGCGTACGCATCCTCGACCAGGGCCACGGCACCGACGCGGTCACGAGGGTGCTGATCGAGACCTCGGACGGCAAGGACTCGTGGGTCACGGTCGGTGTCGGGGCCAACATCATCGAGGCGTCGTGGGAGGCCCTCGTCGACGCGCTGACGTACGGTCTGCGTCGCCACGGGGTGGCCTCGCGCATCAACGGCTGAGGCATTGACCGGCCGTTGCGGCGCTGGGACGGTGTGGGGGTGAACGCCCCCGCGCGCAGGGTCGTGGTCGCCCTGCCTGTCGTCCTGACGATCATGATCGCGGTCGTCATCGGCGGTCTGGTCATCGTGCAGGACCAGCGCCAGACCCGTCAGGTCGACGAGGCCGAGACGGTCGCGCAGAGCTACCTGCGAGAGGTCGAGGCGTTCCGCTCGTCGATCATCGAGAAGGTCGACCGGGCCGACGCGAGCGATCCCGGTGCGTTGAGCAGGGTGGTCGACCGGGCGATGGCGAAGCCACCGCGGCTGGGGGACGCTCCGGCGTACGGCCGTGAGCACTCCGCGTCGTACGCCGATGCGCTGCAGACGGAGGCCACGGTGCTCCGCCCGTTCCGGCGACTCAGCTCGACCCTGCGCAAGGCGGACACCGCTCTGACGTTCATCCAGGCGGCCCGCAAGGTGCTCGGGCTTCGCGCGACCGACTATGTCGGCTACGGATTCATCACCACCAGCACCCGGGTGCGCTCGGAGCTCATCCCGGCGTTCGTCCGGGCTCGCGACGAGTTCGACCGGGTCCGGGTGCCGAAGGGCCAGGAGGAGCTGGCCCGGAAGGTCCACGACGCCGCGCAGTACGTCGTCGACCAGGCGTCGGTGCTCGCTGCCCGCATCGACAGCCGGCGGAACTTCTCGTTCAGCTACAGCGACGAGTTCCAGGAGGTGGCCGACGCCGTCGACGACTACGCGACCCAGGTCAAGGGTGACGTGGCCGAGGCGGTCGCCGAGGTGACCGCCGCGTCGTAGACACACCGTCTTCGATAGCGTGGAGCCATGGTTACCAGGGGACAGCGCAACGCCATCATCGCCGCCAGCATCGCCTTCACGCTCGTGGTGGTGGCCGCGGTCGGCACCACCGCGTTCTTCCTGATCCGCAAGCAGCACCGCCAGGACGACGTCGCCGAGGCAGCGCGCGTCGCCACGGTCTACAACAAGAAGGTCTCGGCCTACCGGTCAGCGGTGCACACGGCACTGACGAGCGCCGACGCCGACGACGCCCGCAAGGTGAGGGCGGCGTTCAAGGCCGCGGTCGTCAAGACCCCCAAGCTCGGCGACGCGCCGGAGTGGGGCAAGACGCACTCCAAGACGTACATCAAGGCCAAGAAGAGCGTGAAGACGCTGACGAAGCCCTACGACGACGTGTCAGCCGTGCTCGACGAGGCCGTGGTCGGACAGCCGTTCATCAAGGCGGCGCTGAAGGCCCTCAAGACCGACATCGACGACTACGTCGGCAAGGGCAAGTACTTCTACAACGGGTCGGCGTTCCGCGACAAGCTCGTGCCCGGCTACACCAAGATCATGAAGAAGTTCGACAAGGTGCCGGTGCCCAAGGGACGCGAGTCCGTGGCGCGCAAGGTGCATGCCGCACTGGCCGACGTCATCAAGGACGGCAAGCATGCCGCGGCCGAGCTCGACGCCGGCCGCAACACGTCGATCAACGCCCGGGCGAAGTACGTGGAGGCCGCCACTGCGGTCTACGCCTACGAGCGCTCGTTGAAGTCGCGGCTCGCGTCGGCGATCGAGGGCGCCGACCGCGACGTCAGCGGCTCGACGGGTTCCTCGACATAGGCGTGTGCAGGATGCCGGCCTCGTAGTAGTCGTCGCCCGAACGGACGTAGCCGAACGACTCGTACCACCGCTCGAGGTAGGCCTGGGCGTTGAGCTGTAGCTCGCCGTCGCCCCACTGCCGCGTGACCTCGGTCATCAAGCGCCCTGACAGGCCCTGGCCGCGCTGGTCCTTGCGCGTGCAGACCCGGCCGATGTGGCGTACGCCGTCGTCGCCGACGTAGACCCGCAGGTAGCTGGTCGGCCCGTCGGCGTCCTCGAGCCACAGGTGCGTCGTCGTCGGTTGCAGGTCGCGGCCGTCCACGTCCTCCTCGTCGACGTGTTGCTCGACGGCGAACACGGCGTCCCGGATCTTCCAGATGTCGTAGACGTCCTGCGCGGTCAGCGCCTCGCCGGTCACGCAACGCACGGTCATGGGATCAGCCTAGGTGGGTAGTTGACGGGCATGGACACCGCCGAGGCCATGCGTCTGGTGGCGCGCGAGCGATTCCTGCCACGACGTCACCAGGGCGGGGCCGGCCTCGACCAGGCGCTCGAGATCGGCTACGGGCAGACGTGCTCGCAACCCTCGACCGTCGCGGCGATGCTGGAGCTGCTCGAGGTGCGGCCGGGACTGCGCGTGCTGGACATCGGCTCGGGCACGGGCTGGACGACGGCGCTGCTGGGCCGGCTGGTGGGTCCCTGCGGCGAGGTCGTCGGGTGCGAGATCGTCCCGCAGCTCGTCGAGCGCGGACGGGAGAACCTCGCCGCCGAGCAGATGCCCTGGACGCGCATCGAGACCGCCGTGCAGGGTCAGCTGGGTCGGCCCGACGAGCCGCCGTTCGACCGGATCCTGGTGTCGGCGATGAGCGACAGCCTCCCGCACGAGCTCGTCGACCAGCTGGCACCCGGCGGGATCCTGGTCATCCCGGCGGCCGGATCGATGACGAGGGTCGTGCTCGACGGGAAGCGTACGCCGAGTGTGAGCAGGCACGGGTTCTATCGGTTCGTGCCGTTGATCCGCTAGGCGTGCCCTAGGAGCGGGCGCTGGCGCAGCTGTTGCACGTGCCGAAGATCTCCAACGTGTGGGCCACGTCCTGGAAGCCGTTCTCCTCGGCGATCTTGTCGGCCCAACGCTCGACCGTCGGGCCCTCGACCTCGACCGTACGTCCACAGGACCGGCACACGAGGTGGTGATGGTGGCCGGCGCTGCATTGGCGGTAGAGCACCTCACCGTCGTCGTTGCGCAGGGCGTCGACCTCGGCGGCGTCGGCGAGCACCTGGAGACTGCGGTAGACCGTCGACAGGCCGACCGACTCGCCGCGCTTCTTGAGGATGTCGTGGATCTCCTGCGCGCTGGCGAAGCCGTCGAGATCCTCGAGGATCGCGACGACGGCGCGCCGCTGGCGGGTGTTGCGGGGGGCTTCGACCATCAGATGTCTCCTCGTGCGAAATCTACCGGGTGGCGGCGGCCGCGGAGCCGCCTCGTCGCTGCGCCGAACAGGGCTGCGACCGCGAACACCGCGAGGGCGAGCATCACGATCGTGGGTCCGGGCTGCGTGTCGATCTGGTAGCTCGAGACCACGCCCCCGAGAGCAGCGAACAAGCCGATCGCCATGGCGGCCATGTGGGTCGTGCGGAAGCTGCGGGTCAGCTGCTGCGACGCCGCGACGGGCACGACCATGAGCGCCGACACCAGCAACAGCCCGACCGTGCGCATCGCGACGGTGATCGTCACGGCAGCCAGCACCGCGATGAGGATGCTGTAGAGGCGTACGGGGACACCGCTGACCTGCGCGTGCTCCTCGTCCTGGCACACCGCGAACAGCTGGGGCGACAGCCCGACCGCCAGGACGATCACGATCACGGCGAGGATCGCGACGACGACCAGGTCGTGGTGGGAGACCGTGGTGATCGAGCCGAACAGGAAGGTGTTGAGCGTCGCGGCGCTCTCGCCGGCGAGGTTGATCAGGAGGACGCCTCCGGAGATGCCGCCGTAGAACAGCATCGCCAGGGCGACGTCGCCGCTGGTGCGGCCGAACATGCGGAGCAGCTCGATGACGATCGCGCCGATGATGGCGACGATGATCGCGGTCAGCACGGGCGCGACGTGGGTGAGCAGGCCGAGCGCGACACCGGTCAGAGCGACGTGGCCGATGCCGTCGCCGAGCAGGGCGAGGCGGCGCTGCACGAGGAAGGTGCCGATCGCGGGTGCCGCGAGGCCGGTGAACACCGCGGCGATCAGTGCCCGCTGCATGAACTCGTAGCTGAGCATCTCCGTCATGCCATCGCCTCGCAGAAAAGGGCACGGTGGCGCGGCGCCGGCATGACGTTCTGTCGGTTCGCTCCGCAAGCTGCGCTCATCGTCACCTCCAGACCCCTTCGCCGGTGAGTCCCTCGGGGACGGGTGGCTGTCCGGTGTGCATGTGGACGTGCGCGTGGTCCTCGCCGACGAGCCCCTCGCAGGGACCTTCGTACGCGACCTCGCCTGCGTGCAGGACGATCGCGCGGTCGATCAGCGGACGCAGCGGGCCGAGCTCGTGCGCCACGAGCAGGACCGAGGTGCCCTCGTGCACCAGGCCGCCGAGCAGCTCGGCGAGCGACTCCTGGTTGTCGTGGTCGACGCCGGCCGTGGGCTCGTCCATCACGAGCAGCTCAGCCTCGGAGGCGAGCGCCCGCGCGATGAGCACGCGCTGCTGCTGGCCGCCGGAGAGCTCGCTGAGCGACGAGCGCGTACGGTCGGGCAGGCCGACGCGCGAGATCGCAGCCGTCACGGCAGCTGCGTCGGCCTTGGTGCTCCAGCCGAAGAGCCGGCGGTGGGCGAGGCGGCCGCTCATGACGACCTCGTGCACCGTCGCGGGGACGCCGGCGACGGCGCGGGAGCGCTGCGGGACGTACCCGAGCCGGTGCCGGTCGCGGAACCGGTCGAGCGGCGTGCCGAACAGCTCGACCGTGCCGCCGCTCATCGGGATGAGCCCGGTGGCGGCGCGGACGAACGTCGACTTGCCGGAGCCGTTGGCGCCCAGAAGCGCCACGAACTCGCCCGCGGACACGTCGAGGTCGACCTGTCGCAGGACAGGCCGACCATCGAGTGCCACGCTCACGCCGCGTGCCTTCAACGGCTGCGTGGGATCAGTGCTCATGAGCAGGAGTTGGCCTTCCTCAGGGTCTCGAGGTTCTTGCGCATGAGCGTCAGGTACGTCTGGTCCTTGGTCGCGTCGGACAGACCCTCGATGGGATCGAGCGTAGCGGTCTTCACTCCGGCTTCCTTGGCGATCGTGTCGGCGATGGCCGGGCTCACGAGCTCCTCGGTGAAGATCGTGGTGATCTTCTCCTTGCGGACCAGGTCGGTGATGTCGGCGAGCTGCGACGGCGACGGCTCGTTGGCGGGGTCGATGCCGGCGATCGGCACCTGCATCAGGTCGTAGCGGTCGGCGAGGTACTGGAACGCGGCGTGGCTCGTGACGATGGTGCGGTTCTTGCACGTCTTGAGACCGGTCGCGAAGTCGGTGCCGAGGGTCTCCAGCTCACCTTCCAGCTTCGAGGCGTTCGCGGCGTAGTCGGAGGCGTGGTCGGGGTCGACGGCCGAGAGCTTGGCCTCCACGGCCTTGGTCACCGCGATCATGTTCTGGGGGTCGAGCCACGTGTGCGGATCCTCGTCACTGTGGTCGTGCCCCTCCTCGGCAGCCCCGGGCTGGAGCCGCTTGAGCTTGACGACCGTGGCGACGTCGACGGTGTCCTTGGTCGACCGGTCGGCCTGCTTGACGGCGTCGTCGACGGCGGCCTGGAAGTGCTTCTCGTAGATCACGAGATCGGCGTTCTGGACGTCCCCGACCTGCTTGGGCTTGAGCTCGAGGTCGTGCGGCTCGATGCCGGGCGCCGTCAGGTTGGAGACGTTGACATGAGTGCCCCCGACCTGCTCGGCGACGTACGCGAACGGGTAGAACGACGCGACCACGTCGGTCGTGTCGTCATTGCCCTTCGCGGAGCTGCCGCACGCGGCAAGGAGGAGGACGAGGGGCAGCGCGCCGAGCAGGGCGAGGGGCTTCTTCATGAGAACGATTCTCAAGTAGTTGGGAATCATTGTCAAATGACCGGAGCGCCAAGGAGCGTGACCTGGCTCACTGTAGGATGAGCGGGCACCACGTCATCACCCATCACTCGGATCGTCCGGCACGTACCTGCCGGTGAAGGGAAACATCAGCATGTCATCAGTCACGTTCGAGAAGGCCACCAGAGTCTTCCCAGGTCAGGACCGCCCGGCGGTCAACCAGCTCGACCTCCACGTCGAGGACGGTGAGTTCCTCGTTCTCGTCGGCCCCTCCGGCTGCGGCAAGTCCACCTCGCTGCGCATGTTGGCCGGACTCGAAGAGGTCGACGAAGGCCGGCTCCTCATCGGTGAGCAGGACGTCACCGACCTGCCGCCCAAGGCCCGCGACATCGCGATGGTCTTCCAGAACTACGCGCTCTACCCGCACATGACCGTCGCCGAGAACATGGGCTTCGCGCTCAAGATCGCCGGCAACAACAAGGCCGACATCGGCAAGCGGGTCGCCGAGGCCGCCGAGATGCTCGACATCACGGACTACCTCGATCGCAAGCCCAAGGCACTGTCCGGTGGCCAGCGCCAGCGCGTCGCGATGGGCCGGGCGATCGTCCGCTCACCGCGCGTGTTCCTGATGGACGAGCCGCTGTCCAACCTTGACGCCAAGCTGCGAGTGCAGACACGTACGCAGATCGCCCAGCTGCAGCGTCGCCTCGGCACGACCACGGTCTACGTCACGCACGACCAGGTCGAGGCCATGACGATGGGCGACCGCGTCGCGGTGCTCAAGGACGGCGTGCTGCAGCAGTGCGCCGCGCCGCGTGAGATGTACGACCGGCCCGCCAACCTGTTCGTCGCGGGCTTCCTCGGCTCGCCGAGCATGAACCTCATGGAGCTCCCGGTCACCGACGGCGGCGTACGCTTCGGCGACTCCGTCGTGCCCGTCGCCCGCGATGCCCTCGCTGACGCCGACGCCACGACGGTCACGCTGGGCATCCGTCCGGAGAACCTGGTGGTCAGCAGCACCGGCCTAAAGGTCGAGGTCGACGTCGTCGAGGAGCTCGGCGCCGACGCGTACGTCTACGGTCGCGCGGATGTCGACGGCACCGAGCAGACCATCGTGGCGCGCGCCGACTGGCGCAAGCCGCCGGCCAAGGGCGAGACGATCCACCTCGCGCCCGAGGACCCGTCAGGCCTGCACGTGTTCGCCACCGAGTCGGGCCGCCGCCTGAGCTGATGCCCTGTGGTCCTTGAGCTCGTCGAAAGGACGTCCTTTCGACAAGCTCAAGGACCGGGCAGGCTCAGAACCGCTGCCAGTCGGGCTTGTTGTCCCACGCCTCGCGGTAGTAGTCGGCGAGCTGCAGGGTGGCCGCCGCGGCTTCGTCGACCACGACGGTCGCACGCGGGTGCAGCTGCAGGATCGAGGCGGGGCAGAACGCCGAGACCGGTCCCTCGACGGCGCTGGTGACCGCCGCCGCCTTGCCCGCTCCGGTGGCGATCAGCACGAGGTGCCCGGCGTCGAGGATCGTGCCGAGACCCTGCGTGATGACGTGACGCGGGACGTCGTCGATCGAGTCGAAGAAGCGCGCGTTGTCGACGCGGGTCTGGTGTGTCAGGGTCTTGACGCGCGTACGGGACGCCAGTGACGAGCCGGGCTCGTTGAAGCCGAGGTGGCCGTCCGTCCCGATGCCGAGCAGCTGCACGTCGACGCCACCGGCAGCCGTGATCGCGGCCTCGTAGCGAGCCGCTTCGGCCGGGATGTCCCGGGCCTCGCCGTCAGGGCCGTCGACGCGGTCCAAACCGGCTTCGTCGGTGAACTCGCGCCGGATGACCGAGTGGTACGACTCGGGGTGCTGGCGCGGCAGGCCGACGTACTCGTCGAGCAGGAACGCCCGGCACTCCGCCAGGCTCAGCACGCCCTCAGCGCGGCGACGGATCAGCTCGCGATAGACGGGCAACGGCGACGAGCCCGTGGCCAGCCCGAGGACCGCGCCAGGGCGTACGTGGCTGGCCACGATGTCGGCCACGAGGGTTCCGGCGGCCTCCTGGTCGGCGACGATCACGACCTCCACGACCGAACCTCCTCGTCTCCGGCGCCGAGCAGTGCGGCGCCGAGTGCGCCGGCGGGATGCCCGGCCGGCAACCACCGTACGCGGTCGGCCATGCCCGCCAGGCGGCCCAGCGACGTGTTCTCGTCGGCGCGCAGGCGGGCCAGGATCGCGTCGCGCAGGGCGGGCGTCGCCGAGACGACTCCGCCGGTCACGAGCACGCAGCTCACGTCGACGCTGTAGGCCAGCAACGTGATGGCCTGGGCGATGCCGGACGTCAGCTCGTCCCGGATGCGGGTGGCCTCGGCGTCCCCGCCGGCCGCGGCATCGAACAGCTCCGCTGCGGTGCCGGCCCACTGCCGGCGTACGCCACTGCCCGAGGCGTAGAGCTCGAGGCAGCCGCGGCGCCCGCAGGGGCACAGCGGACCGGTGGGGTCGTGGACGAGGTGGCCGATCTCGCCGGCCATGCCCTTGGAGCCGTGGCGCAGGCGACCGTCGAGGAGCAGCCCGGCGGCGATTCCGGTGCCGACGTTGAGCAGCGCGAGGTCGTCGATGTCCGAGCCTTGCTCGCGAAGCCACTGCAGACCGCCCAACGTCGCGGCCTTGACGTCGTTCTCCACCGACGTCGGTATGCCGCCGGCGCCCGACGAGACCGCCGTGGCGAGGTCCAGCGGATCGCCGTCGAGCCCGAGGTTGACGGCGTGGGTCACGGCACCGGCGTTGACGACGCCTGGCACGCCCAGCCCGATGCTGACGATCTCCGCGTCCGCCGGCAGCGCCGAACGCAGCGTAGTCACCATGTCGAGGGCTCCGCTGACGACGCCGTCAGGGCCCTTGCGGGTCGGATGCGTCGCCTCCGTGACGATGTCGTGCGGTTCTCCGGCAGCGACCGCGATGCCGTGCACGGTCGTGCCACCGATGTCGAGGCCGAGCCTGATCTTCATCGCGGGCCTCGCAGCGTCTCGGCGAGTGCCTCGGTGAGGACGGTGGCGGAGCCGTACGTGCGGACGACCCGGTCGTAGGCGTCGAGCGCCGGGTCGGGCCAGCCGAGCTCGACCAGCACCGTACGCGGGTTGGCCGCGATCTGAGCCTGGATCCACGCCCAGACGGCGGGGACGGCCGTGGCACGTCGCACCACGACGGCGACCTCGCCGTCGACCGGCTCGGTCCGTTCGAGGTCGTCGGCGGTGAGGCCGAGCCACGCGCCGCCGAGGTCCAAGTCGCCCCATGCGGTGTCGCCGACGGCGAGATTGGTGCCGGTGTCGATGCGTACGACGGTGGCGGGGCCATCGAAGCGCGCTGCGGTGGCGGTCACGGCTGTCGCGACCTGCGCGGCAGCGTGCCGAGCAGCCGCGACGACGTCGTGGGCGTCGTCGTGGATCGTGATGCCGCTCCATGTCTCGCGGAGCACGTCGACCCGCTTGGCTGCCTCGGCGAGCCTCGCGAGGGGCAGCTCACCGCCCTCGACGGCGCGGCACACCGCGTCCACCGCCTCCTCGATCGCCCGGGGGGACGAGGTCTGCTCGGGGCCGAGGCACAGCAGGTCGGCACCGGCGGCGAGCGAGAGCACGGCGGCGCCGCCGATGCCGTGCCTGGCACTGGCGCCGGCCATGTCGAGGGCATCGGTGACGATGACGCCGGCGAATCCCAGCTCGTCGCGCAGCAGCCCGGTCAGCACGGCGCGGCTGAGCGTCGCGGGCTGGTCGTCGTCGAACGCCTCCAGCAGCACGTGCGACGTCATGATCGTGGCTGCCTCGTCAACGACGGCCGTGAACGGGACCAGCTCGCGGGCGCGGAGCACGTCGGCGGACGCAGTGACGCGGGGGAGACCCAGATGGGAGTCGGTGCTCGTGTCGCCATGGCCAGGGAAGTGCTTGACAGAGGCGGCGACGCCCTGCGAGGCCAGCCCTGAGACGTACGCGGCGGTGTGCCGCGCCACGAGGTCCGGATCGGCGCCGAAGCTCCGGGTCCCGATCACCGGGTTGCGGGGGTCGCTGTTGATGTCGGCGCTGGGCGCGAGGTCCAGCCAGACGCCGGCGCGGGCCAGCTCGGCGCCGATGCCGGCGGCGATCGTCCGGGTCGCGGCGACGTCGTCGTACGCACCGAGGGCGGCGTTGCCCGGGTAGGGGCTGCCCTCGCGAGCGTGCAACCGCGTGACATCGCCGCCCTCCTCGTCGAGCGCGAGGACCGCGGACGGGTCGAGGTCGCGCACGGCGCGGGCCAGGTCGGCGATGTCGGCGCCGGGTGCCATGTTGTTTCCGTAGAGGCACACGCCCGCGAGCCCCTCGTCGTACGCGCCGGGGAGCCAGTCCGGCACCGTCGGCCCGGCGAACGCGCCGAGCATCACGCCGTACGCCAGTCGTCGTGCGTCGGTCATCCCTTGACCGCCCCGCCGACCATGCCCGAGGTCATCCGGTTCTGCACGATCATGAACAAGATGATGACGGGCGCCGCGACGAGCGTCGCACCGGCCATCACGGCGGGCCAGTCGACCGCCTCGTTGGACACGTCCGTCAGGCCCTTGAGCCACAGCGGCAGGGTCCGGTTGGACGGGTCCATGACGACGACCGCGAGCGTGTACTCGTTCCACGCCTGCAGGAAGCCGTAGACGCTGCTGGCCACCAGCCCGGGCGCGAGCAGGGGGAACGTGATCGTGAAGAACGCCCGCGTGCGGCTGCATCCGTCGGTCATCGCGGCTTCCTCGAGGTCGATCGGGATGCCGTCGACGAACCCGCGCAGCATCCAGACCGTGAACGGCAGGATCAAGGCGGTGTAGAGCAGGCCCAGGCCCAGGACGCTGTTGAGCAGGCCCCAGTCGTTGAGCATCTTGTACTGGGAGATGAACAGCGCCTCGGGCGGAATCATCTGGATCGCCAGGACCGTGAAGATGAACGAACGCCGCCCGCGGAACCGGAACCGGGAGATCGCCACCGCCGCGACGAACCCGCAGAGCACCGCCGCGACGATCGCGAGGAGGGTGACGGTCAGGCTGAGCTTGAGCGAGTCGACGAACGAGTCGTCGAAGACCCGGCCGAAGCCGGACGCGCTGAAGTCGGGCAGGAACGACGGGTTGGGGGAGCGGAGCGCCTCGACGGGCTGGAACGCACTGTTGGCGATCCAGTAGACCGGGAACGCCCAGATCACGGCGAGGACGATCGCGACGGCGCCCCACAGGCGGGCTCGGGCGTTCATCGGGGTTCCTCCTTGAGCAGTGACCACACGTAGCGGAAGGTCAGGACCAGCGTCAGGACCAGGACGAACATGGCCATCGCGGACGCGGAGCCGTAGTCGTTCTGCCCGATGCCGAGCGAGTAGATGTAGGTGCCGAGCAGGTGCGTCTCGCTCGGGGTGCCGCCGACGTTCTGCAGGAAGTTGATCTGTGCGAACACCCGCAGGTCCCAGACGATCTGCAGCAGCGCGACGATCGTCAGCACGGGCTTGATCGTGGGATAGACGATGTGGCGGAACCGCTGGATCGCGGTGGCCCCGTCGAGATGGCTCGCCTCGAGCGTCTCCTCGGAGACCTGGGTCAGTGCCGCGTACGCCGTGAAGGCGACGAACGGCACGCTCATCCAGATGATGATGACGCTGGCGACGAAGAAGAACGAGAGCGGGTCGATCAGCCAGTTGTGGCCGTCGAAGCTGGCGAAGCCGAGCTTGCGGAGCGACCAGTTGACCAGGCCGTAGCGGGTGTCGAACAGCCACTGCCACGCGGTCATCGCGGCGATGACCGGCATGGCCCAGGCGAGCAGCATGCTGATCTGCAGGATCAGGCGCGGCGCGGTCGCGACGCGCTTCATGAGGACCGCGATCAAGGTGCCGACGACCATCGTGATCGCGGCGTTGACGAAGCAGAACGCCAGCGACCGGGCGATGACGGTCCACATCGTGCGGTCCGTGACGAGCTCGCGGTAGTTGTCGAGGCCGACCCACGGTGCCGGCTGGCCGAACTGCTGGGCGCGACCGAACTCGTGGAACGACAGCATGAGCTGACGGCCCAGCGGGTAGGCCATGCCGACGACGAGCACGAGGATCGCAGGGACGAGCAGGGCGTACGGTCCGGCCTTGCTCCTCAAGCGGGTGCTGCTCATGGTGCCCCCTCCCTTCCTGATCATCGTCGTGACGCACGCGCTGAGCCTGACGTTTCTGCTGTGGTTCCTCGGCGTGTTGCCGCAAAAACGTCAGGCTCAGCGGGTGGTGGGGCTACTTGTTGAGTGCTGCGTTGAGCTTGTCGTCGGTGGCCTTGGCCGCTGCTGCGACGTCGTCGCCACTGGCGATCTTGCCGAAGAACTCCTCCATGATGCTGGCGCTCTCGACCGAGGCCCACTCCGGCGACGCCGGCGTCAGCTTGGAGTTGCTCGCCGCCGCGACCGCCGCCTTGGCGAACTCGTCGTCACCCATGAGGCCGGTGAACTTGTCGTTGGCCGGGCCCAGGCCGTTCTTGGCCAGCTGCTGCTGGAACTCGTCGCTGTAGATCAGCTTGAGCAGGTCGAACGACAGGTCCTGGTTCTTGGACTTCGCCGAGATTCCGAGGTTCGAGCCACCGGCGAACACGGGTGCCGCGCCGCCGTCGGTGCCCGGGAGGGCGAAGCCGCCGAGGTCGGCCGCCTTCTTCTTGTCGACGCTCCAGCGGGCCCAGCTCGGCGCCATGAACATCGCGGCCTCGCCGTTGTTGAACGCGGTCCAGGGCTCGGCGTCCTTGCCGTCCTTGGGTGCCGTGGTCGCCTTCTCGTACAGGCCCTGCAGCTCGGTCAGGCCCTTGATGCTCTCGGGCGACGAGAGGGTGGCGACCCACTTGCCGTCCTCCTGCTTGGCGATGTCGCCACCGTTGGCGAAGATCCAGCTGATGCCGTTGCGCCAGTCCTGGCCCGGGAGCCAGAAGCCGGAGAACTTGTCGTTGCCCTCGGCCTTGAGCTTCGTGGCGGCGTCGTTGAACTCGGCCAGCGTCGTCGGCACCGCGATGCCGGCGTCCTTGAACGCCTTCTTGCTGTAGAAGATGTAGCGCGAGCCCCAGTAGTAGGGGACGGCCGAGACCTTGCCGTCGTACGTGCCGGCCTCGACGAAGCTCTTGGGCCCGATGTTGTCGCCGAGCTGGTCGAGCTTGTCGGTCAGGTCCGTGAACGCGCCGACGCTCGTGAACGTCGCGGCCTGCGTGTTGCCGACCTCGACGACGTCAGGCGTCTTGTCGCTCTGCAGGGCCGTGTTGAGGCGGGGGATGAGCTCACCCCAGTCGATGTGCTGGACCTTGAGGTTCTTGCCCTTGTGCTGTGCGGCGAACTCCTTGACGAGCCACGCCTCGACCTTCGGCGGCGTGTCGGCCTTGCCGGCGAGCCACAAGGTCACGGTGTCGGACCCGCCCTCGGCCTTGTCGCCGTCGCTGCTGCCACCGCAGGCGGCGAGTGCGGTCAGCGCGAGGGCGGATGCCGCCGCCGCTGCCGCGAACTTGGTGAGCTTCATGGTTGTCCTCTTTCGAATCGTTCCTGGTCGTACGTGATGGAGTTCGTCGATCAACCGGTCAAGGCAGGTCACACCACCCCTAGCTCGCGGTAGCGCACCAACGCTGCCGCGCCCGTGAGCACGAGCTCGTCGTCGAGCGGGGCCAGTCGGATCTGGACGCGCTGGGCGACGAAAGGAAGGGTCTGGTGGGCCAGCGCGCTGCGCACGGCGTCGAGGAGTGCGCCTTCGAGGAGCTCGGCCGGGCCGTAGAGCACGACGTCGGCGATCCCGAGCGTGGTCACGACGGGGGTCAGGACGGAGGCCAGCCGCGTGCCGACCTCGGCGCGCGCCGCGTCGTCGTCGAGCTGGCGAAGCGCGGGGGCGGCGAGGAACGTCTCGAGGCAGCCACGGTTGCCGCACGCGCACTGCCGGCCGTCCGGATCGACGACGACGTGGCCGATCTCGCCGGCGGACTGCAGGGGACCGGAGAGCGCCCGGCCGTCGATCATGACGCCGCCGCCGACACCTTGGCCGATCGTCAGCAGCAGGAGGCCGCCGTCGTCACCGGCACCGAACGCGCTCTCGGCGACGGCTGCGACGTTGGCGTCGTTGCCGGCGTGGACCGGAAGGCCGATCGCCGTCGACAGCTGGCCGGCGAGGTCGAGATCGGTCCAGCCGAGGTTGGGCGCGAGGACGACGGTGCCGTCGGCGTCGACGATGCCCGGCGTCCCGATGCCGACGCCGAGGATGCGGCGGCTCGTGGCGTCGCGCAGGCGGATCGCCAGGTCGGAGATGACCGAGAGGTCGTCACCGCGTACGAACGGCACCTGCTCGCGAGCCAGGATGTGCCCGTCGAGGTCGACGACGCCACCGGACAGCTGGCCGTCGGCCGAGAGGTCGAGCGCGATCGTGACCGGTGCGTCCTCCGAGATGCCGACCAGCGTCGCGGGCTTGCCCATGTGGGTGCCGGGGCGGGTGCCCAGCTCGCTGACGAAACCCTCCTCGATGAGCTCGGCCACGAGGTCGGAGATCGTGACGCGGGTCAGCGACGTCTCCCGAGCGAGGTCGGCACGGCTGCGGGCGCCCTCGTCGACGAGCTGCTGGAGGATCAGTGCGCGGTGGTGCCGCCGGGTGTCGGCGGGGCGTACCTTGCCGACGGGTCGGCGGCCTGCGGTGCTGCGCGTACGAGCCTCATTGATCTGGGTCACATAGTTAATAAAGCGTACTAACAAAGTCTGGGTCAAGGGATTCCGGTGACAAATGCGTAAATTGATCGATCGGCGCCCGGCGCCGGGCGTGAACGGGCACCCGACTAAAGTGGGTCGGACCCTCGGGCGTACGTCATCACGATGACGTGCACAGGCCCGCCGACACCCAGCCGGATTGGAAACACCTCCCATGGCATCGACCGTCGACAACGTCATCAGCCTCAGCAAGCGCCGCGGCTTCGTCTACCAGTGCGGGGAGATCTACGGCGGCACCAAGTCCGCCTGGGACTACGGCCCGCTCGGTGTCGAGCTCAAGGACAACATCAAGCGCCAGTGGTGGCGTTCGATGGTCCAGGGCCGCGACGACGTCGTGGGGCTCGACTCGTCGGTGATCCTGCCGACGCCGGTCTGGAACGCCTCCGGCCACCTCGCCGCGTTCGTCGACCCCCTCGTGGAGTGCCGGCACTGCCACAACCGCTTCCGTCAGGACCACCTGCAGGAGTCGTACGCCGAGAAGAAGGGCATCGACGACCCCGACACCGTCACGATGGACCTGATCGCGTGCCCCAACTGCGGCACCCGTGGCGAGTGGACCGAGCCGCGCATGTTCAACGGCCTGCTCAAGACCTTCCTCGGCCCGGTCGAGTCCGAGGAGAACCTGCACTACCTGCGCCCCGAGACTGCGCAGGGCATCTTCATCAACTTCGCGCAGGTCATGACCACGTCGCGCAAGAAGCCCCCGTTCGGCATCGGCCAGATCGGCAAGAGCTTCCGCAACGAGATCACGCCCGGCAACTTCATCTTCCGCACCCGCGAGTTCGAGCAGATGGAGATGGAGTTCTTCGTCGAACCGGGCACCGACGAGGAGTGGCACGAGACCTGGATCAAGACGCGCATGGACTGGTACACCGGGCTGGGCATCAACCCGGACAACTTGCGGCTCTACGAGCACGCGCAGGAGAAGCTCTCGCACTACTCCAAGCGCACCGTCGACATCGAGTACCGCTTCGAGTTCGCCGGCTCCACGTGGGGCGAGCTCGAGGGCATCGCCAACCGCACCGACTTCGACCTCAAGACGCACAGCGAGCACTCGGGCAAGGACCTGACCTACTTCGACCAGCCCAACAACGAGCGCTGGACGCCGTACGTCATCGAGCCTGCGGCAGGGGTCAACCGCTCGATGATGGCGTTCCTGATCGACGCGTACGTCGAGGAGCAGGTGCCCAACACCAAGGGCGGCACCGACACGCGCACGCTGCTGAAGCTCGATCCGCGGCTGGCACCGGTCAAGGCCGCCGTGCTGCCGCTGTCGCGCAACGAGGACCTGTCGCCCAAGGCGCGGGCCCTCGCAGCCGAGCTTCGGGGGTTCTGGAACGTCGACTTCGACGACGCGCAGGCGATCGGCAAGCGCTATCGCCGGCAGGACGAGATCGGCACGCCGTACTGCATCACGGTCGACTTCGACACGCTCGACGACCAGGCGGTGACGATCCGCGAGCGCGACTCCATGACGCAGGAGCGCATCGCGCTCGACCAGGTGACGTCGTGGCTCGCGGCGCGTCTGCCGGGCTGCTGATCCACTCGTGGGCGACAATCGGCGCGTGAAGCCATTCAGGATCGTGCCGGCTGTCGTGGCACTTGCGCTCGTCGCTGCGTGCGGAGGGTCGTCGGACGGCGGCAAGAAGTCCGACGAGGTGCCGGTGCCCAAGGGGTTCGAGGTGCCCAAGGGCGTCACGCTCACCAAGGGCGGCACGACGTTGACCGAGGACAAGCCCGCCAGCGTGGTCTACCAGGTGGGCGACAAGGCGGCCAGTGCCATCACCGTGACGATCGCGGCGGTGCGCAAGGGCTCGATCAAGCGGGACTTCGCGTTCTTCTCGCTCGATGCCGCGACCAAGGCCTCGTCGCCGTTCTACGTCGACGTGACGGTCAAGAACGAGGGACCGGCCGGCCTCGGTGGCGCCGCGTTGCCGATCTTCGCCCACGACTCCAGCAACACGAACCTGCCGGCCAACCAGATCGTCGGCAACTTCAAGCCCTGCAAGAACTCGACCCTGCCCAAGAGCTTCCTGCCCGGTGCGACCGCCAAGCTGTGCCTGGTCTACCTGGTGCCCAAGGGCAAGGCCCTCGTGTCGGTCGACCTGCAGACCGGTTCGACCAAGGACGCCATCACTTGGACGCCGTAGGTCCACACGTGACACCTGTCATGGTCACGTCGTGACCTAACGATCAGGGTGCGCCGCCGTCGGGGCAGCAGAGTGAGGGCATGAACTCTTCCACTCCTGCCGTCAGCATCGATGGCGTCGTCAAGAGGTTCGGGGCGGTCACCGCTGTTGACGGTCTGAGCCTGCAGATCCAGCCCGGCGAGGTGGTGGCCTTCCTCGGCCCCAACGGTGCCGGCAAGACCACGACCGTCGACATGATCCTCGGCCTGTCGCACCCGACGGAGGGCACGGTCGAGATCTTCGGCGGCGATGCCCGCAAGGCGGTCGCCTTGGGCCGGGTCGCCGCGGTCATGCAGACCGGCGGGCTGCTCAAGGACTTCACGGTCCGCGAGACCGTCGAGCTGACGGCGTCGCTCTTCAGGCCGTCCCGCCCGGTCGACGAGGTGCTCGACCGCGCAGGCATCCTCGACATCGGCGACCGCATGGTCGGCAAGGCGTCGGGAGGTCAGCAGCAGCGCCTGCGCTTCGCCCTGGCCCTGCTCTCGGACCCCGACCTGCTGATCCTCGACGAGCCGACGACCGGCATGGACGTGCAGGGCCGCCGTGACTTCTGGGCGGCGATCCGGTCCGACGCGGCCCGTGGACGTACGACGGTCTTCGCGACGCACTACCTCGAGGAGGCCGACGCGTACGCCGACCGCATCGTGCTCGTCCGCAAGGGCAGGATCGTTGCCGATGGCACGGCCGCCGAGATCAAGGCCCTGTCGGCCGGTCGTACGGTCAGGGCGACCTGGCACGCCCCCGACACCGACGCGGTCGCGAAGGTCGAGGGCGTCGAGTCGATCGACGTCCGCGGCGAGTCGGTGCTGATCCACGGCTCCGACAGCGACGCGATCGCGCGCTACCTGCTCAACCACACCACCGCGTGTGACCTCGAAATCACCTCTCGCAACCTCGAAGAGGCGTTCGTCGCGCTGACCGGCGACGACGCCCTCACTCCTGAAGGAGCCGTCGCATGAGCATCGCAGCCGAGACCCGACGCATCCCACCGTTCGGCGGCTTCTCGCCGCGCTTTTACACCCTCGAGCTCAAGCGCATGCTGCGCAACAAGCGCTCGATGATCTTCACGCTCATCGCGCCGAGCGCGTTCTTCCTGCTGTTCGGCTCGGACGCCTCCTACCGGAGCGAACGAGTCGGCCACGGCAACACCACGGCCTACATCATGGTCAGCATGGCCGTGTACGGCGCGATGATCGCGACGACCGCTGGCGGCGCGATGGTTGCCACGGAGCGGGCCCTCGGCTGGAGCCGGCAGCTGCGGCTGACGCCGCTGAAGCCCGTGGCGTACGTCGCCGTCAAGGTGCTTGTCGCCATGACGATGGGTGCGGCCGCGATCCTGGCCGTGTTCGTGGTCGGCAACCTGCGCGGCGCCGACCTGCCGCTCTGGCGCCTGGTGCTCTGCGGTCTGATCGGCTGGGGGTGCACCTTGGTGTTCGCCGCGTTCGGCCTCTTCATGGGCTACCTGGTCCCGAGCGAGAACGTCATGCAGCTGCTCGGCCCGTCGCTCGCGCTGCTCGCGCTGGCCGGTGGGCTGTTCACCCCGCTGGACAACTTCAGCCAGGGGTTCCAGGACTTCGCGAAGTTCACCCCGGCGTACGGAGTGGGCGTGCTGTCGAGGGCGCCGTTCGGCTCGGACGGCAACGTGGGGCTCGCGGTGCTCAACATCGCCGTCTGGACCGCGATCTTCGTGGGCGGCGCGGCGTGGCGGATGAGCAAGGACACGCAGCGAGTCTGATGACTAGCCTTGGCTCCGTGGCCACACACGACACCGACCCCCAGGACCGCGCCCGCTTCGGGCGGCTCCTGGGGGCCGGCATCTGGTTGTTCTTCCTCGGCAACCCCTTGGGTGCCCTGTTCAGGAACGACAACCAGCTCGAGCGCTACGGCGGTCTGATCGCGCTGGTCGTCTTCGTCCCGGTCTACCTCTACGGGCTGGGGCAGATCCCGCGGTTCCACATCGAGCAGCGGTACGTCGTTGCCTGGACCTACATCTCGGTCCTGCTGGCCTGCTTCGCCGTCACGGTTCCCGGAGCCGGCGACCAGTCGATGACGTGCCTGGTGTTCATCGCGGCACTGGCGGTCGCGATCCTGCCCAAGTGGCAGGCGTTGGCGGTCGTCGTCATCCTGTTCGGCGCGATCACTGCAGCTGGCTTCGCGGTCGAGGGCTGGTCCGCGCACGGCAACAACTTCGCCGTGCTCCTGGCTGCGGCAGCCGTGTGGTCGTTCCGGCTCGCGTGGCAGCGGCAGGCCAAGCTCATGGCGGCCGAGCAGGACCTGTCCGAGCTCGCGGTCCAGGAGGAGCGCGCTCGCATCGCCCGTGACCTGCACGACATCCTCGGTCACTCGCTGACCGTCATCTCGGTGAAGGCCGAGCTCGCGGAGCGCCTGTTCGACGACGATCCCGTGAGGGCACGCGCCGAGCTCGAGGACCTGCAACGGCTGTCCCGTGACGCGCTGGCAGACGTACGCTCGACCGCGCAGGGCATTCGCGGGATATCGCTCCCCGGCGAGATCGCTTCGGCACGCATGGCGCTGGAGTCGGCCGGCATCGAGCCGCTGCTGCCGACCGTCGCCGACGAGGTCCCGTCGCGGTGGCGCGAGCTGTTCGCCTGGACGCTGCGCGAGGGCGTCACCAACGTCATCCGGCACAGCCAGGCATCCCGGTGCGAGGTCGAGCTCGATGCGGAGCGCATACGCGTGACCGATGACGGCCGCGCGCCCTGCCCCGATGACGGCAGCGGCAACGGGCTCGAGGGTCTGCGCCAGCGCGCGAGACTTGCCGGCGCGACCGTGACGACGAGCACCGGCCCGGGCGAACGCGGCTTCTCGTTGACGGTCTCGGTGCCGGCATGATCCGCCTGCTGCTGGCCGACGACCAGGCGCTCGTCCGCGGCGCGTTGGCCGCGTTGCTCCAGCTCGAGGACGACCTCGAGGTCGTGGCTGAGGTCGCGCGTGGCGACGAGGTCGTCGAGGCCGCGCTGGAGAGCAAGCCCGATGTCGCCCTGCTCGACGTCGAGATGCCCGGCATCGACGGGTTGGCGGCCGCTCGCCTGTTGCGCGACGCCGTGCCGACGTGCCGCGTCCTGATGGTCACGACGTTCGGACGGCCCGGCTACCTCAAGCAGGCGATGTCGGCCGGCGCGAGCGGCTTCGTCGTCAAGGACACGCCTGCCCGGCAGCTCGCGGACGCCGTCCGACGAGTGCACAGCGGACTCCGCGTCGTCGATCCGACGCTTGCGGCCGAGTCGCTGACGCAGGGTGACTCGCCGCTGACGGATCGCGAGGCGGACGTCCTGCAAGCCGCCCGGAGCGGGGGCACGGTCGCCGCGATCGCCGCGACCCTGTTCCTGTCGGAGGGCACGGTGCGCAACCACCTCTCGAGTGCGATCGGCAAGACCGGCGCCCGTACGCGCGCCGAAGCCGTACGCGTCGCCGTCGACAACGGCTGGCTCCTGCCGCACTAGCCGCTTGGGGCGGTGACATAGTCGCCCATCACGTCACGGGTCGGTGCATCACTCGCCCATACATACGTCTGATGGGCGACCAGCTCACCGCTCCCGGGGCTGATGGGCGACCAGCTCACCGCTCCCGGGGCTGATGGGCGACCAGGTCACCGCCGCGAGCCTGAGACAATGGGGGACATGTCCACCGCCACGCTGCCGCGCACTCTTCGGCTCGGAGACCTCGAGGTCCCCAACCCCGTCGTGCTCGCCCCGATGGCCGGTGTCACGAACGCGGCGTTCCGCCAGCTCTGCGCCGAGCAGGGCGCCGGCCTGTACGTCTGCGAGATGATCACGTCGCGCGGCATCGTCGAGGGTGACAGGACGAGCCTGTCGATGCTGACCTTCGCCGCCAACGAGACGTTCCGATCCGTGCAGCTCTACGGCGTCGACCCCGACACGATCGGCCGGGCCGTCGAGATCCTGTGCGCCGACCACGGGGTCGACCACGTCGACCTCAACTTCGGCTGCCCGGTCCCCAAGGTCACCCGCAAGGGCGGGGGAGCGGCGCTGCCGTGGAAGGACACGCTCCTCGGCGAGATCCTGCAGGCCTCGGTCGCGGCGGCGAGCCCCTACGGCGTACCCGTCACGATGAAGACCCGCAAGGGCATCGACGACGACCACCTGACCTACCTCGACGCCGGCCGCATCGCGCAGGACACCGGGTGTGCCGCGATCGCGCTGCACGGTCGCACCGCGGTGCAGCACTACTCCGGCCGCGCCGACTGGGACTCGATCGCCGAGCTCAAGGCAGCGGTCGACATCCCCGTGCTCGGCAACGGCGACATCTGGGAGGCCGCCGACGCGATCCGCATGGTCGAGGAGACCGGCTGCGACGGCGTGGTCGTCGGCCGCGGCTGTCTCGGCCGGCCGTGGTTGTTCCGCGACCTCGCTGCGGCGTTCGCCGGCGAGCAGGTCGTCGAGCTGCCTCGCCTCGGTGAGGTCGCCGCGGTGATGCGCCGGCACGCCGAGCTGCTCGGCGACCTGATGGGTGAGGAGCGCGGCTGCATCGAGTTCCGCAAGCACATCGCCTGGTACCTCAAGGGCTTCGCCGCCGGCAAGGACGTACGCAGCCGGCTCGGCATGGTCTCGTCGTACGCCGACCTCGACGAGCTGCTCGGGCGCCTCGACCCGACCGAGCCCTACCCGCTCGACGAGCTCGGCACACCGCGAGGACGTCAGGGCACCCCCAAGAAGGTGTCGGTCCCTGACGGTTGGCTCGACTCTCGCGACATGGTCGCGCCGATCGACCCCGACGCCGAGGACGGCACCTCCGGTGGCTGAACAGCCCAGATGTGGCGGCAGAGCCCCGTGAAGCGGGCTGTGCCGCGTGGATCTGCGGCCAAATCTCGGCGGTTAGCTCCTGGCGGCGCGGGCACGGGCGAGCTGCGCCAGCACGACGGCCCGTGCGTCGGCGGCATCGAGGTTGCGACCATCGGCGTCGACGGGCCCCTGCGGGGTGTGCACCTCGACCGTCGCGAGTCGCCGCCGGCGCTGCAGCGGTCCCTGCCGCAGCTCGACGGACTGCGTCTTGTGGTGCGGCACGATGCTGGTCGTACGTTCGACCCAGCCCTCGCGCGCGACGAACGTACGCTCGTTGGCGCCGACCCAGCGGTAGCGCCAGCCGATCGGGGCGAAGGGGCGCGAGCGACGCGGCGCAGCAATGTGCGGCACGTCGGTGTCCGAGCCGGGAATCAGCTCGGCGATGACGGCGTCGGCAAGGGCGCGGTCGGCGATCGGCAGCAGGATCGACGACGAGTCGACCCCCTCGTCGTTCCCGTGCGCGGCATAGCCCGCGACGTCGACCTCGAGCCGCAGCCAGCCGAACCTGCGCCAGACGAACGGCTCCTTGATCGCGATGCCCTGCACCCGCGCGTACGGGATGGTCTGCGAGGTGCGCGACAACAGCCCGCGCTCGATCCGCAGACCACCGTCACCGCGGGAGAGCGTGAACTCCCACTGCTGCAGGATCCGCTTGGCGATGATCTGCGCGAGCCAGGTGCCGAGCGGGATGATGCCACCGAGTGCGACCACGAGCTGGCCGAACCAGATCGCGCCCGCGATCAGGGCGATCGACCCGACCGCGGCGAACAGGAAGTCCAGCGACAGCACCGTGCCGATCATGACGCGCTCGGGTGAGACGACCGTGATGACGCTGCGTTGCTCCTCGACCGGGGCGTCGTCCGGCGAGGTGCCGTGCGCCCGCGCGAGCAGCACCCGGCGCAGGTCGCGCGCATCGGTGAGCTTGAGGAATCGGAGCGAGGTCCGCGAGTCCTTGCCGCCGGCCATCTCGATCCGCAGCTCGGCGAGGCCGAAGACGCGGGCGACGAGAGGCTCCGCGATGTCGACCGACTGGATGCGCTCGTACGGGATGCGGCGCGACGCCTTGGTGATGATGCCGCTGTTGATCCGCAGCTCGGTGCCGTCGATGACGTAGCGGGTGAATCGCCAGCTCAGGAAGCCGAACACCATGCCCACGACGAGACCGCCGCCGAGAGAGATGAGCAGGCTGAGGAACGCATTCATGTCCCCCCAGCCGTCGCCGGTGAAGATCGAGCTGATCAGGCCGACCGACGCGGCGGCAGCCCAGAGGGCGCCCTGGACGACCGACGTCAGGGGGTGCGTGCGGACGCCGACCGTCTCTGGCCGGACGTCAGACCCCGGCGCCATGTGCCTCACCGAGCTCGGTCAGCCGGTTGCGCAGCCGCGTGGCCTCCGCGGCGGGCAGGCCCGGGATGTCTGCGGCGGTCTCTGCGCTCGCGGTGTGCAGCGTGACGGTGGCGACGCCGTACGCCCTCGCGAGCGGTCCGGCCTCGACGTCGACGAACTGCATGCGGCCGTAGGGAATCGCGACGAGTCGCTTGAACATGACGCCGCGGGTCACGAGCAGGTCGTCGGCGTTCTCGGCATAGCCCCAGCTGCGCTGGTTGCGCCCGGCCCACGCCCAGCCCCACGCCCCGCCGCCGACGGCGAGCACGACGAGCACGCCGCCGATCCACTGGAGGTCCGTGAGCACGAGCAGCAGCACAACGCCGATGACCACCAGCAAGCCCGCGGGGACCAGGATCAGGATGCGCCGGATCGTGGCGAGCCTGGGCGAGATGCGCTGCCAGTCGCCCGACGGGGGAGTGAAGAGATCGTCCACATCGCGACCCTACGCGGAGCGCCCGCCGTGCGCGTGCACGGCGGGCGCTCCGGTCGGTCAGGTTGTCGCCGGTGGTGCCGACGTGCTTGGCCCAGTGCTGGTGGCGGGGCGGTCCATCGGCTGGTCGATGAGACCCGCCATCGACGACGACTCCTCGCCCTCCTCCTCGCGACCGGGCGTCCGCAGGTTCCACCTGCGGATCACGAACCGGAACAGGAAGTAGTAGACGAGGGCGTAGCCGATCCCGATCACGATCAACAGACCCGGCTTGGTCGCGATGCCCCAGTTCAGGGCGAAGTCGAACAGGCCTGCCGAGAATCCGAAACCGTCGTGGATGTCCAAGGCGTTGGTGAGCGCGATCGACGTGCCGGTCAGCAGGGCGTGGATCACGTAGAGCGGCCAGGCGATGAACATGAACGAGAACTCGAGAGGCTCGGTCACGCCGGTCAGGAAGCTGGTCAGCGCGGCGCCGATCATGATGCCGCCGACGGCCTTCTTCTGGGCCGGCTTGGCCTCCTGCCAGATCGCCAGCGCAGCGGCCGGCAGGGCGAACATCATGATGGGGAAGAAGCCGGTCATGAACGATCCGGCGTCGGGATCCCCGTGCAGGAAGCGCTGGATGTCTCCGGCGTACGTCACGCCGCCGGTCTTGTACTCGCCGAACAGGAACCACGGGCCGGAGTTCAGGATGTGGTGCAGGCCCAGCGGGACCAGCAACCGGTTGAGCGTCCCGTAGACGAATCCGCCGATGACGTCGTTGTCGGCGGTCCAGTCGGAAACGTTCCGGAGCCCTTCGTTGAACCACGGGTAGACCAGGCTGAACAGCACCGAGAGGATGATCGCCGCGAGGGCCGTGATCATCGGGACGAAGCGTCGGCCGCCGAAGAAGGCGAGGTATTCAGGAAGCTTGATCCGGTAGTAGCGCTGCCAGAGCAGGCCCGCCGTGATGCCCATGACGATGCCGCCCAGGACGCCGTAGTTGACCAGCTCCTGCGGGGCTCCCTTGGCGGGTGGATCGAGGACGAGTGGTGAGAGGGCGTCGCCGACGCCCTTGAACACGAGGTAGCCGACGACGGCGGCCAGCGCGGTCGAGCCGTCGGCCTTCTTGGCCATGCCGATGGCAACGCCGACGGCGAACAGCAGTGGCAGGTTGGCGAACAGCGCGTTGCCGGCAGCGCCGAGCACCGTCGCGACCTTGACCCATCCCCAGCCGTCAGCGCCGAGGGTGTCGGCCTGGCCGAGGCGGAGCAACAAGGCCGCTGCTGGCAGGGCAGCGATCGGCAGCATCAGGCTGCGGCCGAACTTTTGTAGGGGAGCGAGGTTGAAGCCTCGCCGTCCCGCTGTCGTGCTGGTCATCTGAATTCCCCTCAGTGTTGGTGGTGCTTCGGACTCAACGTGCTGACGGGCCTCGTTGGAGGCTCATCGACAACTGGTAGCGATCGCCGCGATAGCGGCTGATGGTCTGCTCGACCGGTCCTTCGTTGGACGAGCCGACACGGTCGAAGACCATGACCGGTGCGGTCTCGGCGACCTCGAGCAGGTGCGCGTACGCGTGACCGGCCTGCTCGGCCCACGTGGTCTGGTGGGCGTCGGTGATCACGAGGCCGTACGTCGCCTCGAGGATCGCGTAGATCGAGCCGCTGAGGTCCTCGTCGCCGAGCGCGGGGAAGAGCGACTCCGGGTACCAGCTGACCTCGTGAGCCATCGGCTCGTCGTCGGCCAGTCTCAGGCGCTCGATCTCCCAGACGGACTCGCCCGGGCTGAGGCCGAGGGCTTTGGCGGTCGCCTCGACGGCTCCGACCACGGCAGCTGACAACACCTCGGTGCTCGGCCGGTGGCCGCGCTGCCGCATGTCCTGGGTGAACGAGGCGAGGTGCAGGTTGCTCTCGACGCGGGGGCGGGTCACGACGGTGCCACGGCCCGGCACGGTCGTCAGCCGGCCTTCGTTGACCAGGCTGCTGATCGCGGCCCGCACGGTGGCCCGGCTGACGTCGTAGCGGGTCGTGAGGTCACGCTCGGACGGGATCATCGCGCCGGGCTGCAGGTCCTCCTCGATCGTCTTGAGGAGCGCAGCGCGGAGCTGTACGTGCTTCGGCAGCAGGCCGTCGTTCAGCATCCACAACTCCCTCGACGAGCGTCCGAACCGCTGGTACGATCCGGTACGTACCAGTGAGGATGGATGGGTATCGCCCGGTATGTCAACCCCTACGCAGACGAATCGAGGCACCAACGGTGACGACGCTCGTACACGCTCAGCGACTCGTCGGGCTGCCCGATGACGAGTCCGGCGAGGGCTGGATCGAGATCGACGACGACCGCATCCTCGGCGCCGGCCGCGGTGCTCCGTCGCGTACGCCCGACCTCGTGCTCGACGGTGGGATCCTCGCCCCGGGCCTGATCGACGCGCAGATCAACGGGGCGTTCTCGGTCGACTTCGCCGACGCCGATGCCGACGAGGTCCGCGACGTGGCGGTGCGGATGCTGGCGACCGGCGTCACGGCCATGGTGCCGACGTTCATCACCGCGACGGTGGACCAGCTCGTGGAGCAGGTCAGCCGCTACGACGCGGCCCGCGCGACGAGCAACGACGCGGGCGGCGCGACCCGGCTGCTCGCCGCACACGTCGAGGGACCGTTCCTGTCGCCGCGGCGCCGTGGCGCCCACCGCGAGGCGCTGCTCGTCGATCCCACGCCTGAGCGCATCGCGCCGTTGATCGGGCTGCGCGACGCGATCTCGTACGTGACGCTGGCGCCGGAGCGCGAGGGCGCCCTCGAGGCGATCAAAACGTTCGTGGCTGCCGGCATCAGGGTCGCCGTGGGCCACAGCGACGCCACCGTCGACCAGGTCAGCGCCGCCGCCGATGCCGGTGCCACGCTCGTGACGCATCTCTACAACGCGCAGAGCCCGTTCCACCACCGTGCACCCGGCGTCGTCGGCGCGGCGCTCACCGATCCCCGGCTGACGGTCGGGATGATCGTCGACGCGCACCACGTCGAACCTGCAGCCGTACGCCTGGCGTTCGCGGCGGCCGCCGGTCGAGTCATGCTCGTGACCGACGCCGTGGCAGCCCTCGGCATGCCACCTGGGGTCTACGAGCTCGGCGGTGACCAGCTCGAGGTGACGGCGGGCCAGCCCGCCCTCCGCGCCGACGGCACGATCGCCGGCGCCGCCGAGCCGCTGGATGCCGACCTCGGCCACGCCACCGCGTTCGGCATCGGCCTGGTCGACGCGATTCGCGCCGCGACCCGCACTCCGGCGGACGCGCTCGGGGTCACCGATCTCGGGCGGATCGAGGCGGGAGCGCGGGCGGACCTCGTGCTCCTGGGCGACGACCTGCGAGCCCGTGCGACCTGGTTGGGCGGAACGCGCGTGTGGTTCGCCGATGACACGATCCACGAAGGACCGGACGCCACCGTGGCGTCCGGGCAGCTCTAGGAGGATTCCCATGGTCACAGCCGAAGAGATCGTCGCGGGACTCGGCGGTCGCGCCAACATCGTCGAGATCGAGCCGTGCATCACCCGCCTGCGCACCGAGGTCGAGGACGCGTCGCTCGTCGACCAGGCTGCACTCAAGGCGGCCGGGGCGTACGGCGTCGTCGTCTCGGGCAACGTCGTCCAGGTCGTCGTCGGTCCCGTGGCGGACACGCTCGCGAGCGACATCGAGGACCTCGATTGAGCGCGGTGCTGGCACCGGTCGCCGGCACCGTCGTCGCACTCGCCGACGTGCCCGATCCGGTCTTCGCCCAGCAGATCGTCGGCTCGGGCATCGCGATCGATCCCGAGCGGGCCGAGTCGACCGTCGTCGCGCCTGCTGACGGACGCCTGCTCAAGCTCCATCCGCATGCGTTCGTGCTCCTCACCGGCGAGGGCAAGGGCCTGCTCGTGCACCTCGGCATCGACACGGTGCAGCTCGAGGGTGCGGGGTTCGAGCTGCTGGCCGCCGAGGGCGACGAGGTGACGGCCGGCACGCCGATCGTGCGCTGGAATCCTGCGGAGATCGAGGCCGGTGGACGCTCACCGATCGTGCCGGTGGTAGTGATGGACTCGGCACCTGACAGCGTCCGGGCGAACGCCACCGGGACCGTACGCGTGGGCGATGAGATCTTCGCTGTCTGAGGGCTGTGAACGGGTGCCTCGAAGTTGACCCGAATGGGCTGCGGTGGGAGACTGGCAGACGCAGATCAGCCTCATCTGCCCCTTCCCCTCAGTTCCATTTCCGCGGAGATTCCTCATGGCCAAAGCACTCATCGGCTACATCGGAGGCCCCACCTCCGACCAGCTGCGCGAAACCGCCGCACTCCACCGTCGCATCGCCGACCTCGAGGCCGAGATCATGCGCCTCAAGGTCGAGAACGACGGCCTGCTCCGGACCATCCGTGAGCGTGTCGACAACGTGACCGCCGGCGACTTGATGGAGCCTGCCGCTCACTGAAGTCCCAGCGGTCTAGTCTGACCCCAACCGGTCGTCGTCGTAGGAGTCAGCGTTGTACCTCAAGAGCCTCACGTTGCGTGGGTTCAAGTCCTTTGCGTCCTCGACGACTCTCCAGCTGGAGCCCGGCATCACGTGTGTCGTCGGGCCCAACGGATCAGGCAAGTCCAACGTCGTCGACGCCCTGTCGTGGGTCATGGGCGAGCAGGGCGCCAAGTCGCTGCGCGGCGGCAAGATGGAGGACGTCATCTTCGCCGGCACGTCCGGCCGTCCGCCCCTGGGTCGCGCTGAGGTCGTCCTCACGATCGACAACACCGACGGTGCGCTCCCGATCGAGTACACCGAGGTCACGATCTCGCGGACGATGTTCCGCAACGGCGGCTCCGAGTACGCCATCAACGGCAACACCTGCCGGCTCCTCGACGTCCAGGAGCTGTTGAGCGACTCCGGCATCGGCCGCGAGATGCACGTGATCGTCGGTCAGGGCCAGCTCGACGGTGTCCTGCGCGCGACCCCCGAGGAGCGCCGCGGCTTCATCGAAGAGGCTGCGGGCGTCCTCAAGCACCGCAAGCGCAAGGAGAAGGCGCTCCGCAAGCTCGACGCGACCCAGGGCAACCTGACCCGGCTCAACGACGTGCTGACCGAGCTGCGCCGTCAGCTCAAGCCCTTGGGCCGGCAGGCCGAAGTCGCCCGTCGCGCTGCCGTGATCCAGGCCGAGGTCCGTGACGCGCGGGCGCGCATCCTCGCCGACGACATCGTCAGCGCCCGCTCGGTGATCGCCGAGGAGCTCGCCGACGAGACCGCGCTCAAGGAGCGCCGCCAGGCCGTCGAGCAGGCGATTGCCGCCGCCCGCGAGCAGGAGACCGAGCTCGAGGACCAGCTCCGCGAGGACTCGCCGCGCCTGTCCGCGGCCCAGGAGACCTGGTACAGCCTCTCCGGCCTGCGTGAACGCATCCGCGGCACGGCTGGCCTGGCCAACGAGCGCGTACGCCTTGCCGCCGTCGAGGCGGAGGACCGTCGGGTCGGCCGGGAGCCCGAGGAGCTCGAGGCAGACGCTCGCCGGGCCCAGGAGCAGCTCGAGCAGCTCAGCGCCGGCGTGACCCAGGCGACCGAGGCGCTCGAGGCCGTCATCGCCGAGCGCAACGAGGCCGAGGCCGCCTACACCGCCGAGGAGCGCCGGGTCGCCGGCCTCCTGCGCGCCGCGGCCGACCAGCGCGAGGGTCTCGCCCGCCTGCACGGCCAGGTCAACGCGCTCAAGAGCCGCGCGACGGCCGCCGGCGAGGAGATCGGCCGGCTCACCGCCGCGCGTGAAGAGGCCGAGAACCGCGCCGTCGAGGCGCACCGCGAGTTCACCAACCTCGAGAACCAGATCGCCGGGCTCAACGCAGGGGAGTCCGGGCTCGACGAGGAGCTCGAGGCAGCCGAGGACGGGCTCGCCGAGATCACCGAGCACCTCGCCTCGTTGTCGACCCAGACCCAGGAGGCCGAGCGCCAGCAAGCCGCGTTCGCTGCCCGCAAGGAGGCCCTCGAGCTCGGCCTGGCCCGCAAGGACGGCGCCGGCGCTCTGCTCGCGGCGACCGACGAGATCAGCGGCTTGCTGGGCTCGGTCGCCGCACTGTTGACCGTACGCGCGGGGTTCGAGACCGCGATCGCCTCGGCACTGGGATCGGCCGCCGACGCGGTCGCCGTCGACCACCTCGACACCGCCGTCTCGGCGATGGAGAAGCTCAAGTCCGAGGACCTCGGCCGCGCCGGCATGCTGCTCGGCGGCGGCGAGGTCGACGACTCGACGTGGCCCGGGCTGCCCGACTACGCGACCTACGCGATCGACACCGTCGACGGACCCGCACCGCTTCAGGGTGCGCTGCGCCGTCTGCTCTTCAAGGTCGCCGTCGTGGACAGCCTCGAGCAGGCCCAGGAGCTGATCCGGCACGCACCTGACGTCACGGCCGTGACCCGCGACGGCGACGTCCTCGGCGCGCACTTCGCCGCAGGCGGATCGACGTCCAAGCAGAGCCTGATCGAGGTCCAGGCTGCGATCACGCAGGCCGAGAACGACCTCGAGCGCGCCCAGCACACGCTCGAACGACTGAGGTTCGAGCACGAGGCCGCCGACGCCAAGCGCGTCGTCGCCCAGGAGCGCGTCGACGCCGCCCTCGGCCGGCTGCACGAGTCCGATGCCACGATGGCCGCCGTCGCCGAGAACCTCGGCCACCTCGGCGCCACCGCTCGTGCCGCACGCGGTGAGGCAGACCGGCTGGCCGCCGCGATCGCCAAGGCCGAGGAGTCGCAGGCCGGTGACCTGTCCGGACTCGCCGAGCTCGAGGACCGGCTCGCCCAGGCCGAGGCCGCGCCAGAGGAGGAGCCCGACACGGCGCTGCTCGAGGAGTTGGCCGACAAGGCATCGGGCGCCCGCCGGGCCGAGACCGACGCCCGACTCGCCCTGCGTACGAACGAAGAGCGCGCCAGGGCGCTCGAGGGTCAGGTCACCGCGTTGTTCGAGGCCGCCGAGGCCGAGCGCGAGGCGAGAGTCAAGGCCAAGGAACGGCGTGAACGGCAGCTCCGTGAGGCCGAGACCGCCAAGGCGGTGATCCTCGCGAGCGACCAGGTGCTGGCGCGTCTGGAGCAGTCGATCGCACAGGCCGCCGCACTGCGCGCCGAGATCGAGGCCTCCCGCACCGGTCGTGAGGAAACCCTCCGCACCGTTCGTGTGCAGCTGCGCGAGCAGATCGCCGAGCTCGACGGCCTCACCGACTCGGTGCACAAGGACGAGATGGCACGCGCCGAGATGCGATTGCGACTCGAAGGGCTCGAAGGCCGCGCGCTCGAGGAGCTCGGCCTCGAGGTCGAGACCCTGGTCGCCGACTACGGGCCGGACCAGCTCGTGCCGCCCATCACCGTGGAGGGCGAGGACGACTCGTTGCCCGCGGAGCCGATCCCGTACGAGCGCGAGGCCCAGGTCAAGCGCCTGCGCAACGCGGAGCGGTCGATGGCGATGCTCGGCAAGGTCAACCCGCTGGCTCTCGAGGAGTTCACCGCGCTCGAGGAGCGCCACCAGTTCCTGTCCGAGCAGCTCGACGACCTGCGCAAGACCCGGCAGGACCTGCTCGAGATCGTCGAGGAGGTCGACGCCAAGGTCGAGCAGGTCTTCACAGAGGCCTGGTACGACGTGGAGCGCGAGTTCCAGGACGTGTTCTCCCGGCTCTTCCCTGGCGGCGAGGGCTCGCTGATCCTCACCGATCCGCAGAACATGCTGACGACCGGCATCGACGTCGAGGCCCGCCCGCCCGGCAAGAAGGTCAAGCGGCTGTCGCTGCTGTCCGGCGGCGAGCGGTCCCTGGTCGCGGTCGCGTTCCTCGTCGCGCTGTTCAAGGCGCGCCCCAGCCCGTTCTACATCCTCGACGAGGTCGAGGCCGCGCTCGACGACGCCAACCTCGGCCGGTTGCTCGACCTCTACGAGGAGCTGCGCGCCAACTCCCAGCTCATCGTCATCACGCACCAGAAGCGCACGATGGAGGTCGCGGACGCGCTCTACGGCGTCTCGATGCGGGGCGACGGCGTCTCGGCGGTCATCAGCCAGCGCCTGCGCGAGGAAGAGACCGCCTCTTGAGCGAGGTGCGGCTGCGTACGGACTTCAGCGTCCTGCGCACCATCACGACGCGGTGGGCCGACGAGGACGTCTATGGTCACGTCAACAACGTCGTCTACTACTCGTTCTTCGACACGGCGGTCAACGGCTTCCTGATCGACGCGACCGGCACCGACATCCGCAGGCTCGACGCGGTCGGCCTGGTCGCCGAGACTCAGTGTGAGTTCCTGCGCGAGCTGGGCTTCCCCGGCGACGTCCAGGCCGGCCTCGCCGTGACGAAGCTCGGCACGTCGAGCATCGTCTACCGCATCGGCCTGTTCCAGGGCGACAGCGACGAGCCCGCGGCGATCGGCCGCTTCGTCCACGTCTACGTCGACGCGACGACCCGCAAGGTCACGCCGATCCCCGAGTCGATCCGCGCCGCGGTCACGCCACTGGTCATCGCCGGCGACTCCTGAGGCGTAGGGTCCGAGCATGAGCGACCGCACCACGTACGTCCTCGTCGACGGCGAGAACATCGACGCGACCCTGGGGCAGTCGATCCTCGGCCGCCGGCCCAACCCGCACGAACGCCCGCGCTGGGACCGGCTCCTGCAGTTCGCCGAGGACACGTGGGCGCAGCCGGCGACCGGCCTGTTCTTCCTCGCTGCCAACGGCGAGCTCCCGATGCCGTTCGTGCAGGCGCTCACCGCGATCGGGTTCCGCCCGATCGCGCTGTCGGGCGAGGCTGACGACAAGGTCGTCGACATCGCGATCCAGCGCACCCTCGCCGAGCTGTCGCGCCGCGACGCCGACGTCATGCTGGCCAGCAACGACGGCGACTTCATCGAGCAGCTCGAGCCGCTGGTCGGCACCGACCGGCGTACGGCGCTGCTCGCGTTCCGCGAGTTCCGCAACGCCGGCTTCGTCCCGCTGTTCGAGCGCGGCCTGGAGTTCCACGACCTCGAGTACGACGTCAAGGCGTTCAACGACCGGCTGCCACGCATCCGCATCATCCCGATCGACGAGTTCGACCCCAACGAGTTCCTCTGACGTCGCAGCGGTCACTGCACTGGCGCGAGCGGGTGCATAGGATCAGGGCGTGACCCTGACTGTGCTGCTCCTGATCATCCTTGGCGTCGTCGTCGTGCTCGGCGCCGGCATCGCGCTCGTCGTCGGCCGTGGCCGCAAGGAGCTGCCGCCTCCGTCGGAGCTCGACCGCGTCACCGAAGAGGTCATCCAGCACCCGGAGCATCCCGAGCCGCACCTCGACGACGAGGAGCCGGCCGCGACGGTCTCGACGATCGAGCGCCCCGAGGCGCCGCAGGGCCGTCTCGTACGCCTGCGCGCCCGGCTCGCCCGCTCGCAGGGCTCGCTCGGCAAGGGGCTGCTGGCCGTGCTCAGCCGGTCGACGCTCGACGACGACGCGTGGGAGGAGCTCGAGGACACGTTGCTCGCCGCTGACGTCGGTGTCACCGCGACCGACGAGCTCGTCGCCAACCTCAAGACGCGCGTACGGGTCGAGGGCATCGACGATCCTGCTGCCGCCAAGGCCGCGTTGCGTGAGGAGCTGGTCGGTCTGATCAACCCGACGTTCGACCGTACGCTCGTGACCACCGGCGCGGACGGCAAGCCCGGCGTCGTGCTGGTCGTGGGCGTCAACGGCACCGGCAAGACGACGACCGTCGGCCGGCTGGCCCGCGTCCTGGTCGCCGAGGACAAGACCGTCGTGCTCGGTGCCGCTGACACGTTCCGCGCCGCCGCCGCAGACCAGCTGCAGACCTGGGGCGAGCGGGTCGGCGTGCCCACCGTGCGCGGCCCTGAGGGTGGCGACCCGGCGAGCGTCGGGTTCGAGGCCGTGCAGCGTGGCATCAACGACGGCCTCGACGTCGTGCTGGTCGACACCGCCGGGCGGCTGCACACCAAGACCGGGCTCATGGACGAGCTCGGCAAGGTCAAGCGCGTCATCGAGAAGCAGGCGCCCGTGACCGAGGTGCTGCTCGTCATCGACGCCACCACAGGGCAGAACGGCCTGACACAGGCGCGCGTCTTCGGCGAGGTCGTCGACGTCACCGGCATCGTGCTGACCAAGCTCGACGGCACCGCCAAGGGCGGCATCGTGATCGCGGTGCAGCGCGAGCTCGGCGTGCCGGTCAAGTTCGTCGGGCTCGGCGAGGGAGCGGACGACCTGGCGCCCTTCGACGCCGAAGAGTTCGTCGACGCACTGCTGTCGTAGCGCGCACGCGTCTTTTCGGGCGGCTGTGCGCTCGCCGTTACCTGTTCTTAACAAACGGGATGCACATGTCATCTCCGCGCAACGTTGAGGCTCTTGCGCTGAAACCGTTCACCTCCACAGTGGTGCCCTAATGGCGCCCACTCGTGTGCCGAAAACTACCGAAATTCGGAGGCCTAATGGACGGCTATTACGCCTGGATGATCGTGGCAACAGCACTCGTGCTGATGATGACCACGCCAGCGCTCGCCCTCTTCTACGGCGGCATGTCCCGCTCGAAGTCCGTGCTCAACATGATGATGATGTCCTACATCTCGATGGCCGTTGTCGGCATCGTGTACGTCTTGTGGGGCTGGTCCGAGTCGTTCGCCAAGACCGGTGACGGCAAGCTGTTCGCCAACCCCTTCACGCTCTGGGGACTCGACGGCGTCGGGTGGGAGTCCTACATCGCCGTGATGTTCCAGCTGACCTTCGCTGTCATCACTGCCGCGCTGATCTCGGGTGCCATTGCCGACCGCGTCAAGCTCTCCTCGTGGATCGTCTTCCTGCCGATCTGGGTCACGCTCTGCTACTTCCCGATCGCCCACATGGTCTGGGGCGGCGGCTGGATCTCCGAGCACCTGAAGGCGCAGGACTACGCAGGCGGCACCGTCGTGCACATCAACGCCGGTGTTGCAGGCGGCATCCTGGCCCTGGTCATCGGCCGACGCGTCGGCTGGCCCAAGGAGCAGATGAAGCCGCACAACCTGACGCTCACGATGATCGGTGCAGGCCTCCTGTGGTTCGGCTGGTACGGCTTCAACGTCGGCTCGATCGTGTTCGTCGCCGGTGACGGTGGCAAGAAGGACATCGCCCAGTTCATGTCCGAGACCGGGGTCACCTTCGCCAACACGACCGTGGCCACGATGGCGGCGCTGCTCGCATGGCTCGTGGTGGAGCGCATCCTCCACGGCAAGGCCACGTCGCTCGGCGCTGCATCCGGCATCGTCGCCGGTCTGGTCGCGATCACGCCGTCGTGTGGTGCGGTCAGCATCACGGGTGCCATCCTCATCGGCGTGGTCGCTGGTGGGGCGTGCGCATACGCGGTCGGCCTCAAGTTCAAGTTCGGCCTCGATGATTCGCTCGACGTCGTGGGCGTCCACCTCGTCGGCGGCATCGTCGGCACCGTGCTGATCGGCTTCCTGTCGACCTCGTCGGCGCCTGGTGGAATCGACGGTCTGTTCTACGGCGGAGGCTGGAGCTCGCTCGGTCACCAGGCCGGAGCGGCAGGCTTCACGATCGTGTGGACCGGTATTCTCACCACGATCATTGCGTTGGCCATCAAGTACACGATCGGGTGGAGGGTCAACGAAGAGGACGAAGTTGAAGGCATCGACTTCGCTCAGCACGGCGAGACCGCCTACGACCTCGCCGGAACCTCCGGCAGCGGCCACCTCTGAGAACGGGAGACTGACGAATGAAGCTCGTAACTGCAGTCATCAAGCCGCACAAGTGGGAAGAGGTCCGCGAGGCCCTCGCCGCAGCGGGCGTCGCCGGCATGACGGTGACCGAGGCAAGCGGCTACGGCCAGCAGAAGGGACACACCGAGGTCTACCGCGGTGCTGAGTACGACGTCTCGCTGGTCCCCAAGATCCGCCTCGAGGTCGTCGTCGACGACGCCGATGTCGAGAGCGTGGTCAGCACGATCACCGGCTCGGCGCAGACCGGCAAGATCGGTGACGGCAAGGTCTGGGTCATCCCGGTCGACTCGGTCGTGCGGGTCCGCACGGGTGAGACGGACGAGGCAGCTCTCTAAGGGCTGACGACCATCAACGGAGCCGCCGCAACGCCTCAACGGGTGTTGCGGCGGCTCTGTGCTGTGTGTCCGGCGCCGCCGGTGCGCGGCACGCTGCGTACGATCACCACCGTGACCCACGAGTTCGACAAGGCCGCGCTCGCCCAGCAGCGGAGCGACCGGGCGCTCGAGGCCGATCGCCGGCTCCGGCAGCTGTTCGCGGCGGCAGTGCCGGCGGACGGCAGCGATCCTCGCGAGGGCCCGGGCCTGGCGCTCGTCGCGGTCGGCGGCTACGGCCGCTCCGAGCTCTCGCCGTTCAGCGACCTCGACGTGGTGCTGCTCCACGACCCGTCGGTCGATGAGTCGGTCGTACGCGAGGTCGCCGAGGCGATCTGGTACCCGCTCTGGAACGACGGCGTCGCGCTCGACCACTCGGTGCGCGACACGGTGCAGATGCGCGAGGCGGCGGCGACCGATCACCGGGCTGCGATGGGCATGCTCGACGCGCGTACGGTGGCCGGCGACTCCGGGCTGGTCATGACGTTGCGCTCGCAGGTGCTGGCGGACTGGCGACGCGACGCGCGCACGCGTGTCGAGGAGGTCCGCGAGGCCCGCAACGCGCGCATCGAACGTGCAGGCTGGCTCGCCCACGCGGCCGTACCCGACCTCAAGGAATCCGGGGGAGGGTTGCGCGACAGCGTGATCCTGCGGGCCCTGGTCGCGACGTGGCTGATCGACGTGCCGCACGGCGAGTCCGAGTCGCTGCGGTCCGACCTGCTCGACGTACGGGATGCGCTCCACCAGACCGTCGGTCGCCGCGTCGAGCGCCTCGACGCCGAGGTCATCCCGGACGTCGCTCGTTTCCTCGGCATGGGCGCCGAGGAGCTCGACCTGCACGCGCGCCAGCTCGGCCGGCGCATCGCGCACCTGGCGTCACTCTCGTGGCACAAGATCGACGAGGCCCTGGCGCCGCCGGCCAAGCGCAGCATCACGCCGACCGGTCCTGCCGTGACGCCGCTGGCCGAGGGCGTGGGCGTCCTCGACGGCGAGGTCATCGTGACCGGCAAGGCGGACCCGACGACCGACCCCGAGGTCGCGCTCAGGGCCGCAGCCGCAGCCGCGCGGGCTGGGCTGCCGCTGAGCCCGGGCTCAGCGGTGCGGCTCGCCGCATCGATGGGTGAGCTGCCCGACCCGTGGTCGCCGTCGTCGTCGCGCCTCATGGTCGACCTGTTGAGCGCCGGGCAGGGCCTCGTACGCGTGTGGGACGAGCTCGACTTCGCCGGTGTCGTCGACCTGCTCCTGCCCGAGTGGGTCGCGATCCGGCTGCGCGGCTCGTCGTCGCCGGTCCACCGGTTCACCGTCGACCGGCACAGCCTCGAGACATGCGTGTACGCCGCCAAGGTCAAGCGCGACGTCGCCCGCCCCGACCTGCTGGCCGTGGCGGCGTTGCTGCACGACATCGGCAAGGGTGCCGAGGGCGATCACTCCGAGGTCGGCGAGCCCATGGCCGTACGCATCGCGCGTCGCTGGGGCTTCAGCGACGACGACGCGGCGGTGGTCGGCAAGCTCGTGCGCTGGCACCTGCTGCTGCCGACCATCGCGACCCGCCGGGACATCGAGGACCCGTCGACGGCGGCCAACGTCGCGGAGATCGTCGAGACCGAGGACTTCCTCGACCTGCTGGCCGCGCTCACGGCGTCGGACGCCCAGGCGACGAGCCCCGCCGCGTGGTCCCCGTGGCGGCAGGGGCTGACCGAAGGGCTGGTCGAGAAGGTCCGTGGTGTGCTCGACGAGACCGTCACCTCGCCGACGGCCGAGGACTACGAGGGCTGGCCCGCAGACGTACCGATCCCCGACCACGGCGCCATGGGACCGGCCGACTTCACACTCACGGTCGAGCCCCACCAGGGCGGTTCGTTGCTGACGATCGTGACCTCCGACCGCCAGGGCGTCATGGCCGACCTCGCTGGAGGCCTGGCACTTGCCGGTCTGGCCATCCGGTCGGCGCGCACCGTCACGCTGGGCGATGCCGCTGTCTCGCTGTGGGAGGTGTCGCGGGCCGATGTCGACGCGGCACGACTGACCGACCGCCTGCGTCCCGCGATGGCCGGCGAGCTCGACCTTTCCGGCCGGCTCGAGCTGACCTCGATCCCTGACGCCCCTGACGCGCGCGTGCGCCTGCTCGACCGGTTGTCGGAGACCGCGACGCTGGTGGAGGTGCGCGCGCAGGACCGACGCGGCCTGGTCTGGACCGTGTGCGACCAGATCGCCTCGTTGGGACTCTCGATCCGCTCGGCGCACATGTCGACGTACGGCGACGAGGTGCGCGACGTGTTCTACGTCGTCGACGGCGCGGGGCAGCCCCTCGACGCCACGATCGCCACGACCCTGCGCGACAACCTCGCCACCGCCCTCGCCTGACCCTGCGCTCTGCGAGGGCGGTGGCTGAGGTCGAACGCGGGCGGTGCAGGTTCGACCAGGGTCACCGCCGACGCAGGAGTCACGGCGGCTGCGCCCTTGAGCGGTGGCTGAGGTCGAACGCGGGCGGTGCAGGTTCGACCAGGGTCACCGCCGACGCTGGACGGTTCGACCAGAGTCACCGCCCACTGAGGGGAGCGGCCACGGGGACTCGGTTAGAGTTGACCGAACCCCTTTCTTCCATTCGAGGATGACGACCGACGTATGTTCGACACCCTGCAAGATCGCCTGCAGTCAGCGTTCAAGAGCCTGCGCGGCAAGGGTCGGCTCTCCGAAGCGGACATCGACGCCGTAGCGCGTGAGATCCGCGTCGCGCTGCTGGACGCCGACGTCGCCGTGCCCGTCGTGCGCGACTTCATCGCCAACGTCAAGGAGCGGGCCCGCGGCTCCGAGGTGAGCCAGGCGCTCAACCCCGCCCAGCAGGTCATCAAGATCGTCAACGACGAGCTGGTCGGGATCCTCGGCGGCGAGACCCGGCGCATCCGCTACGCCAAGAACCCGCCGACCGTCATCATGCTGGCCGGCCTGCAGGGTGCCGGCAAGACGACCCTTGCCGGCAAGCTCGGCCTGTGGCTCAAGGGCCAGGGCAAGTCGCCGATGCTCGTCGCGGCCGACCTCCAGCGGCCCAACGCCGTCAAACAGCTGCAGGTCGTCGGTGAGCAGGCCGGCGTCACGGTGTTCGCCCCCGAGCCCGGCAACGGCGTCGGCGACCCGGTCAAGGTCGCCACCGATGGCCTCGCCGAGGCCCGCCGCACGTTGCACGACGTCGTCATCGTCGACACCGCCGGTCGCCTCGGCATCGACGCCGAGCTGATGCAGCAGGCCGCCGACATCCGCGCTGCCGTGGATCCCGACGAGGTGCTGTTCGTCATCGACGCGATGATCGGCCAGGACGCCGTCGTCACGGCCGAGGCGTTCCTCGAGGGCGTCGACTTCACCGGTGTCGTGCTGACCAAGCTCGACGGCGACGCGCGTGGTGGTGCTGCGCTGTCGGTGCGTTCGATCACTGGCCGGCCGATCATGTTCGCGTCCACGGGTGAGAAGCTCACCGACTTCGACGCGTTCCACCCCGACCGCATGGCGTCGCGCATCCTCGACATGGGCGACATGCTCACGCTCATCGAGCAGGCCGAGAAGGCGCTCGACACCGAGCAGGCCGCCAAGGACGCCGAGCGCATGCTGGGCGGCACGTTCACGATGGACGACCTCCTGACCCAGCTCGAAGGCATCGCCAAGCTCGGCTCGATGTCCAAGATCATGGGCATGATCCCCGGCATGGGGCAGTACAAGGAGCAGATCAACAACTTCGACGAGCGCGAGTTCGACCGCATCAAGGCCATCATCAAGTCGATGACGCCGGCCGAGCGCGACAACCCCAAGCTCATCGACGGCTCGCGCCGCACCCGCATCTCCAAGGGTTCGGGCACGCAGGTCAAGGACGTCAACAACGTCGTCGACCAGTTCTTCGCGATGCGCAAGATGATGCAGCAGATGTCCAAGGGCGGCGGAGTCCCGGGTATGCCCGGCATTCCCGGTATGCCCGGAGTGGGCAAGCGCGCAGGTGCCAAGCAGAAGCCCCAGCAGAAGAAGAAGGGCAAGCGCGTCTCCGGCAACCCCGCCAAGCGCGCCGCGGAGGCCGCCGGCGCGACCAAGAAGGACGGCGCGAGCGCGTTCGGCTTCCCGGCCGGCGGCAACGACGAGTTCGAGCTGCCCAAGGAGCTCAAGGACCTGCTCTAGCGGTCCGTCCCGTGGCGGACAGACGCTGCGGGGCATACGGTCGGGGCATGGGGGAATCACCGCTCGTCGTCGTCATGGGCATCTCTGGTGTCGGCAAGTCTGCGATCGGGCATGAGCTCGCCGACCGCTTCTCGCTCGACTACGCCGACGGCGACGACTTCCACTCCGCGGCCAACATCGCCAAGATGTCCGCCGGCACGCCGCTGACCGACGAGGATCGCTGGCCGTGGCTCAAGGACATCGGCGTGTGGTTGCACGAGCACGACGCCGCGGGTGGGGTCATCAGCTGCTCGGCCCTCAAGCGTGCCTATCGTGACGTGCTCGTCGAGGCCGCGCCGCGTACGTGCTTCCTGCACCTCACCGGCGACCACGAGCTCATCAAGTCACGCATGGAGCACCGCGACCACTTCATGCCGACCTCGTTGCTGGAGTCGCAGGAGAAGACGCTCGAGCCGCTGCAGGACGACGAGAACGGCTGGGCCTTCGACATCACCCCGTCACCTGCCGAGATCGTGGACGCCTTCGTCGCCCGCGCCGGCCTCTCCCAGGAGGACACCGCATGATGCTCGCCGCACTGGCTACCGCAGACGCGCCCGAACCGGTCAAGGCTGTCGCCGGCACCGGACAGCTCATCACCGCCGCACTGGTCGGCGTCGCCGTCCTCGTCGTGCTGATCACGTTCTTCAAGCTGCATCCATTCCTGGCACTCATCCTCGGCTCGCTGACGGTCGGCGCGATCGCCGGCCGCAACATGCTCGATGTCGTCGCCAGCTTCAGCACCGGCGTCGGCGACACGGTCAAGGGCGTCGGCGTGCTGATCGCTCTGGGGGCGATGTTCGGCAAGCTGCTGGCCGATTCCGGTGGTGCCGACCAGATCGTCGACACGATCGTCGGGAAGTCGAGCCCACGGATGTTGCCGTGGTCGATGGCGGCGATCGGCGCGATCATCGGCCTGCCGATGTTCTTCGAGATCGGCCTGGTCCTGCTCATGCCGGTGATCTTCCTCGTCGCCAAGCGCGCCGAGCGTTCGATCATCGCCCTGGGCATCCCCGCCCTCGCGGGTCTTTCGGCGATGCACGGGTTCGTCCCGCCCCACCCGGGCCCGCTGGCCGCGATCGGCCAGGTGCATGCCGACCTCGGCCGTACGTTGGCGCTCGGCATCCTGGTCGCGATCCCCACGATCGTCGTCGCCGGTCCGCTCTTCGCACGGTTCGCCGAGCGTTGGGTGCCCGTGCCCGCCGGCGACCTTTACGACGCGACCACCGAGAAGCGCGAGGTCCGCCCCAGCTTCGGCATCACGTTGGCCACGGTCCTGCTCCCGGTCGTGCTGATGATGGGCAAGGCGTACTCCGACATCGCCCTCGACAAGGGCACCGGTGCCCGCAAGACGCTCGACTTCATCGGTGAGCCGTTCATCGCCCTGCTCATCTCCGTCGTGGTGGCGATCTTCACGCTGGGTCGCGCATCGGGCATGGACAGGGACGACATCAGCGACGTCCTCAACAAGTCGTTGCCGCCGATCGCCGGCATCCTGCTGATCGTCGGTGCTGGCGGCGGGTTCAAGCAGACGTTGGTCGACACCGGCATCGCGCAGGTCGTCGCCGACTTCGTCGAGGACTCCGGATTCTCGGTGTTGCTGCTGGCCTGGCTGGTGGCGGTGCTGATCCGTGTGGCCACGGGCTCGGCCACCGTCGCGACGGTCACGGCGGCAGGCATCATGTCCCCGATCGCCCAGGACCTCGGCAGCACCGAGGTCTCGCTCCTGGTGCTGGCGATCGGCGCGGGTTCGCTGTTCTTCTCACACGTCAACGATGCCGGGTTCTGGCTGGTCAAGGAGTTCTTCGGGCTCACGGTCGTCCAGACGATCAAGAGCTGGTCGATCATGGAGACCGTCCTGTCGGTGACGGGCCTGATCGTCGTGCTCGGCCTGAACGCGGTGGTGTAGGGCCGGCCCGGCCCTCGATGGTTGAGGTGCGGACGCCGCCTGCGGCCGTAGCCTCGAAACCACCTCGGGCTGAGCTGGGTGGTGATCTCACCGGGTTTCGTCATCGGGCGGCTTCGCCGCGATCGCTCAACCTGCCCTTGGCGTTCGCTCGCAGAGCTCGCTCAACCAAGGGCATGACATCTGTCGTGAGTTTGTGACAGGTCGGCGAGATAGCCTGAGGCAATGCTCATTCCGCTCCTACGGACGTATCTTGCGCCCTACAAGCGGCCCATCGCTGTCGTCCTGTTCTTCCAGCTGATCCAGACGCTGGCCAACCTCTGGCTGCCCGGACTCAACGCCGACATCATCGACAAGGGTGTCGTCGCCGGCGACACCGGCTACATCATCCGCACCGGCGGCATGATGCTGATGGTCACGGTCATCCAGGTCGTCTGCACGATCGTCGCGGTCTACTACGGCGCGCGCACGGCCATGGCGCTGGGCCGCGACCTGCGCGCCGGCGTGTTCGGCAAGGTCGAGACGTTCGCGGCCCGCGAGATGGCCCAGCTCGGAGCGCCCACCCTCATCACCCGCACGACCAACGACGTGCAGCAGGTGCAGCTCATCGTGTTCCTGGCCCTGACGCTGCTCGTGGCGGCGCCGATCATGTGCTTCGGCGGCATCTTCATGGCGCTGCGCCAGGACGTCGAGCTGTCGGGGTTGCTGCTGCTCGTGATGCCAGCCCTGATCATCAGCATCGGGCTGGTGATCCGCCAGATGCGCCCGCTGTTCCGGGTCATGCAGGTCAAGATCGACGGCATCAACGGCATCATGCGCGAGCAGATCATGGGCATCCGGGTGATCCGGGCGTTCGTCAAGGAGCGCTACGAGACCGAGCGGTTCGGTGATGCCAACCGCGAGACGATGGAGGTCGCGATCGCCGTCGGCCGGCTGACGTCGATGATGTTCCCGATCGTCATGCTGATCATGAACGTCTCGGTGGTCCTGGCGACCTGGTTCGGCGGCTACCGCATCGGCAGCGGCGACCTCGAGGTCGGCACCCTGACGGCGTTCCAGAACTATCTCGTCCAGATCCTCATGTCGGTCATGATGGCCACGTTCATGTTGATGCTGTGGCCGCGTGCGGAGGTCTCCGCCGAGCGCATCACCGAGGTGCTCGACACCGAGCCCAGCGTGCTCGCCCCTGACGACGCCGTCCAGGTCGCGCTGACCGGTGGCGAGATCGACATCACCGGAGCGTCGTTCGCGTTCCCCGGTGCCGAGCAGGACGTCCTGCACGAGATCGACATGGTGGCCCGGCCCGGGGAGACCACCGCGATCATCGGGTCGACGGGCAGCGGCAAGTCGACCCTGCTGGGCCTGATCCCGCGTTTGTTCGACGCGACGGCGGGCACGGTCCGCATCGACGGCCATGACGTACGTGCGCTGCACCCCGAGGACGTGTGGGCGTCGATCGGGCTGGTGCCGCAGCGACCGTTCCTCTTCAGCGGCACCGTGGCCTCCAACCTGCGCTACGGCCGGCCGGATGCCACCGACGAGGAGCTCTGGGAGGCCCTCGACATCGCCCAGGCGCGTGACTTCGTCGAGCGCATGCCCGAGCGGCTCGACGCCCCGATCTCGCAGGGCGGCACCAACGTCTCGGGCGGGCAGCGTCAGCGCCTCGCGATCGCCCGGGCGATCGTCAAGCGACCACCGATCTACTTGTTCGACGACTCGTTCTCGGCTCTCGACTACGCGACGGATGCCGCGTTGCGGGCTGCCATGCGTACGGCCACGGCCCAGGCGACCGTCGTGATCGTGGCGCAGCGGGTCTCGACGATCCGCAACGCCGATCGCATCGTCGTGCTCGACGAGGGACGCGTGGTCGGCACCGGCACGCACACCGACCTGATGCAGACCTGCGACGTCTACCGCGAGATCGTCCTCTCGCAGCTCACCGAGGAGGAGGCCGCATGACCGGGGGGCCGGGACGAGGGCCGGCGCTGGCGGGCATGGGGATGCCGCCGGCGCGGGCCAAGGACTTCAAGGGTTCCCTCCGCCGCCTGGTCGACCGGCTGCTGCGGCAGCGCGCGATGGTCTGGGGCGTCGTCGGGTTCGGCGTCATCGCCACGTCGATGGCCGTCATCGGGCCCAAGGTGCTGGGCCACGCGACCGACATCGTGTTCACCGGGTTCCTCAACGGCCAGTTCCCCGAAGGCCAGAGCAAGGCCGAGATCGTCGCCCAGCTGCGCAACGAGGGCAACGACAAGCTCGCGTCGCTCGTCTCCTCCGTCGACCTGCAGCCGGGCGCCGGCATCGACTTCCACAGCCTCGGCTGGGTGCTCACCGGCGTGCTGTGCCTGTACGTCCTGGCGTCCCTGCTGCAGTGGTTCCAGGGCGTGCTCACGACGACGGTCGTGCAGAAGACGGTCGCCGGGCTGCGCGACGACGTCGAGGCCAAGATCAACAGGCTGCCGTTGTCCTACTTCGACCGCACGGACCGCGGCGAGGTGCTCTCACGCACGACCAACGACATCGACAACATCGCGCAGTCGTTCCAGCAGACCATGAGCCAGCTGCTGACCTCGATCCTCATGGTCATCGGCACGCTCGTCATGATGCTCGTCATCTCGCCGTTGCTGTCGCTCGTCGCGCTACTGACCCTCCCGTTGGCGTTCGCGATCACCAAGGCGGTCACCAAGCGGTCGCAGCCGGAGTTCATGAAGCAGTGGGCGAGCACGGGTCGCCTCAACGGCCACATCGAGGAGGTCTTCACGGGCCACGAGGTCGTCAAGGTGTTCGGCCGCCAGCAGGAGGCGCGTCAGGAGTTCGACACCCGCAACGAGGCGGTCTTCACGTCCTCGTTCAAGGCACAGTTCATCTCGGGCGTCATCCAGCCCGTCATGATGTTCGTCTCCAACATCAACTACGTCCTCGTCGCCGTGATCGGCGGCCTGCGGGTCGCGTCCGGCACGTTGAGCATCGGCGACGTGCAGGCGTTCATCCAGTACTCCCGCCAGTTCACGCAGCCGCTGACGCAGGTCGCGTCGATGATCAACCTGCTGCAGTCAGGCGTCGCCTCGGCGGAGCGGGTCTTCGCCCTGCTCGACGAGCCGGAGGAGCGACCCGACGAGGCCGACGCGCCGTTCCCCGATCCCGTACGCGGCCGGGTCGTCTTCGAGGACGTCTCGTTCTCCTACAAGCTCGATGAGCCCCTGATCGAGCACCTCGACCTGGTCGCCGAGCCGGGCCAGACCGTCGCCATCGTCGGCCCGACCGGTGCCGGCAAGACGACGTTGACCAACCTGGTGCTGCGCTTCTACGACATCCAGGGCGGACGCATCACGCTCGACGGCGTCGACATCGCGCGCATGGACCGCGGACCGCTGCGCGAGAACTTCGGCGTCGTCCTGCAGGACACGTGGCTGTTCAAGGGCACGATCCGCGACAACATCGCCTACGGTGCCCATCGCGCGTCGGAGGAGCAGATCATCGCGGCGGCCGAGGCGGCGTACGTCGACCACTTCGTCCGCACCCTGCCCGACGGCTACGACACCGTGATCGAGGACGAGGGCACCAACGTCAGCGCCGGTCAGCGACAGCTGCTGACGATCGCGCGTGCGTTCCTCGCCGATCCGGCGATCCTGGTGCTCGACGAGGCCACCAGCTCGGTCGACACCCGCACCGAGTCGCTCGTGCAGGGTGCCATGGAGCAGCTGCGCTCGGGGCGTACCTCGTTCGTCATCGCGCATCGCCTGTCGACGATCCGCGACGCCGACCACATCGTGGTGATGGAGGACGGCCAGATCGTCGAGCAGGGCGACCACGACTCGCTGCGTGCCGCGGGAGGAGCGTATGAGCGGCTCTACTCCGCCCAGTTCGCCGCTCCCGTGGGCGACTCAGCGCTTGGCGCCCTTGAATGACCCGGTGGTCGCGGTCCCGTCGGAGACCATGCAGGTGACGCCCTTGTCGACGCTCCAGGAGTCCTTGGAGGGCCGCAGGAAGAAGATGCGCAGCTCCGACTCGTCCTGTCGCACCCCGACGTACGTGGCGAACTTGGCCACACATCCTTGCTCGGCCTGCTGGTCGACCTCCGGCTGACCCGGGAAGTCACCACCGGGCAGGTCGAAGTTGGCGAACGCCTCTTGGCGGTGCGGCTCGCTGCACGGGACGAGCTCGACGGTGAGCTGCGCCGACGTGCTGGGGTCCTTCTTGAGACAGTCGCCGGTGCGGATGCTGCCGGTGAGGACGTGCCCGCCCTTGACCACGTGCCCCGACGAGTCGCGCTCGGGCTGGCTGTTGACCACGGCCACGATCACGATGATCAGCCCCACGACCCACAGCGCGCAGACGAGCAGCGCCGAGATGGCCATGCCCTTGCCGTTCTTGCGGCCGCCACGCGACTGCACGAGGACGACGATCGCCAGGACCACCGCCGCGATCCAGGTGATGACCAGGAAGCCGAGCAACGCCATGACGAGTGCCGTGATCGCGAGCGCCTTGGACGGCGGTCGTTGCTGGCCGGGTGACGGGTACTGAGCCGCGTACGGCTGCCCCTGATATGGCTGCTGGTACGGGTGGGCGGCGGGCGGGCCGTACGGCTGGTTCGGGTCGTGCGGCGGCTGCTCGGTCATCGTCATCCCCTCGGCAGGCGCTGCATGCGCCGACGCGACAGGCTATCCCACCCGGGGACGCGCCATGGGCAAACGGATCAGTCCGCCAGGAAGGCTGCGATGCGGTCCTTGGGACGGCCGATGATCGCCCGGTTCCCGCGCACGAGGACCGGCCGCTGCATCAGGCGTGGGTGCTCGACCAGCAGGTCGGCGACGGCCTCTGGCGTCGTGTAGTCCTCGGCGTCCAGGCCCTGAGCCTTGAAGAACGGATCCTTGCGCACGAGGTCGGCCGGCGGGTCCTCGAGCTTGCCCATGAGCTCGATCAGGGCAGCGCGATCGAGAGGCTTCTTGAGGTACTGGACGACGTCGGCGTCGATGCCGGCGCCGGCCACCTCGTCGAGCGCGTGGCGGGAGGTCGAGCAGGCGGAGTTGTGCAGGATCGTCAGGTCAGACATGCCGCGAGCATACGACTGACTCCGGGGTCACTTCATGCGACCATGACCGGATGTGGGAGGCCTTTTCGCACAACCTGAACGACCCGGCGGGAGCCGCGGTGCCGTTCTTCCTGCTGTTCATGGTCATCGAGATGGCTGCGGTGCGCCGCGAGGACCGGGAGGATCGGGCGACCGCCGAGCGGGAGCGCGAACGCCAGGGAATGGGCTACCTCAAGGAGGACACCCGCACGAGCTTGACGATGTTCGTCGGCTCGATCGCGTTCTCCGCGATCTTCCGCACGGCGGCGTTCCTGCTCTACACCGTGATCTACGTGCACCTCGCGCCGTGGCACCTGTCGGCCGGCAACCCGTGGACCTGGGTCGGGGTCCTGCTGGGCGTCGACCTGCTCTGGTACACCTACCACCGCTTCTCGCACCGTGTACGCCTCGGCTGGGCCGGCCACCAGGCCCACCACTCGAGCGTCTACTTCAACTTCTCGACCGCCCTGCGGCAGAAGTGGAACCAGTGGTTCGAGGTGCTCATCTGGCTGCCGCTGCCGCTGCTCGGCGTGCCGCCGTGGATGATCTACTTCACGTTCTCGATCAACCTGATCTGGCAGTTCCACCTGCACACCGAGCGGATCGACCGTTTCCCGCGCTGGTGGGAGGCGGTGTTCAACACCCCGTCGCACCACCGCGTCCACCACGGCTCGGACCCGATCTATCTCGACCGCAACTACGGCGGCATCCTCATCGTCTGGGACCGCCTGTTCAGGTCGTTCCAGGCCGAGCAGCACCGCCCGACGTACGGGCTGACCTATCCGGTCGGCACCTACAACGTCTGGACGTTGCAGTACGGCGAGTACGTCAAGATCTGGCACGACGTCAGGCACGCACCGCGCTGGCGTGACCGGCTCGGGTACGTCTTCGGACCGCCCGGATGGGCCCCGCGCGACTAGGGCGTTTCGACGTCGATGACCGCGCGGAGTGCCGCGACGTGTCCGTCGAACGCCTTGCGCCCGAGCGCGGTGAGTCGCACGCGGACCCGTCGACGCCGGTCCTCGACGGGACGTTCGATGCTGATGTAGCCGGCGCTTTCGAGCGTCGCGAACTGCTTGGACAGGGCCGAGTCGGAGAGCTGCAGGCGGTCGCGGACGAACGCGAAGTCGATCCAGTCGGCCGACGCCAGCAGCGCCACGATCGACAGCCGGGTGCTGGGATGGATCAGCTCGTCGAACTGCGGTGCTGCGGTCATGCGCCGACGTTGTGCTCGGCCCTGCGGCGGGAGGCGGAGACGACCTGCGGGCCGAACCCGAGGATCGCGACCGCGACGACGATGCTCGCGACCGTGCCGGCGTGGTCGGCGCCATCGGCGTTGGCGGCGAAGCCGAGGCCGACCGTGACGAACCCGAGGGCGATCAGACACGCGAACAGCACGGAGGGCAGGTGCCGGTCGACGAGGCCCGCGCGTACGCTCAGCTGTCCCGAGCGGCGGCGACCGGAGAAGATCCTCTGCGCTATGGCGGAGTGCGCCGCGCCGAACACCAGCGTCGAAATGCCCGTGACCCACGGGTTGCCGACGTCGGCGAGCACGCCGAGCGCGACCCACGCCGCCGCCAGGCCCCACCAGTACCACCGGGGGAGTCCTACCTCGGCGATCACGTGTCGCTGCTGGTCCTCGATCGCGCGGAGCGCCAGCTGCGCCTCGGCCTCACTGATGTCCTTCGACATGTCGTACTCACTTTCCTGGTGGGAAACTCAACGTAGACTTTCCGACCAGGAAAGTCAACGGCCTCCGAGTCTGCTCCGGTCGTCGGCAAGAATGACTCCATGGATCACGTTCGGTACGACATCGACGAGAACATCTGCACGATCACGATGGATCGCCCCGAGGTGCGCAACGCCGTGGACGGCCCGATGGCCGCCGAGCTGCGCGAGGCGTTCCAGCAGTTCGAGGAGGACGAGTCGCTCGCGGTCGCGGTGCTGACCGGTGCCGGCGGCACGTTCTGCTCCGGCGCCGACCTGTCGGCGGTCGAGGATCCGGAGCGCCGCAACGAGCTGGATCCCGAGGGACTCGGCACCGGTCCGATGGGACCGAGCCGCATGGAGCTGACCAAGCCGGTCATCGCGGCGGTCTCGGGCCACGCCGTCGCCGGTGGCCTGGAGCTCGCGCTGCTGGCCGACCTGCGCGTCGTCGAGGAGGACGCGATCTTCGGCGTCTTCTGCCGGCGATGGGGCGTGCCGCTGATCGACGGCGGCACCGTGCGCCTGCCGCGCATCGTCGGCCAGGGCCGGGCGCTCGACATGATCCTCACCGGGCGACCTGTTGGCGCGCACGAGGCGCTGCAGATGGGCCTGGCCAACCGGGTCGTGCCCGTCGGGGACTCGCTCACCGTCGCCCACGACCTCGCCGAGCAGATCGCCGGGTTCCCGGCCGAGTGCATGAAGGCCGACCGGGCGTCGGCCTATCGGCAGTGGGACCTGCCGCTGGACGCTGCGCTGCGTTCCGAAGGCGCCAACGGCGTACCCATCGTGCAGCTCGAGGGTGCGGGCGGTGCCGCGCGGTTCGCCGGCGGCGAGGGCCGGCACGGCGAGTTCTGAGCCGCGGCAGCCTCAGCGTGCGGCCGAATTGGAGGCATGGCCGGTGTTCTGGCAGAATGACCCCTTGCGTCCGGTACGCGTGAAGACCCTCTCATCTTCGTGCCGCCCGGCTCACCGATTTCGTCGGCCGTGTCCCCACGCGGCACCGGCAGGTCACCACAAACACACATCTGAGGAGACACCACACTCGTGGCAGTCAAGATTCGCCTGAAGCGTATGGGCAAGATCCGTACGCCGTTCTACCGCATCGTCGTCGCCGACTCGCGCACCAAGCGCGACGGACGCGTCATCGAGGAGATCGGCACCTACAACCCCAAGGCCGACCCGTCGATCATCAAGGTCGACGGCGAGCGCGCCCAGTACTGGCTCGGCGTCGGCGCTCAGCCGACCGAGGCCGTCGCCGCGCTGCTCAAGATCACCGGCGACATCGGTGGCAAGAACACCATGAAGTTCGCCGAGGAGAAGCGCAGCAAGGAAGACATCTTCCAGGAAGCGCTCAAGGACCTCCACAACGAGCCCAAGGCTGACGCGACCACCAAGAAGGCCGCTGCTGCCAAGAAGGCCGCCGCCAAGGCTGAGGAGACTCCCGCTGAGGAGCCCAAGGCTGACGAGGCCAAGGCTGAGGAGCCCAAGGCCGAGGAGGCTCCCGTCGAGGAGCCCAAGGCTGACGAGGCACCTGCCGAAGAGGCCAAGGCCGACGAGGCACCCGCTGACGAGGCCAAGGCCTGATCGTGGCTGCCCCCATGATCGAGGTCATCGAGCATCTCGTCGCCGGCATCGTCGACAGTCCTGACGATGTCGACGTGCGCGCCAAGCAGACGCGCAACGGCGAGCTGTTCGAGGTCCGGGTCAACCCGGACGACCTCGGCAAGGTCATCGGTCGTCAAGGCCGTACGGCCACCGCCATCCGCAAGGTCGCGGGCGCGATCGCCGGTCGTGGCGGCGCGCGCATCGACTTCGTGGACGTCGACCGCCGCAACTGACGACCATGCAGGTCGTCATCGGCCGCATCGGCCGGGCCCACGGCATCCGCGGTGAGCTGAACGTCGACATCCGCACCGACGAGCCCGAACGGCGTTTCGCCCCGGGCTCGTCGGTCGTTTGCGGCGACCGAACGCTCACGATCGCGCGCGCCCGCCACCACAGCGGACGGCTCGTCGTGTCGTTCGAGGAGATCCCCGACCGCACCGCCGCAGAGGCGCTGCACGGTCGCATCATCGAGGCCGAGGTCGACCCGCTCGACCTGCCCGACGATCCCGACGAGTTCTACGACCACCAGCTGGTCGGACTCGAGGCACGCACCGGCGACGACGTCGTCGGCACGGTGACGGGCATCGTCCACGGCCCCTATCAGGACACCCTGGCGATCGACATCGACGGTCGCGAGGTGTTCATCCCGTTCGTCACCGAGATCGTGCCGGTCGTCGACGTCAAGGGCGGGTTCGTGACGATCAACGAGGTCGCCGGACTGCTCGACCCGGCCGAGGCCGAGAACGCCGCCTCGGACCTGACAGGCGACTGACGTGCAGATCGACGTCGTCTCCATCTTCCCGGCCTACCTCGACGCCCTCCAGCTCTCCCTTGCGGGCAAGGCGCAGGTCGCCGGCCTCTTGCAGGTCACGACTCACGACCTCCGTGACTTCACGACCGACAAGCACCGCAGCGTCGACGACACCCCCTACGGCGGGGGAGCCGGCATGGTCATGAAGGCCGAGCCGTGGGGCGAGGCGCTCGACGCGCTGGCCACCGACGCCGCCGTGATCGTCGTGCCGACCCCGTCGGGCACACCGTTCACGCAGCGCATGGCCGAGCAGCTCAGCACCGACGAGCACCTGGTGTTCGCCTGCGGACGCTACGAGGGCATCGACCAGCGGGTCATCGACCACGCGGCCGGCCGGTGGCGGGTCGAGGAGGTGTCGCTCGGCGACTTCGTGCTCAACGGCGGCGAGGTCGCCGCGCTCGCGATGATCGAGGCCGTCGTACGGCTCATCCCCGGCTTCATGGGCAACCCGGAGTCGCTCGTCGAGGAGTCGCACGGGGACGATGGGTTGCTGGAGTACCCCGTCTACACCAAGCCGGCGAGCTGGCGCGGCCTCGACGTCCCCGAGATCCTGCTGTCCGGCAACCACGCGGCGATCGCCGCCTGGCGACGCGAGCAGGCCCTCGAGCGTACGCGGCAGCGTCGCCCTGACCTGCTGGACTGAGCCACTAACCCCGGTGCAGCCTGCGATCGAGCAGGTTGTCGAGCTGGCGGTTGCCGTGTGCCGTGTCCATGTACTCCCGGACCCGTCGGATGCGGTCGCCGTCCAGCTCGAAGATGAAGCAGTAGTCATTGACGTAGTCGCTGCCGTCGGCGAGCGTCGCGCTCATGGTCTCCTCGACGACGACCGTCGACCCTGCGGCCAGCATGTTCGTGAAGTCGATGGTGACGTTCGAGACGTAGAGGCGCGGGAAGTCGTCGGCCAGGAACCGGGCGATCTCGTGGGCGCCGATCATGTGGTGCGAGATCCCGAGCGCCTCCGCAGTGGCGTTCCGTGGCGGTGCGAGCCACTCGGCGTCAGGCGTGAAGACGCTGAGTATGCGCTCGGCGTCTCCGGAGGCGAACATCGACCACGCGCGCTGAACGATCCGGATCTGACACTCGCCCATGTCCCAACACTAGGATCCGGTCGTCGCGGCAACCGGCGGAATTCGGACGAGGTCATCCGACCGGCCGATTTCCTCCGGGGGGTACGCATGTGGCAACATTGACCCTTGGCGCCGACGGTTCTGCCTCAGGGGAATCCGTGTTCACCGCCGCATCAAACTTTCATTCGTACAGCAATCCGTGGGTGACCTGTGGCACCAGCGAGGAGTAGACCATGACCAACATCGTCGACCAGGTCGCCAGCGCATCGCTGCGCACCGACCTTCCTGACTTCCGCGCCGGCGACACGCTCGACGTGCACGTCAAGGTCATCGAGGGCAGCCGTTCGCGCGTCCAGGTGTTCAAGGGTGTCTGCATCAAGGTGCAGGGCTCGGGCATCGGCCGTACGTTCACGGTCCGCAAGGTCAGCTTCGGCGTCGGCGTGGAGCGTACGTTCCCGCTGCACACCCCGGTCATCGAGAAGATCGAGGTCGCGACCCGCGGCGACGTCCGCCGGGCCAAGCTCTACTACCTCCGCAACCTGCGTGGCAAGGCCGCGAAGATCAAGGAAAAGCGCGAGGTCTGATCGCCGGTGAGTTGCCTGCCGCACCGTTGAGGGTGCGGGTTAGGCTCACTGCGTGACACGTCTGGCCAAGGGATCCACGATCCGGCGTGATGCCGGCATCTACGGTTTCGAGCGCGCGCTGGCCCGCCAAGGTCTGCACCCCGTCGCGGGTGTCGACGAGGCGGGCCGCGGCGCGTGTGCCGGCCCTCTGGTGGCAGCCGCCGTCATCCTCGAACGACCCATCAAGGGCCTGGCCGACTCCAAGCTGCTCACCGAGGCACGCCGCGAGGCCTGCTTCGACCTGATCATGGATCGCGCGGTCGACGTGTCGGTCGTGGTCATCCCGGCCGCCGAGTGCGACCGGATGGGCCTGCACGTCGCCAACATCGCCGCGCTGCGCCGAGCCCTGGCCCGCCTCGCCGTGCGCCCCGGCTACGTCCTCACCGACGGCTTCCCGGTCGACGGTCTCGGCGCGCCGGGCCTCGCGATGTGGAAGGGTGACCGCGTCGCCGCCTCGATCGCCGCTGCGTCGGTCATCGCCAAGGTCACCCGTGACCGCATGATGGTGCAGATGCACGACGACTATCCGGCATACGATTTCGCCACGCACAAGGGTTACAGCACTCCGCAGCACCAGGCGGCACTCCAGCAGCACGGCCCGTGCGCCGAGCACCGCCGCAGATACGTCAACGTACGAGCAGCAATGGAAGGCGCGGTTGAAGCATGAGCTCTGAGGATCTCGAGCGGTACGAGTCCGAGATGGAGCTCGCGCTCTACCGGGAGTACCGCGACGTCGTCACCATCTTCAAGTACGTCGTCGAGACCGACCGGCGCTTCTACCTGTGCAACCAGGTCGACGTGAAGGTGCGCTCCGAGACCGGGGACGCCTACTTCGAGGTCTCGATGAACGACGCCTGGGTGTGGGACATCTACCGCCCGGCGCGCTTCGCCAAGAACGTCAAGGTGCTGACGTTCAAGGACGTCAACGTCGAGGAGCTGCAGGGCTCGGACTTCAAGGTGCCCGGCGCCGACGACTGACCTCGATCGCCATGACGGCACGGGTCTCGGTCGGCCGCGCCACCTCGCGGAACCCTGCCGCGCTGAACATGCCGACGGATCCGTGGAACAGCTCGTTGCTGCTGGCCTTGCGCCTGTCGGTGTCGACCGGATAGCCCTCGACCACCCGTGCGCCGTGGGCTGCCGCGTGATCGACCGCGGCCGCCGTCAGCTGCCTGGCCAGGCCCTGCCCGCGATGCTCCCGGCGTACGACGAAGCACGTGATGGCCCAGACGGTGTCGTCGTCGAGCGGTTGTTCGCCGGCCTTGACGATGCGCGAGCGGGCCAGCGCAGGCTGTGCCGGCCGCGGACCGACCCGCACCCACGCGGCCGGGGACCCGTCGACGTACGCGATGAGCGCCGGGGAGACGTCGGCGTCCTCGAGCTCGTGACGGAGCAGCGTGCGCTTCTCGTCCCTGCTGCAGGCGTCGAACTCCTTGCGCGGGACCATGAACCATTGGCACGAGCAGCTGGCTCCGTCACCGCCGCCGGTCAGGGTGTGCTCGACATCGGTCCATGGGGCTGCGGTCGCGGCCTCGATGCGGATCGTGGGCATGCCTCATCGTACGAACGAGGCCCGACCCTGTCAGTGCGCGAAGGGCGGCGGCCCGAGGATCGTGATCCCGCCGTTGCGCTGCCCGGACGCGGCGATCCGGTCGAAGTCGACCTCGCCGGAGTCGACGTCGTCCGCGATCGGGTCGCTGGCGTCCCAGTAGAACGACTCGATGTTGCCCGGCGTCTGCACGCACAGCAGGCGAGCGAACGGTGAGGTGACCATGAACGCGTGGGGGAGCCCGCGCGTGGCGAGCATGATGCCGCCCTCGGAGACGCGTTGCTCCGTGCCGTCGAGATGGGCGAGGATCTCGCCCTCGAGGATGACCAAGGTCTCGTCGGTCTCGGGATGGATGTGGAGTGGGGTGACCTTGCCCTGCTCCATGCGGTCCTCGAACATCAGGAACGCGCCGTTGGAGTCCTCGGCCCGCACCTTCCAGGTGTGGACGCCGCCGCCGGCGAACCACCGCCGCTCGCCCTCGGACTGAGCCTTGACGACGGACGTGGGTACGACTGTTGCGCTCATGATGCTTCTCCTTGGTACGTGTCGTGGGACACGAGTCCCATAAAGAGACTGCAGTACCATGTCGGGTATGTCAACAGCTTACGAGGACAGCGGGCGCGTCGAGCAGAAGAGTCGTACGCGCAGCGCGCTGGTGGCCGCGGCGCGCGACTTGGTGGCCCAGGGCCTGGCGCCCACCGTGGCGGAGGCGGCTGATGCGGCGGCGATCTCACGCACCACCGCGTATCGCTACTTCCCCAACCAGCGCAGTCTGCTCGCGGCGGCACATCCCGAGACCGGTGCGACATCGATGCTCGGTGACGATCCGCCGTCGGATCCGGCGGCCCGGCTCGACGCCGTCGTCCGGAGGTTCACCGGCATGATCCTCGAGACCGAGGCGCAGCAACGGACCATGCTGCGGCTGTCCTTGGAGGACGACCCTGCCGATCGGGGGGGCCAGCCCCTACGGCAGGGCCGGGCGATCGGCTGGATCACCGAGGCGCTGGAGCCCGTACGCGATCAGCTGTCGGAGGACGAGCTGCACCGGCTGGTGCTGGCGATCCGCAGCGCCACCGGGATCGAGGCCCTCGTGTGGCTCACCGACATCGGTGGATTGTCGCGCGAGGCGGCGGTCGAGCTCATGCGATGGTCGGCGCAGTCGATGCTCGAGGCGGCTCTCGGCGATCGCTCCTAGTACAGGTTGACGTGATACGTGATGTGGGCTGAGTTGTGGCCGTCGACGGGGTCGAAGTTGCCTCCGACGCCGATCGAGAGGTAGCCGATCTTCGTGTTGCCGCCGCCCTCGATGTCGAAGTCGGCCTCCGCGCCGCTCTTGGGGCGCTCCTCGATCTTCGTGCGCCATGTGTCGACGGCCGAGGTGCCGAGCCCGAACGACGTGAGAGCGTCGCGCATGACCCCGTCGGCGGTGTCGAGCGGCATCGCCCTCGTGTCGAAGTCGATGCCCGTGGGACGAGTAGGATCCGCGGGATCCTCGTGCGCGATCCGCTGGAAGATCAGCAGGTAGATCTTGGTCTTCAGCTCCTTGCCCTCGGGGAGCAGGAAGCGGACGCGTCGGGGCTCGTCGGTCTCGTACACCACGGATTTCTCGTCGGCGCGCATGCCGACATCGGCTGCCGACGGCGGGGTGCGGAGGTCCCACACCTCGACCCCGTTGGCGTCCGTCGGCGCCGTGGGGTGAGGTGTCCTGCCAGCGTCATGACGGCCGTTGAAGGTCACCGTGCACGCGGCGGTCAGCAGCATCGCGAGCAACGCCCCTGCAGCGGCGCACCGCCCACGCCTCGAAGAACCCCCCATGAACCCCAGTGTGCCGGACGCCGTCCTCGTCCGAGCATCCACAGGGCTCGGCGGCCCGGTCACCGGTCCACAGCCCGGCCTCGGTGCCTGGCACCGCATCTACCCGGCGCCCGAGGCTGGCGTGATGACGTACGCGCGCAACAAGGCCTTGGGCAGCTACGGCGAGCGGATCGCCGCCGAACATCTCGAGGCACTCGGGATGGTCGTGCTGGCTCGCAACTGGACTTGCAAGTTCGGCGAGATCGACATCGTCGCCCGAGACGGGTCCACGCTCGTGATCTGCGAGGTCAAGACCAGGACGAGCAACCATCACGGTGGGCCGTTCGAGGCGATCACGGGGCACAAGGCGACCAGGCTGCGCCGGTTGGCGATGCATTGGCTCGAGGTGCACGACGTGCAGCCGCCGAGCCTGCGCATCGACATCGTCTCGGTCGTCGTGCCGCCTCGCGGTGCTCCGGTCGTCGATCGCATCGCCGGGGTCGCCTGATGGCCGCCGCGACGCACTCGGTGACGCTCGACGGTCTGTCGGGACGGCCGATCGAGGTCGAGGTCGACATCTCGGGTGGCTTGCCGGCGACCGTTCTCGTCGGCCTGGCCGACACGATGGTCAACGAGGCCCGCGACCGGTGCCGGTCGGCGGTGTCCAACTCCGGCACGACATGGCCCGACCAGCGCGTCACGATCAACCTCGCGCCGTCGACGTTGCCCAAGACCGGATCGCACTACGACCTCGCCATCGCACTCGCGGTGTTCGCGGCCAAGGCACTCGTGCCCGCCGAGCGGCTCGCCGGCGCCGTGTTCCTCGGCGAGCTCGCGCTCGACGGGAGGCTGCGGGCGATACGCGGGGTGCTTCCGGCGACGCTCGCCGCCCTCGAGGCCGGCTTCGACCGGGTCTTCGTCCCCGAGGTCAACGTTCCGGAGGCCGAGCTCGTCCGCGGCATCTCGGTGATCGGCGTGCGCTCGTTGCGGCAGACGGTGGCGCTCTTGACCGGTGGGGAGGAGCCGGACGACCCGCCCGTGCCGCCGCTCGACGAGGTGCCGGGCATGTCGTGGACCTCGGCGGACCGGCTGGCCCACCTCGACCTGGCGGACATCGCGGGTCAGGAGGACTCGCGCATGGCGCTCGTCGTGGCAGCTGCCGGTGGGCACCACCTGCTCATGACCGGGCCGCCGGGCATCGGCAAGACCATGCTGGCTCAACGGCTGCCCGGACTCCTGCCTGACCTGACACACGAGCAGTCGCTCGCAGTGAGCGCGGTGCACTCGGTCGCGGGGGTGCTGCCCAGTGACGCCCCACTCCTGACCCGTCCACCGTTCCTCGACCCGCACCACACCGCGAGTGCCGTGTCGATCGTGGGTGGCGGCAGCAAGGCGATCCGGCCGGGAGCGTTGTCGCTGGCCCACCACGGTGTGCTCTTCCTCGATGAGGCGCCAGAGTTCGCCAGCAACGTCCTCGAGGCGTTGCGCCAGCCGCTCGAGAGCGGTCATGTCGTGGTGTCCCGGGCGGCCCAGACCGCTGCCTACCCGGCACGATTCCAGCTCGTCCTCGCTGCCAACCCCTGTCCGTGCGGCCTGAGCTCCGCGGTCAGCGACCAGTGCCGGTGCACGCCGTTGATGCGTCGCCGCTACTCCGATCGGCTCTCGGGCCCGATCCGGGACCGCATCGACATCCACCGCTCGTTGTCGGCGTTGTCGCGACCCGAGCTGGCCAACGCCCTGAGTGGCGGCCGGTCGACGGCCGAGCTCGCGAGCACCGTCACGGAGGCGCGCGAACGCCAGGCGCACCGGCTGCGTGAGACGTCGTGGCGGCTCAACAGCGAGGTGCCCGGTGTCGAGCTGCGCAAGCACTGGCCGGTCAGCGACCAGGGGCGAGTGCTCGTCGACCAGCAGCTGCGCAGCAACAAGCTCAATGCACGGTCGGCCGACCGCATCCTGCGCCTGTCGTGGAGCGTGGCGGACCTGCACGGCCACGCGGTCCCGACCGGTGACGACGTCGACACCGCGCTGTCCCTGCGGCGTGGCACACCGCTCGGCAGCGCGCTTCGCGACATGGTGCAGGCCTCGTGACGCGGCAGGACCGGCTCGGCCTGAGCCTCGTGGCCGAGCCCGGCGACCCTCGCCTGCGCAACCTGCTCCTCACGCACGAGCCTGCTGAGATCCTTGCGGCGATCCTCGGACGCCATCGATTGACGGAGGCACGGATTCCGGAGGCCTGGGTCGAGCGAGGTCGCACGCTCGACCGCACGGCCGGGGCCGTCGCCGCGCGGGCCAAGGCAGCCGGCCTGCGCTGGGTGACTCCAGGAGACCAGGAATGGCCCGACGCTCTGTCGGATCTCGACCATGTCGAGCCGGTGCAGGGGGCGACGGGTGCGCCCGTCGGGCTCTGGCTTCGCGGCGTCGGAGATCTGGGCGAGATGGCCGAGAAGAGCGTCGCCATCGTCGGCGCGCGGGAGTGCACGACGTACGGCGCCGAGTGCGCCTCGGACCTGGCTGCGGACTGCGCCGACGCAGGCTGGACGGTGATCAGTGGCGCGGCGTTCGGCATCGATGGCTGTGCGCATCGTGGTGCGTTCCTGATGGACGCCCCGACGGCCGGAGTGCTGGCGTGCGGTGCCGACCTCGACTACCCCAAGTCCCACGCGGCGCTCATCGCCCGGATCGCGGAGGTCGGCGTCGTCATCAGCGAGCAGGCACCGGGGGAGAAGCCGATCAAGAATCGCTTCCTGTCGCGCAACCGGCTGATCGCGGCGCTGACTCAAGGCACGGTCGTCGTCGAGGCGCGCGAGCGGAGTGGCTCGCTCAACACCCTCAACTGGGCCGACCAGCTCGGCCGCGCCACGATGGCCCTCCCCGGACCGGTGACGTCGCAGTTGTCGGCCGGGGTGCACGCGGCCATCCGCGCGGGCAAGGCAGTCGTCGTGACGACCGGGCGCGAGATCGTGGCCGAGCTGTCCGGACTGGGCGCAGCCACCGAGGAGCCACCGTCGCTGCCGCTCACGGAGTTCGACCGACTCCCGCCCGCCGCCCGGTCGACCCTCGACGGCCTCGAGTGGTCGACGCCTCGCACGGTCGCGGAGATCGCCTCTGCCGTGCGGCTCAGCACGCGCGAGGTACGCGCGGCACTCGACCTCCTCGAGCGGCGCGATCTCGCGATCCGCGCCGGGACGGAGTGGATGCTGGCACGGCGCGCCGACGTGGGCTGAGCGACCGCACGACCGACACTGGACGGGATGACGGAGTCAGAGGGACCGGGCGAGGCCTGGTCGGCGGTCCTGGCCGCCTATGAGCAGCACCTGAAGGCCGAGCGCGATCTCTCGGCCCATTCGGTGCGGGCCTATCTCACCGACCTGGAGAGCCTCGCCGTGCACGCTGAGCGGCTCGGCGTCCATGACCCGGCGAACCTGTCGATCCGCACGCTGCGCAGCTGGCTCGCCAACCTGCAGACGCTCGGCCGGGCCCGCACGACGATCGCTCGCCGGGCGACCTCGGCGCGAGTGTTCACGCTCTGGCTCGCCCGGACGGGCCGGGCGCCCGCGGATGCCGGGGCATTGCTGGCGAGCCCCAAGGCCCATCGCGAGCTGCCGGTCGCGCTCAGTGAGGTCGAGGTCCGTGGCCTGCTCGACGCCACGGTCCGGTCCCTGGTCGACGACGGGCCGCGTGGCCTGCGCGACCTCGCGATCCTCGAGATCCTGTACGCCACGGGCATCCGCGTCGGCGAGCTGGTCGGGCTCGACATCGACGATCTAGACCGTGGGCGCCGCGTCGTCCGCGTGCTCGGCAAGGGACGCAAGGAACGCGCGGTGCCTTATGGCTTGCCGGCGTCGGAGGCGATCGAGCTGTGGCTCGAGCGCGGCCGCCCCGCGATCGCTGCCGAGGCCAGCGGCGCAGCGGTCTTCCTCGGCATGCGCGGCAGCCGCATCGACCAGCGCGCTGTGCGCCGCATCGTGCACGAACGCCTCGCTGCGGTCGACGGAGCGCCCGACCTCGGTCCCCACGGCCTCCGGCACACTGCTGCGACCCATCTGCTCGAGGGCGGAGCCGACCTTCGCAGCGTGCAGGAGATCCTCGGCCACGCGTCACTGGGCACGACGCAGATCTACACGCACGTCAGCAACGAACGCCTTCGGGCGGCCTACAAGCTCGCCCACCCGAGGGCCTAGAGGTAGTCCTGGGGATTCACCGGCTTGCCGGACCTGACGACCATGAAGTGCAGGTGGCACCCGGTCGACAGGCCGGTGTTGCCGGAGCGTCCGACGACCTGACCGGCGGTGACCCGGTCACCGACCGAGACCGATTGCCGGCTGAGGTGGTTGTAGGACGTCTCGAAGCCGGGCTGGTGGCGGATGACGACCCGCTTGCCGTACGCCTTGCTGTGCGAGCGGCCGACGACCGTGCCGGCGGCCGCCGCGTGGACGGGTGTGCCGCACGGGACACCGAAGTCGGTGCCGTCGTGCAGCTTCCGCTCGCCCGTGACCGGATGGACCCGCATGCCGAACGGCGAGGTGATCGGCCCACCGACGGGGCGTTGCAGACCTCGGCCACCGACGCCGGCCGGAGGTGCCGGAGGCTCGCCCTTGGGGTCGATGAGCCGGAACCGGCCGCCACCCAACAGCTCGAGCGGGTCGAGGTAGTCATCGCCGGCGAGGCGGCCCAGGTGCAGGCAGGCGCCGGGGCAGTGACTCGGGGCTCCGAGCAGGGTGCCGATCACCTGGCCGGGCCGCACGGCGTCGCCGACCTTGACCCGCGCCTTGACGGGTTGGTAGGTCGACCGTTCCCGGCCGTGGTCGATCGTCACGACCCCGATCCCGCCGACCTGGCCGGCGAACACGACGCGCCCCGCCGCGACGGCGCGGACGGCGTCGCCGGCGCTCGCGGCCAGGTCGACGCCGCGGTGCCCTCGGCCGTAGTCGGTCGCCGGGGGGTCGAAGCGCTCGCCGACGGCGTGGTCGTCGAGCGGCCAGGTCCACGGGTCGGGCGACCCGGCCTGGACCGGCGGAGATGCGATGAGCAGCAGGAGGAGCGAGACGACCGGGATTCGACGGAACATCTGCCCAGCCAAGACTGGCGGCGCGCGCGGCGCACCGGTCGTCGCAGCAGCTGGGGACAACCGGCACGAGGCTGTCGTTTGTGGATTTCCTCCCGAACGCCTCGGTGCCCTAGACTGGGGTCAACCACTTTTTCGGAAGTGGAATTCGCGCGCCTGTTTCCGTATGACGCGAGAGCTGAATACGGACGCGATCCTGGTCTCCCGGCAGGGAGTGGGTCGTACGCAGCAGGCGCCAGGTCACCGTCAACCGGCGGTGAGACAACCAGGAACGGCACACGTGTGCCACAAGGAGATACGACCATGGCCGTCGTCACCATGCGCCAGCTGCTCGAGAGCGGCGTTCACTTCGGGCACCAGACCCGTCGCTGGAACCCCAAGATGAAGCGATTCATCTTCACCGAGCGCAACGGCATCTACATCATCGACCTGCAGCAGTCGCTCGCCTACATCGACGCCGGCTACGAGTTCGTCAAGAACACCGTCGCCCGTGGCGGCACGATCCTGTTCGTCGGCACCAAGCGCCAGGCGCAGGAGCCGATCGAGGAGCAGGCCAAGCGCGTCGGCATGCCCTTCGTCAACCAGCGTTGGCTCGGCGGCATGCTCACCAACTTCCAGACGATGCACCAGCGCCTTCAGCGCATGAAGGAGCTCGAGGAGATCGACTTCGACGACGTCGCGGGATCCAACCGCACGAAGAAGGAGCTCCTCGGCATGAGCCGCGAGTACGCGAAGCTGTCGCGCACCCTCGGCGGAATCCGCGACATGGGCCGTACGCCGTCCGCCGTGTGGATCGTCGACACCAAGAAGGAGCACCTCGCGGTCGACGAGGCCAAGAAGCTCGGCATCCCGATCATCGCGATCCTCGACACCAACTGCGACCCCGATGACGTCGACTTCCCGATCCCGGGCAACGACGACGCCATCCGCTCGGTCGGCCTGCTGACCCGCGTCATCGCCGACGCCGTCGCCGAGGGCCTCATCGCCCGCGGTGGCAGCAAGACCGGCGAAGAGGAGCCCGGAGCCGAGCTCGGCGCCGAGGAGCCCCTGGCCGACTGGGAGCGCGAGCTGCTGGAGCAGAAGGACGCCGCCCAGACCGGCGCCGTCTCGCCCGTCAAGGCCGACGCTGCTCCTGACGAGACCGCCGTGACGGTCGAGGACGCCGCTGCCGAGACCGAGGCGCCCGCCGCCGAGGTCACTGAGGCTCCTGCCGCCGAGGCCGCCGCCGACGAGGCYCCGGCCAAGAAGGCGCCCGCCAAGAAGGCTCCGGCTGCCAAGAAGGCTGCTGCGACCGACGAGGCCCCGGCCAAGAAGGCGCCCGCCAAGAAGGCTGCCGAGAAGGTCGACGCCGACGCCGCCGAGTGATCTCGGCACACACGACTACCTGAGAAGCGAGAAGAGAAACATGGCTATCACCGCCACAGAGGTCAAGAAGCTCCGCGACGCCACCGGCGCCGGCATGATGGACGCCAAGAAGGCGCTCACGGAGGCTGACGGCGACTTCGACAAGGCGATCGAGGTGCTCCGCATCTCGGGCGCCGCCAAGGCTGCCAAGCGCGGCGCCGAGCGTGAGGCTTCGGCCGGTCTCGTCGCCAACTACGGCAACGCGATCGTCGAGCTCAACTCCGAGACCGACTTCGTCGCCAAGAACGATCAGTTCATCGCGCTGGCCGAGGAGCTCGCCGTCCTGGCCGACAAGGTCAAGCCCGCCGACGCTGCTGCGTTCGCGAGCGAGACGCTCGAGAGCGGCAAGACCGTCGCCGAGGCCGTCGCGGACCTCGCGGTCGTCATCGGCGAGAAGATCGAGCTCGGCCGCGTCGCCAGCTTCGAGGGCAACGTCGCGACCTACATGCACCGCCGCGCCAGCGACCTGCCGCACGCCGTCGGTGTGCTGGTGGAGTTCGAGGGCGACGAGTCCGCACACGACGTCGCTCGCGGCGTCGCGATGCAGATCGCCGCGATGCGTCCTCGCTACCTCACGCGTGACGAGGTCCCCGCGGACGTCGTCGCCAAGGAGCGCGAGATCGCCGAGGCGACGGCTCGCGAAGAGGGCAAGCCCGAGCAGGCCATCGCGAAGATCACCGAGGGACGCCTCAACGGGTTCTTCAAGGAGGCCGTCCTGCTCGACCAGGCGTCCGTCCAGGACAACAAGAAGACCGTCAAGGCTCTCCTCGATGAGGCCGGCGTGACGCTCAAGCGTTTCGCGCACATCGAGATCGGCGCCTGACCCTTCGAACGAACTCAGCACCAGCTCGCACGACCAACATCGGAGGCCGGAACGTGGACACTGACACCGCTCAGGAAGTCGACGCTCCGGCCTCTGGTCATGGGCTCAAGCGCGTCCTGCTGAAGCTGTCCGGCGAGGTCTTCGGCGGCGGCAAGATCGGCATCGACCCCGATGTCGTCAACGGCATCGCCAAGCAGGTCGCCGAGGCCGTGGCCGAGGGCGTCGAGGTGGCGATCGTGGTCGGTGGCGGCAACTTCTTCCGCGGCGCCGAGCTCAGCCAGCGCGGCATGGACCGTTCACGCGCCGACTACATCGGCATGCTCGGCACGGTCATGAACTGCCTCGCGCTGCAGGACTTCTGCGAGAAGCAGGGCATCGAGACCCGTGTGCAGTCGGCCATCACGATGGGACAGGTCGCCGAGCCCTACATCCCGCGCCGGGCGATCCGGCACCTCGAGAAGGGCCGCGTCGTGATCTTCGGCGCCGGCGCCGGGATGCCCTACTTCTCGACCGACACCGTCTCGGCGCAGCGTGCGCTCGAGATCGGGGCCGATGCCGTGCTGATGTCCAAGAGCGGGGTCGACGGTGTCTACTCGGCCGACCCGCGCACGGACCCGACCGCCCGCAAGTTCGACGAGATCACGTTCGACGACGCGTTGCGACTGGGCCTCAAGGTCGTCGATGCGGCAGCATTCGCGTTGTGCATGGAGAACAAGCTCCCCATGATCGTGTTCGGCATGGAGGGTGAGGGCAACATCGCCCGCGTGCTCCGTGGTGAGAAGATCGGAACGCTGGTCCACGCCGCCTAGGCGCCGGACCGACCAGAACCGGATGGAGACATCGTGATTGACCAGACCCTGCGTGACGCCGACAGCAAGATGGCACGCGCCGTCGAGCACACCCGCGAGGAGTTTGCCGCGATCCGCACGGGCCGCGCCCATCCGGCGATGTTCGCCCAGATCACGGCCGAGTACTACGGCCAGCAGACCCCGCTCAACCAACTCGCGGGCTTCCAGGTGCCCGAGCCGCGCACCGTCATCATCCAGCCCTACGACGCCGGCGCCAAGCCCGCGATCGAGAAGGCCATCCGCGAGTCCGACCTCGGTGTCAACCCGAGCGACGACGGCAAGGTGCTGCGCGTGACGCTGCCCGAGCTGACCGAGGACCGCCGCAAGGAGTACATCAAGCTCGCCAAGACCAAGGCCGAGGAAGGCCGGGTCTCCGTGCGCAACCTGCGTCGCGCCGCCAAGCAGGCGCTCGACAAGGCCGAGAAGGACTCCGAGATCAGCAAGGACGAGAACGTCGGCGCCGAGAAGCGCCTCGACGCGATGACCAAGAAGCACGTCGACACGGTCGACGAGCTGCTCAAGAACAAAGAGGCAGAGCTCCTTGACATCTGAGTCTCCTGCCGGGACCCCGGAGTCGGAGACGCCTGCAGCCAAGACGAGCCGCGCGGGCCGCAACCTCCCCGCGTCGATCGCGGTCGGTGTCGGCCTGATCGGGCTCGTCATCGCGACGCTGTTCATCCAGAAGGAAGCGTTCATCCCGGTCGTGGTGATCGCGCTCGCGATCGGCCTGTTCGAGCTGACGCGGGCGTTCTCGACGGCGCGCATCAAGATCCCCGTCCTGCCCGTGCTGACCGGCGGCACCATCATGCTCGTCGGCAGCTACTGGGGTGGCATGGAGACCGCGTCCGTCGCGCTCGCCCTGACGATCATCGGCACGCTGGTCTGGCGGCTGTCCGACGGAGCCGAGGGCTTCGTACGCGACAGCAGCGCGGGCGTTTTCGTGCTGGGCTACCTCTACCTCATGGGCTCGTTCGTCGTTCTGATGCTGACCGAGGACGACGGCCCGTGGCGCATCATCGCGTTCATCGTCGCGACGATCGCCTCCGACATCGGCGGCTACGTGGCCGGTGTCCTGTTCGGCAAGCACCCGATGGCGCCCACGATCAGCCCCAAGAAGTCGTGGGAGGGCTTCACCGGCTCCCTGATCTTCGGCATCGGCGCCGGCATCGTGACCATCACGTACGCGCTCGACGGCGACTGGTGGGTCGGCATCATCCTCGGCATCGCCGGAGTCGTATTCGCGACGCTGGGCGACCTGTCCGAGTCGCTCATCAAGCGCGACCTCGGCATCAAGGACATGGGCGACCTGCTGCCCGGGCACGGCGGCCTCATGGATCGCCTCGACTCGCTGATCGCCGTGGCACCGGTCGCCTGGTTGATCCTGCACACGCTGGTCCCGGTCACCTGATCATGTCGGCGGTCCGCCGATGACTGCGTTGCGGGACTACTCCGCGGCGGTCACGCAGCCCACGCTGACCGGCGACCCGGCACGATACGACGAGGTCGTCGGTCCGGACGGCTCGCTGCGTCCGGCCTGGAAGCTGCTGGCCGAGACCGCCGTCCAGCTCACCGACTCGGACCTGCGCCGGGTGGGCGGTGACATCGAGCGGTTCCTGGCCAACGACGGCGTGACCTACACGCCGCCCGAGGACGAGCCGGGCCCCTGGCGGCTCGACCCGATCCCGCTGATCATCGACGCGGCGGAGTGGGCCCAGCTCGAGATCGGGCTGGCACAACGTACGGAGCTGCTCAACGCGATCCTGGTCGACCTCTACGGCCCGCAGCGGTTGTTGTCGTCCGGTGTCCTGCCGCCGTCGATCGTGTTCGGGCACGAGGGGTTCCTCCGCGTGGCGGCGCGGGCGTCGGCCGCCGATCCGCAGCCCCTGCTCCTGGCCGCCGCCGATCTGGGCCGCAACGCGGCAGGGGAGTGGCAGGTGCTCGCCGACCGGGCCCAGGCGCCGTCGGGCATCGGCTTCGCGATGGAGAACCGCCGGGTCATCTCACGCGTCATGCCGGAGATGTATCGCCAGGCCGGCCTGCACCGCATGGCGCCGTTCTTCCAGGCACTGAGGTCGACGTTGATCGACTCGGCGCCCGGCAGCAGCCCCAACCCACGCGTCGTGGTGCTCTCGCCCGGCACGCACTCCGAGACCGCGTACGACCAGGCGTTCGTCGCGTCGAGCCTCGGCTTCCCGCTCGTCGAGGGCAGCGACCTGGTGATGCGCGAGGGTGCGGTCTGGATGCGGGTCTTCGGCCGCCTCGAGCGGGTCGACGTGATCCTGCGGCGGGTCGACGCGGCGTGGAGCGATGCGCTCGAGCTGCGCAAGAACTCCCAGCTCGGCGTCGCCGGGCTCTCGGAGGCCGTGCGGCGCGGCACGGTCCGCGTCGTGAACGGCCTGGGCTCAGGCGTGCTCGAGAATCCCGGTCTGCTGCCGTTCCTGTCGGCGATGTGCGAGATGTTGCTTGACGAGCCCCTGCGGCTGCCCTCGGTGCAGACCTATTGGACCGGCGACCCGCGCTCCCAGGCGTACGTGCTCGACAACCTCGACGATCTCGTCGTGCGATCGATCGACCAGCCCACCGAGCTGGTCCGGCCGAGCGACGAGCTGCGAGCCGCGATCCTCGCCGAGCCGCACCGCTACGTCGGCCAGGAGCCGCTCGCGCTGTCGCAGTCTCCGACTCTCGACGCCCGCGGCGTACGCCCGCAGGTCCTGACGCTGCGGACGTTCACGTTGCGCTACGGCTCGACCTATCGACCGCTGATCGGCGGCCTCGCGAACGTCTTCGAGTCGGGCCGGCCGGCGTCGAGCAAGGACGTCTGGGTGCTCAAGGACAAGCCGGAGGACCCAGACCAAGGGTTGACGGACGTGCTGCCGCTGACGAACGTGCGCGCGCCTGCTGCCATGGTGCCGCGGGTGCTCGAGGACATGTTCTGGTTCGGCCGCTACGCCGAGCGGGCCGAGGACATGCTGCGCCTCGTGCTGACCGCCCACGCGAGCGCCGAGGACTTCCGGTCGCGCCCGCAGTCCGCGGGCGGGGCGAGCCTCGCGGTGCTGATGGGCGCGATCGGCCGGCTCAGCGGATCACCGTACGGGCCCGACCGGCTCGACGAGGACTTCCGGTCGTTGCTGCTCGACGCCCATCGACCCGGCTCCGTCGCCCAGTCGATCAGTGCGTTGCGCGATGCCGCCCAGAGCGTGCGCGATCAGCTCTCGCCAGACACCTGGCAGGCGTTCAGCTCGACCGATCGCGCTGCAGCTGCCCTGCGGAGCTATCACTACAGCCATCAAGTTGCCGAGAGCGCCGGGCGCATGCTGACCGGGATCCTGTCGCTGCAGGGCGTCACGGCCAACATGATCCGCGATCCGGGCTGGCGCATGATCGGCACGGGTCGGGCAGTCGAGCGGGGCCTTCAGCTGTGCCACCTGCTGCGCTCGACCACCACGGTGCGGCGGGGGATCGACGTGGACCGGGACCTCAACACCGCCGTGCTGTCGGCAGCCGAGAGTGCCGTCACGCACCGCATGCGCTACCGCGGCTACGTACGGCTGCCGGGTGTCCTCGAGCTGTTGCTGGCCGACCCCGACAACCCACGCTCGTTGGCGTTCGGCATCGGCGAGCTGCGCGAGCACCTGGCGGTGATGCCCGGGTCGACCGGCACGACTCGGCCCGAGCGGCTGCTCGACGACCTCGCCGACGAGCTCGACCGCGCTGACATCGCGGCCCTGACCGCGATCGCGGGTGAGAACCGGCCCAACCTCGAACGATTCCTCGACGGCTACGTCGCGCAGCTGACCCGCTTCGCCGACGCCGTCGCGGAGCTGCACTTCGCCGCCGGACCGGCGCCGCGTTCCTTCGGCTTCGCGACGGTGACCGAGTGATCACGAGCGAGCGCAGCGAGCGAGCAATCAAGGTGGTCATCCCGTCATCTCCGTATCGTGGGTCTTCTACGGAGATGACGGGATGAGGTATCGCGTGTCGCACCGGACGACGTACTCGTACGACGAGGACGTCAGCGACAGCCTCGGCATCGCCTACCTCGTGCCGCGGGACCTGCCGTGGCAGCGAGTCGTCTCGCACGAGCTGGTGCTCGACCCGTCGACCGACGACTCGTCGACCGACCTCGACTACTACGGCAACTCCGCGACCTACTTCCAGGTGACCTCGCCGCACCGTGTCCTCGACATCCTCGCGACCAGTCAGGTCGAGGTGGACACCCCGGCGTACGACGCCGAGGCGCTCGCCGTTCCTTGGGAGTCGGCCCGTCCGATGCACCGCTCCGACGTCGCGGACGCGTGGCGGGCCCAGGACTTCGCTCTCTCCTCCTCGCTTGCCGACCAGACCGCCGCGGCCAGCGCGTACGCGGCGGAGTCGCTGACCCCCGGGCGGCCCGTCGGCGAGGCCGTGACCGACCTGATGCACCGGATCCACGCCGACTTCACCTACGACAAGACCGCGACCACGGTCAGCTCGACGGTCGACGACATCTTCGACAAGCGGGCTGGGGTCTGCCAGGACTTCGCCCACCTCACGCTCGCCTGCCTGCGCACGCACGGCCTCGCGGTGCGCTACGTCAGCGGCTACCTGGCGACCACGCCGCCTCCTGGCAAGGAGCGCCTGGTCGGCGCCGACGCGACGCATGCCTGGGCCGCGGTGTGGATCCCCGACGGTGGTTGGCTCGCGGTCGATCCCACGAACGACCACTGGGCCGACGATCGCTACGTGACGGTCGCGTGGGGCCGCGACTACGCCGACGTGCCGCCGGTCAAGGGCGTGATCTTCACCGAGGCCAAGAAGTCGACCCTCACGGTCGAGGTCGACGTCGCGCCACTCAGCGAACTCTCGCAACCCTGACAGGATTGAGCCTGTGAAGGCCTTCTCCTGCCGGGTCTGCGGCAATGCGCTCTACTTCGGCAACTCGAGCTGTGTGCAGTGCGGCACCCGCCTCGGCTTCTCCCGCGACGAGAAGGCGATCGTGCCGGTCGACGAGCACGGCCAGTACGTCGATGCGTCCGGGCGGGTCTGGCACGTGTGCGCCAATGCCGGCCTTTCCGGGTGCACGTGGCTGGCGGACGCGCCTGGCGGGCGGTGCTTCAGCTGCGAGCTCACGCGCACCCGGCCATCCGACGACGACGTCAAGGGGCTGTCGGAGTATCCGATCGCCGAGAGCGCCAAGCGTCGCCTGATCGTCGAGCTCGATGACCTCGGATTCCCGATCCCGACCCGGCGGGAGGACCCCGAGAGGGGCCTGGCGTTCGACCTGCTCTCGAGCGTCAACGAGAAGGTCACCATCGGTCACGCCGACGGCATCATCACGCTGGACCTCGCGGAGAGCAACGACGTGCACCGCGAGCAGCTGCGCGTGTCGATGGACGAGCCGTACCGGACGATGCTCGGGCACTTCCGGCACGAGATCGGGCACTTCTACTGGCAGCAGCTGGTCACCGGCGATCTGCTCGAGGAGTTCCGCGGGCTGTTCGGCGACGAGCGCGCCAGCTACGCCGAGGCGGTCGACCGCCACTACGGCCAGGGGGCGCCGACGGGTTGGCAGGACGAGTTCATCAGCCAGTACGCCACGATGCACCCGTGGGAGGACTTCGCCGAGACGTTCGCGCACTACCTGCACATCTGCGACACGGTCGAGACCGCCTCGGCGTACGGGCTGGCCACGGTGGCGTCGCCCAAGCAGTTCTCGTCGTTCCGCGACCTCGTGACCGGCGTGTGGGTCCCGCTGAGCATCGCGCTCAACCAGATCAACCGCAGCATGGGCAAGGACCCGCTCTACCCGTTCGTCATCCCGCCACCCGTGCTCGACAAGCTCGACTTCGTCGCCCGGCTTGCTCGCTCGTAGCCGTCAGTCGGAGGCGTCAGGCGGCTCCGGGAACGGGTGACGATCGGGCTCGACCCAACCCTGTCGCGCGGGCGGCGACGCGAGGGTCCGAGGGTGATAGAAGCGCGTCAGCAGTCGCTTGTCGAGCAGTCCCGGGTTGCGCTCGACGAGCTGCTCGAACGACTCATCAGGCGCTTCGCGCATGTGGTGCGAGGTCAGCTCGACCCACGCCCTGCTGACCGTCGCGTTGTACTTCTGCGGCGCACCGGCATAGCGAGCAGTCCGCTGGATGCCCTCGCCGATCAGGTCGACGGCGGCGGCCGTCCCGCATCGGCGGACGGCGAGCCACGTCAGCCGTACGTGCTCGCGGTGGCCGAACCGGTCGGCCGTGGCCATGACGTCGTTCATCAGGTCGTCGAAGTCGACGCGGCCCTCGTTCATGACTCCGCCAGAGCGGTCAGGACCCGACGGGCCTGCTCGACAGCTACCGGAGGAACAGCCTCGAGTGCGCGCTCCTCCAGGGCTGCGAACGCGCGCTGGACCTGGCGCGAGCTAGTGACGCCCGCCGGGGTCAACGACACCTGCACCGCGCGCCGGTCGCCGTCGCGTGTCTCGCGCACCAGGTGGCCCTTCTGCTCCAACCGGTCCAGGACGCCCGTCAAGGTGGTGGGGCGTACGCCGGCTGCCGCCGCCAGCTCTGAGACCGTCCGTGGCCGGCCATCCGCGAGATTGGCCAGGACGTTCATCTCGGACGCCTTGAGGCCGAGGCCGGACAGATGGGTCTCCAGCACCTGCAACGTCACGTGCGTCGCTCGTTGCAGCAGGATCAACAACGAATCACTTTCCACGGATCCAGATTATCCAGATCCGTAGTATCTGTGCAACCCGGTCCGCCGTCGCAACGATTCGGGGAAGTCATGCCCCGAATGAGAGAATGGGGCCGTGTCCTCCGTCAACCCGAACCCGCTGCCGCTCGTCTTCGAGCAGAAGCGCGGCCGCGTCAAGCCACCGCGGCATCTGGCCGACCTGACGGCCGAAGAGCGTACGGCTGTCGCCGAGACGCTGGGCGAACCGGCGTTCCGGGTCAAGCAGGTCGCCAACCACTACTACTCCCGGCTCGAGCGCGACCCGGCCAACATGACCGACCTGCCCGCGGCCAGCCGCGACCGCATCGTCGCCGAGCTGTTGCCCACGCTGCTCAACCCCGTGCGCACCATGGAGGCCGACAAGGGCGCCACGGTCAAGTCGCTCTGGAAGCTCTTCGACGGAGCACTCGTCGAGTCGGTGCTGATGCGCTACACCGACCGCGCCACGATCTGCGTCTCAAGCCAGGCCGGCTGCGGCATGGCCTGCCCGTTCTGCGCCACCGGTCAGGGCGGCCTCGAGCGCAACATGAGCTGCGCCGAGATCGTCGACCAGGTCCAGGACGCCGCAGGCAAGATGGCTCGCGGCGAGATCGCCGGCGGACCCGGTCGCCTCTCCAACGTCGTGTTCATGGGCATGGGTGAGCCGATGGCCAACTACAAGGCCGTGATCGGCGCCGTACGCCGCATGGTGGCGCCCGCGCCCGACGGCCTCGGCATGTCGGCGCGCAACATCACGGTCAGCACCGTCGGCCTCGTACCGCGCATGAAGCAGCTCGCCGACGAGGGCATCCCCGTCACGCTGGCGCTGTCGTTGCACGCGCCCGACGACGAGCTGCGCAACGAGCTCGTCCCGATCAACACCCGCTGGTCCGTGCACGAGGCGGTCGAGGCGGCCTGGCAGTACGCCCAGAAGACCAAGCGCCGCGTGTCGATCGAGTACGCCATGATCAAGGACATCAATGACCAGGCCTGGCGTGCCGACCTGCTCGGTGACGTCCTGCAGTCGTACGGCGACTGGGGCTGGGTGCACGTCAACCTGATCCCGCTCAACCCGACGCCGGGGTCCATGTGGACCGCGTCGCGGCCCGAGGACGAGCGCGAGTTCGTCCGCCGGCTGATCGCCAAGGGCATCCCGACGACGGTGCGCGACACCCGCGGCAGCGACATCGACGGTGCCTGCGGCCAGCTGGCCGCCGCGGAGTAGCCGCCCCGATTTGTGAAGTTCTAGGCGTCTCAACGAGCGTTAAGCGCCTTCAGCTTCACAGATCGTGTGGGTGCTAGACCACCAGAGTCGGCTTGGGCAGCAGCAGCTCGGTGTTGCGGTCGAGCAGCGTCCCCTGCTGCGCCGAGTCGCGCTGCTGCGGATCGTTCATGGCCAGCTCGCGGGCCAGGCCGGCCAGCGCCACGGGGTTGTTGAGCACGCCTCCGTACGCCGGCGGTCCCGCGTGATCGACCATCGTGGTGAAGATCGACAGCGTGCCGTCGTTGTTGTCGACGAGCTCGATGAGGCGCGACTGCTGCGGGAAGTCGATGTGCGACGCCGTGTTGATCTCCCAGAATCCGCCGGTGCCGTCCGCGCGAGCGTGCGACCAGACCTGGTTCTCGTGGGTGTGACCGTTGACCCACGCGACGACGTTGGGCGTGGCCAGCAGCAGCTTGACGACAGCGGGCCCGAGTACGCGGGGCTGCAGGTCGAGGCCGGTGCCGACCAGGAAGTTGTCCATCGTCCCGGAGGTGTGGTGGCTGAACACCATGACGTACTTGTTCTTGGACGCGGCGAGCATGCCGGTGAGCCACGTCATCTGGTTCTTGTCGAGCGAGCCCGTGTCGTAACCGTTGGGGTTGACGGTGTCGAGCACGATGCAGCGCACGGCACCCTTGTCGAACGCGTAGTAGGCCGTGCCGTTCTTCTTGTTGTCGGCACTGAACCCGTGACCGACCGGGGTGCCGGTGGTCTTGAAGTGCTCCTGGACGACCTGCCAGCGGGTGACCTGCCGGCGGTTGGCGTCGGGCGAGACGAGCCGTACGGAGGCCAGTCCGATCGTGCTGACCAACGCGTTGGGGTCGGCGGAGCCGACGGTCTTGATGATGTCGGCCTGCGAGACGCCCGGCGGGATCGCCGTGGCCTTGAGCGCACCGGTCGACAGCACGGTGAGCGGAAGCGTGTGCGGGAAGTTGCCCTGCACGAGCCCGTCGTGGTTGCCGAACGCGGCGTACCACGGCATCTTGAGCCCCTCGGACGTGAACGGCTTGCGGGCCGCGTCGAGCAGTCCCGGCACCTGCGGGAAGCCGAACATCGACTTGTAGAGGTCCGGCGTCTTGCCCGTCGGAGGAGTGTCCGGGTGCCAGTAGTGGACGTCGTAGTTGGCGGCGGTGTTGTCGGACGTCCCTTCATACTTCGTCTTGGAGCCCGAGTCGGGGACGATCGTCTTCTTGCCGTCCATGATGTCGATGTTCCAGCGGAACTCGTTGTACTGGCAGTTGTCGGAGTTGTCGCCGGTCTGGATCGCGAACGCCAGCGGGGTGCCACTGACGGGCGATGCGTCCTTGACCTTGTTGATCGCGCGCACCATCGCCTCGGCCACGTGCAGCGTGAGCATCTCGTGCGCTCGGTAGCTCGAGCTGAGCAGGCCGATGACGGGGTCGCCGGGGGAGTACTTGTCCTCGAACCGGTCGACGTACTCCAGCCGCATGGGCGACTGGGCGTCGACGAGGTGCACGTCGGTCATGTGGGCGAACGCGAGGATCGGCGTACGCGTCGTCGTACGCGCGTCGTTCGCGGTGCCGCCCAGGTCGGTGCGCAGGGTGTGCGGCTCGCCGGACTGGACGATGACCGGGGCGTAGCCACCGGGACCCGGCGTCCCGCGCACGAGGGTGGTGGCGAGGGTCGTGTGGCCCGGGGTGAGCTGACCGGTGACGGCCCACGCTGCCGTGGAGAACGACAGGTCGGTCAGCACCGCCGCCCCTCCGATTGCGACGCTGGACTGGATGAGGGTGCGACGAGACAGAGCCATGCACCAACAACGAGCCTGCCGCTGTGACGTTACTCACAAGTCATATAGCCGGGGCGCGGGCACATCCAGCCGGGGCCGAGCGGGGCCGATAGCGTGGAGTGGACCCTGAAGGAGACCCATGCTCGGTGTGACCACAGACGGACCGGTGACGGTCCTCGAACTCCAGCGCGAGGACCGGCGCAACGCGCTCAACCTCGAGCTCTGCCGCGCGATCCACGCGGCTGTCGACGATGCGGTCGACGGGGGAGCCAGAGTCATCGTGGTCACCGGGCAGGGCACGGCGTTCTGCTCCGGCGCCGACCTGGGCGGTGTGTACGGCCCGGAGTTCCTCGACGCGCTCTACGGCATGCTGCACCACCTGGCCAAGCTGCCCGTGCCGCTCATCGCCGCCGTCAACGGCGCCGCGATCGGCGCGGGCACACAGCTCGCCATCGCTTGTGACCTCAGGGTCGCCGACGAGCGCGCGAAGTTCGGCGTGCCGACGGCCCGCAACGGTCTCGCCGTCGACGCGTGGACCATCCGTACGCTGTCGGCCATCGCGGGAGCGGGGCCTGCGCGCCGGCTCATGCTCGCCGCGGAGACGTTCGACCGCGACACGGCGCTCGGCATGGGGCTGGCGGACCGCGCCGGCACCCTCGACGACGCGATCGCGTGGGCGCACGAGATCGCCGAGTTCGCGCCCCTGACGCTGGCGCACAACAAGCTGATCCTCAACGGCTCCACCGACGACGACGCGGCGATCGCGGCGAGCTTCGACGCGGTGTGGGCGAGCGCCGACGTACGCGAGGGTGCCGCGGCGCGAGCTGAGAAGCGTACGCCGAAGTTCGAGGGGCGATGATGGCCAGCCTCGTCTACCGGGTGCTCGACGCGCACGTGATCCACGGTCTCGCCGACAACCTCGCCATCGAGGACGAGCGCGGCACGATGTCGTACGCCGAGCTGCTCCACGAGTCGGCGTCGGTCGCCGGCGCGTTCACCAGCGTCGGCATCGCCGCCGGCACCGGTGTCCAGGTCGACGTCGAGCGCGGGCGCGAGCTCGTGGTCGCCGTGCTGGCGCTCGCGCGCATCGGCGCGGTGCCGCAGGACGATGCCGAGCTCAGGCTCGTCGGGGTGCCGCCGGTGCTGCACTCGTCCGACACCGAGGTGACGTGGGACCTGCTGATCCACGCTGGACGGGTCGACCCGGCTCCGGCGCCGGCCACGGACCCCGACGGCTACGAAGGGCTGATGCGCGAGGCGTACCCGGAGATCTTCGCCGCCCTCGAAGCCGGCGAGACCGTCGTCGCCGCTGGGTGACGGTGGGCCGAGCGAGCGCCAGCGAGCGAAGGCAGGTGTCCACGCGAAGCGTGGCCGCGGCGAAGCCGCGGGCGGGAGCGGCGAGGGACGAGCTGCTACCGCACACCCCATGCGTATGTCTGCTTCTCCAGCCTGAGGTAGACGAACGTCTCGGTCGTCACGACCCGCTCGAGCGCGCTGATCTGCTCGGACACGACCTCGAGCAGCTCGTCGTCGCTCTCGGCGACGATCTCGGCGAGGATGTCGAACCGGCCCGTGGTGATGACGACGTAGTCGAGCTGGTCCATCGCAGCCAGCTCGGCGGCGACCTCGCGGACGTTGCCGGTGACCTTGACGCCGATCATCGCCTGGCGCGCGAAGCCCATCTGCATCGGATCGGTCACCGCGACGACCTGCATGACCCCGCTCTCGATGAGCTTCTGCACGCGATGGCGGACCGCGGCCTCGGACAGGCCCACCTGCTTGGCGATCGCCGAGTAGGACAGTCGGCCGTCGTCCTGGAGGAGCTCGATGATCTGCTTGGCGGTGTCGTCGAGGTTCTGCCCCCGGCCCTCCGGTCTGCGCTCGGTCATGACGGTCATTGTGCCGTACGCGACGGATTCCGTCGCCCCCATTTGCGCTGCAGAGTGACGCTTTCCTGAGCGAAACACGATGTTTACGCCGGAATCCCTTGTCGTGGCCCCATTATCTTGCGAGTATTCGTGGTCAGGGCTAACGCGAGGGTGGGATATGGCTGAACTGGAACGACGAACTCTGCTCAAAGGTTCGATCGGCGTCGCGGCGCTCGGTGCGAGCGCAGTCGCCCTGAAGTACGGGTTCAACACCCCCGACCAGAAGCAGGACCCTTCGAAGTGCTTCGCGAAGGACCAGTCCGCGACCGACAAGCGGCTCGTCTACTCGAACTGGCCCGAATACATCGACGAGGATGACAAGGGCTACACGTCGACCCTGACCCAATTCGAGAAGGACACGGGGATCAAGGTTCGCTACACCGCCGACGTGAACGACAACAACGAGTTCTTCGCCAAGGTCAAGAACCAGCTCGGCACCTGTTCCTCGTCCAAGCGGGACCTGTTCGCGCTGACGGACTGGATGGCGGCCCGCATGATCCAGGTCGGCTGGATCCAGAAGCTCGACCCTTCCAAGGTGCCCAACCTGCACGCCAACATCATCGACTCGCTCGCCAAGCCCGAGTGGGACCCGAAGCGGGACTACTCCGCGCCGTGGCAGAGCGGGCTGACCGGAATCGCGTACAACAAGAAGAAGGTCGGTGAGATCAAGTCGTTCTCCGACCTCATCACGCGCAAGGATCTCAAGGGTCGGGTCTCCCTCCTGACCGAGATGCGCGACACGATGGGCTTCATGCTCCTGATCGACGGAGCGGACCCGGAGAACTTCACCGACTCGGAGTGGCAGAAGGCCCTCGACCGCCTCAAGAAGGCCAAGGGTGACGGGCAGTTCAGGTCGTTCACCGGCAACGACTACGTCCAGGACCTCGCGGCCGGCAACGTCCTGGCCTGCGAGGCGTGGTCCGGTGACATCGCCAACGCCGGCGACGACAACCTCGTGTGGGTGCCGCCGGAAGAAGGAATCATCATCTGGGCGGACAACATGCTGATCCCCAACCTCGCCACCCACAAGGCGAACGCCGAGGAGTGGATCAACTACTACTACGAGCCCGAGGTCGCCGCGAAGCTCGCCGACTACAACAGCTACATCTGCCCGGTGAAGGGTGCCCAAGAGGCCATGGAGAAGGTCAACCCCGACAACGTGCACAACGAGCTGATCTTCCCGACCGAGAAGACGCTGTCGCAGACCCACCGATTCATGGCCCTGGACGAGGCCCAGATGCGAACCTACGAAGGGGATTTTGCCGATGTCACAGGTGCATGAGGTGCCGAACGCCAGTGCCCCGACCTCAGGGTCCCGGGATCTACGTCTTCAGGGACTGACCAAGGAGTACGCGACGTTCACCGCGGTGAAGTCGCTGGACCTGGTCGTCCCGCAAGGGAAGTTCTTCGCGCTGCTCGGCCCGTCGGGCTGCGGCAAGACCACGACGTTGCGGATGGTCGCCGGCCTGGAGACGCCCACGTCGGGCACGATCCACCTGGGCGACACCGAGATCACGTACGAGAAGCCGTACAAGCGGCCGGTCAACACGGTCTTCCAGAACTACGCCCTGTTCCCGCACCTCAACATCGCGCGGAACGTCGCCTTCGGCCTGGAGCGCCGCGGCATCAAGAACGCCGGCAAGCAGGTCGCCGACATGCTCGAGCTGGTCGAGCTGACGTCGCAGGCCCACAAGAAGCCGGCCCAGATGTCCGGCGGCCAGCAGCAACGCGTCGCCCTGGCCCGCGCCTTGATCAACCAGCCGGAGGTGCTGCTCCTCGACGAGCCGCTGGGCGCTCTCGACCTCAAGCTGCGGCGCGGCATGCAGCTCGAGCTCAAGCGCATCCAGACCGAGGTCGGCCTGACGTTCGTCCACGTCACCCACGACCAGGAGGAGGCCATGACGATGGCCGACACCATCGCGGTGATGAACCAGGGCGTCATCGAGCAGATGGGTGCCCCCAACGAGCTCTACGAGAATCCTCGGACGACGTTCGTCGCCAACTTCCTCGGCCAGTCCAACCTCATCGAGGCCGACATCCAGGGCCGGGAGGGTGGTCAGGTCACGGTGCGGGTGCAGGGTGCGCTCGCGTCCGTGCCGGCGGAACGCGCGCACTCGGAGTCCGGCAAGGGCTGGCTCGGCATCCGCCCGGAGAAGGTGCTGATCGCCGCCGCGGGCGAGCCGATCGACGCGCCCGGTGACGTGATCACCGGGGGCTACGTCACCGACGTCAGCTTTGTCGGCGTCAGCACGCAGTACATGGTCAAGATGCCCTGGGGCCAGGAGCTCATGGTGTTCGAGCAGAACACCGGAGCGCGCGGTCTGTTCCCGGTCGGCACCAAGGTCGACGTGTCGTGGCGCCCCGAGTACGCCTTCCTGCTCGACGCCAGCCAGGATGCCAAAGCCGGGATCGAGGACGAGTAGATGACCTCGACTGCCGGCGTGGCTCCGGCGAATCCACACGATGCCCCCACCCCGCCGAGGGGTGGCCGCAAGCTCACCGGCTACTGGCTGATCCTGCCCGGCGCGCTCTGGCTGCTGGTGTTCTTCGTCATCCCGTTCTACTCGCTGGTGGCGACGAGCCTGTTCGACCCCAAGGGGTCGCCGCTCACGGGCTACGACATGACGTGGCACTTCGCGAACTTCGGCGACGCACTCAGCAAGTACTGGGGCCAGCTCCTCCGCTCCATCGCCTACGCAGGAACGGCAACTCTCATCTGCCTGGTCGTGGGTTATGTGCTGGCCTACGCGATCGCGTTCAAGGCCGGCCGTTGGAAGAACCTCATGCTGGTGCTGGTCATCGCGCCGTTCTTCACGAGCTTCCTGTTGCGCACGCTGTCGTGGAAGCTGATCCTCGCGGACGACGGTTGGGTCGTGAGCTTCGCGCAGACGATCCACCTGACGAACCTGCTCAACTTCGTCGGTCTGACGACCACGGACGACCGGCTGCTGGCGACCCCGTTCGCGGTCATCGCCGGGCTGACCTACAACTTCCTGCCGTTCATGGTGCTGCCGCTCTACGCGAGCCTCGAGAAGGTCGACATCCGCTTGATCGAGGCGGCCGGCGATCTCTACGCCTCGCCGATACGCGGATTCTTCAAGGTGACGTTCCCGCTCTCACTCCCGGGCGTCGTCGCGGGCACCCTGCTGACGTTCATCCCGGCGGCCGGCGACTACGTCAACGCGCAGCTCCTGGGCAGCCCCAACACGCGGATGGTCGGCAACACGATCCAGAGCCTGTTCACCAGTCAGGGTGACTACGCAGCGGCCGGAGCGTTGTCGGTGATCCTGATGGTCATCATCGTGGGCGCCGTGATGTGGTACGTCCGCACGGCCGGGACGGAGGAGCTCGTATGAGAGCCGCACGCCGCTGGGTTGGCGAGCACCTGATCCTGGGTCTCGGCCTGCTGATCCTGATCTACACGTTCGTGCCGATCGCCGTCGTGGTGCTGATGAGCTTCAACGACAGCAGCAAGTCGCGCAACGTCTACAAGTTCCAGAAGTTCACGATGGACCACTGGCTTCATCCCGGCAGCTGGGCCGACGGCATGGGTGGCTCCGTGTGGCTCAGCATCCAGATTGCCTTCTGGGCCACGCTGGTTGCGACGATCATCGGCACGCTCGCGGCGTTCGCGCTCGTACGCCACCGCTTCGCGGGACGCTCGGCGGCCAATGTCATCATCTTCCTGCCGATGGCCTCGCCCGAGATCGTGATGGGCTCGTCGCTGCTGGCACTGTTCGTGTCGATGCAGAAGATCCTGCCGTTCGGCCTGGGCTTCTGGACGATCCTGATCGCGCACGTGATGTTCTGCCTGTCGTTCGTCATCGTGACGGTCAAGGCGCGTCTGAGCGGGCTCAACGACAATCTTGAGCAGGCCGCGATGGACCTCTATGCGACGGAGTCGCAGACGTTCTGGCGGGTGACGTTCCCGCTCGTGCTGCCGGGCATCATCGGTGCGGCGCTCCTGAGCTTCTCGCTGTCGTTCGACGACTTCATCATCACGAACCTCAACGCTGGTCAGGAAGTGACGTTCCCGATGTTCGTCTACGGCGCCAACCAGCGCGGCGTGCCGATGGAGGTCAACGTGATCGGCACCGCGATGTTCGTGATCTCGATCATCATCGTCGTGGGCAACGAGATCCGGCGCCGCAGCCAGGAGAAGGCCCTCGCCGCCTGACCTGGTTGGTGGCTTACCAAGAGGTCAGGGCAAACTTCGCCGCGCCGCGGACTCAGCACGGCAAACAGCCACTCCTCAAGGCGCGTACGCCCTGAGGAGTGGCTGTATGCCGTGACCTCTTGGTAAACCGCGGCCTAGAGGTGACCCTGAGCCTCGATCAACACCGCTCGCAAGATGGACTCCATCTCGTCGAAGTGGGCCTGCTCGGCGATGATCGGCGGCGAGAGCTGGATGACCGGGTCGCCGCGGTCGTCGGCGCGACAGTAGAGGCCGTTCTCGAACAGCGCCTTGGAGAGGAACCCGCGCAGCAGCCGCTCGGACTCGTCGTCGTCGAACGTCTCCTTGGTCGCCTTGTCCTTGACCAGCTCGATGCCGTAGAAGAAGCCGTCACCGCGCACGTCGCCGACGATGTCGAGGTCGAGCAGCTTCTCGAGCGTCGCCCGGAACGCGCCCTCGTTGGCGCGGACGTTCTCGTTGAGCTTCTCCCGCTCGAAGATGTCGAGGTTCGCCATCGCGACGGCCGTCGACACGGGATGCCCGCCGAACGTGTAGCCGTGGGCGAAGCTGTTGTCACCCTGCAGGAACGGCTCCATGACCCGGTCGGTCGCGATCATCGCGCCGAGCGGGGAGTAGCCCGACGTCAGCCCCTTGGCGCACGTGATCATGTCGGGCACATAGTTGTATCTCGTGGCGCCGAACATCTCGCCGAGCCGCCCGAACGCGCAGATGACCTCGTCCGAGACCAGCAGCACGTCGTGGCGGTCGCAGATCTCGCGTACGCGCTGGAAGTAGCCGGGCGGCGGCGGGAAGCAGCCGCCGGCGTTCTGCACCGGCTCGAGGAACACCGCGGCGACCGTGTCGGGACCCTCGGCGAGGATCGCGTGCTCGATCTGGTCGGCGGCCCAGATGCTGAAGTCGTCGAGGTTGTCGCCGTGCTCGGGCGCGCGATAGAAGTTCGTGTTGGGCACGTGCACGGTCGACGGCACGAGCGGCTCGAACATCTGCTTGAGCGCCGGGATCCCGGTGATCGAGAGCGCGCCGTGCGGGGTGCCGTGATAGGCGATCTGCCGGCTGATGACCTTGGTCTTGAGCGGCTTGCCGGTGAGCTTGAAGTACTGCTTCGCGGCCTTCCACGCGGTCTCGACCGCCTCGCCGCCGCCGGTCGTGAAGAACACCCGGTTGAGGTCACCCGGAGCGTACGAGGCGACGCGCTCGGCGAGCTCGATCGCGTTGGGGTGGGCGAACGTCCAGATGGGGAAGAACGAGAGCTCGGCAGCCTGCTTCGCGGCGGCTTCGGCCAGCTCCCGGCGGCCGTGCCCGGCCTGGACCACGAACAGCCCGGCGAGCCCGTCGAGATACTTGCGGCCCTTGGCGTCCCACACGTACATGCCGTCGCCCTTGGTGATGATGGGGATGTCGTGGGCGTCGTCGTAGCTCCCGTGGCGGGAGAAGTGCATCCACAGGTGGCGCTTGCCGGCCTTCTGCAGTCGGGTGTAGTCCTCGTCGGAGTAGCTCATGCAGCCATGATCGCAACACACCTCGCACAAAGACAAGGGAATTCGTCGTGTGATCTGCTGTTTACTTCGGATTCCGTTGCCTCAGGCGGGAGATTGAGGTTGGATGTGTGACATGGATCGAGCCATCACTAACGTCATCAACGGAGAACTCGTCCCAGCGGTGAGCGGTGCGACGTACGACGTCATCGATCCGTCGACCGGTCGGGTGTACGCCTCGGCGCCGCTGTCGGGCGCGGAGGATGTCGATCGCGCGTTCCGTGCTGCCGCGACGGCGTTCGAGGCGTGGCGGGACACCACGCCGTACGAACGGTCGAAGATGCTCCACCAGCTCGCCGGGGCGATCGAGGACCGGGCGCACGAGATCGTGGACGTGGAGTCGCGTGACACCGGCAAGCCCAAGGCGCTCACGCTGACCGAGGAGATCCTCGGCCAGGCGCTCGACGCCGTGACGTTCTACGCGGGCGCGGCGCGGGTGCTCGAGGGGAAGTCGGCGGGGGAGTACCTGCGTGGCCACACCTCGATGATCCGTCGTGAGCCGATCGGCGTGGTGGCGCAGGTGACGCCCTGGAACTATCCGTTCGTCATGGCGATCTGGAAGATCGCTCCCGCCCTGGCAGCCGGCAACACCATCGTGCTCAAGCCCAGTGACACGACACCGGCCTCCACGACGTTGCTCGCCGAGATCGCGCAGGAGTTCTTCCCGCCGGGCGTGTTCAACGTCGTGTGCGGTGACCGGGACACCGGTCGCGCGCTGGTGACCCACCCGACGCCGCAGATGGTCGCGATCACCGGTTCCGTACGCGCCGGCATGGAGGTCGCCGCAGCGGCAGCCGCAGACCTCAAGAAGCCCCACCTCGAGCTCGGCGGCAAGGCGCCCGTCGTGGTGTTCGACGACGCAGACCTCGCGGCCGCCGCCGAGGGCATCGCCGGCGCCGGATACTTCAACGCCGGCCAGGACTGCACCGCCGCGACGCGCGTGCTGGTCCACCCGCGGGTCGCCGCCGACTTCACGGCGGCGCTGACCGAGGCCGCCCGCGGCACCAAGGTCGGCATGCCGGACGACGACGTCGATCTCGGACCGGTCAACAACGCCAACCAGCTCGCTCACGTCAAGGAGTTCATCGACTCCCTGCCCGACCATGCGCGACTGGAGACCGGCGGATCGCGCCTGACGGCCCTCGGTGACGGCTACTTCTTCGAGCCGACCGTGCTCTCGGGGCTCCTGCAGGACGACCACGCCAGCCAGGACGAGATCTTCGGCCCGGTCATCACCGTGCAGCAGTTCAGCGACGAGGACGAGGCCGTGCGCTGGGCCAACGGCGTGGACTACGGACTGTCGTCATCGGTGTGGACCAAGGACCACGGTCGCGCGATGCGCATGGCCCGGCGTCTGGACTTCGGCTGCGTCTGGATCAACACGCACATCCCGATCGTCGCCGAGATGCCGCACGGCGGCTTCAAGCACTCCGGATACGGCAAGGACCTGTCGATGTACGGTCTCGAGGACTACACCCGCATCAAGCACGTCATGACCAACCTGGACGCGTAGCGATGGCGGACGAGCCGGACGCGATCGTCGTCGGTGCCGGCGTGGCCGGGCTGACGGCGGCGAGGCTCCTGGCGCGCGAAGGCGTACGAGTGGTCGTGCTCGAGGCGCGCGATCGGGTCGGCGGGCGCGTGTGGACCGACCGACGTGACGGGCGGGCAACGGATCTCGGAGCCTCGTGGATCCACGGGACGACCGACAGCCCGGTCGCAGCGGCCGCGAAGGCGTTCGGCATGCGGATGCACGAGTTCACCGTGGGCGGCTACCAGCCGGACGGCCGGCCGATCGCGTACTACGGCCCGGACGGCCAGCGCCTGCCGGACGCCGCGGCGCGGCGCTTCACCGACGACATCCACACGGTCGACTCGCTGCTGCCTGACGTCATCGCGGCCTCAGACGCGGACGCCTCGTACGCCGACGTCACCGAGAGCGCCCTCGCGTCGTTGGGCTGGGACGGGGCGCGCACCGAGCGGGTCCGTGAGTACCTCCGGCATCGCTCGGAGGAGCAGTACGGGGTGGCGAGCCAGGACCTCGCGGCGCACGGTCTCGACGACGACGTGATCGACGGGGACGAGGTGGTGTTCCCTGACGGGTACGACCGCCTGCCCGAACATCTCGCCGAGGGGCTCGACATCCGCCTCGGCCAGGTCGTGTCGCACGTGCGGTGGGGGTCCGACGGCGTGGTCGTCACCGTCGGGGGGAGCGAGATGTCGGCCCGGTCCGTCGTCCTCACGGTGCCGGTCGGGGTCCTGCGAACCGCCGACCTCGTCATCGAGCCTCCGCTGCCCGAGCCGGTGGCCGGCGCGCTGAGCCGGCTCGAGATGAACGCCTTCGAGAAGGTCTTCCTGCGGTTCCGGACCCGGTTCTGGGACGAGGGTGTCTACGTCGTACGCCAGCAGGGTCCAGAAGGGGCGTGGTGGCACTCCTGGTACGACCTCACCTCGCTCGACGGCACCCCGACGCTGTTGACGTTCGCCGCAGGGCCGGCGGCCGTCGCCACCCGTGGGTGGGACCAGTCGCGGATCGCGGAGTCGGTGCTCGCGCAGCTGCGACGGCTGTATGGCGACCGGGTGGAGGAGCCGGTCGAGGTCCACGTCACCGACTGGCAGGGTGACCGCTTCGCGCGCGGCTCGTACGCGTACATGACGGTCGGCTCGACGACCGCGGACCACGACGACCTGGCGACCCCCGTCGGCGGTGTCCTGCACATCGCAGGCGAGGCGACGTGGACCGACGACCCCGCGACGGTCACCGCCGCCATGGCGTCGGGGCATCGGGCAGCGGTCAACGTCCTGCAGCGCAACATCCCGATCGAACGGGCGTGGGCTGGACTATCCTGACCGCGTCCAGCCGAAGGAGACCGCATGCCCAAGCGCGAGATCGTCCCCGAACCGATCGTCACCGTGATCGACGACTACGACGGCAAGGAGCTCCACCCCGACACGCCCCCTGAGCGCTACCGGATCAACGGGCGGACGTACGACCTCTACCTGTCCGACGAGTCCAAGAAGGCCGTCGACGACTTCCTGCGCAACCTGCTGGACGGTGCGGAGGAGGTCCGCGACACCTACACGCCACGCAGCAGCCGTGGGCGCGGTGGCTCCGGGGTCGCGATCCGCGAGGGCTACACGATCCACGACCTCCGGGAGTGGGCTCGCGCGAATGGCCATCAGGTCAGCGACAACAGGCGAGCACCGTCCAAGGTGATCGAGGCCTTCAACGCCGCCCACTCCTGACGGCCCTGGGCGGCACCGCCAACTTTTGAAGCGTTGCGCAGGTTCTTGAACTGCAGAACATGCGCAACGCTTCAAAAGTCGGCTAGAGCAGGCCGGCGTCGTGCATCGCGATGGCGACCTGGACGCGGTTCGTCGCGTCGAGCTTGGTGAAGATGTGCGAGATGTGCGCCTTGACCGTCGCGATGCTCATGTGGAGGTCGGCGGCGATCTCGGCGTTCGAGGAGCCACCGCCCACGGCGATCGCCACCTCGCGCTCGCGGTCCGTCAGGCACGAGACGCGCGACCGCGCCGCCGCATCGTCGCGCTGGCCGGGCGCGGCGTCGGTCACCTGACGGATGAGCTGCTGGGTGATCGTCGGCGACAGCATCGGCTCGCCGTCGACGACCTTGCCGATCGCCGCGACGATCTCGGCCGGAGGTGTGTCCTTGAGCAGGAAGCCGTTGGCGCCCGCCGCCAGGGCCCGGACGACGTACTCGTCGGCGTCGAACGTCGTCAGCACGATGACCTTGGGAGGATCCGGCAGCTCGAGCACGGCGGACGTCGCCGCGATGCCGTCGAGCACCGGCATGCGGATGTCCATCAGCACCACGTCGATGCCGCCCGCATGCACGGCGTCGACGGCCTCCTGGCCGTTGGCGGCCTCGCCGACGACGCTGATGGTGTCGGAGCCGCCGAGGATCAGCGCCAGGCCAGCCCGTACGAGGGGATCGTCGTCGGCGAGCAGCACCCGTGTCGTCATGCCGGCCACGGTAGCCATGCCTCGACGACGAACTCGCGGGACGGGGTGATCCGGTGCATCAGCTTGCCGCCGACCAAGGCCGTACGCTCCGCCAGCCCGATCAACCCAAGGCCCGACTCGGGGACGGCGACGCGGCTCGAGCCGACCTCGAGCGGATTGGAGACGACGATCGACAGCCCGGTCCACGGGCTGCCGGTCACCGACACCGTGACCAGGGTGTTGGGGGCGTGCTTGCGGGCGTTCGTCAGGCTTTCCTGGACGACGCGGTAGAGCGTACGTCCGAGGGTCTCGGGGACGCCGTCGAGCGCCACCAGCTCCTCGGTCTCGATCCGCATGCCGGTCGCCCGTGCCTCGTCGAGCAGTGCCGGCAGGTCGACTGCCGAGGGTTGCGGGCGCTCGGGGCTGGAGTCGCCGGCATCGGCGCGCAGGATGCCCAGCACGTCCCGCAGCTCGACGAGGGCCTGGTGCGAGCTCTCCTGGATCACGGCCGCCGTGGCGCGCATCTCCTCGGCGGTGAGGTCCTCGCGGAACGTCAGCGCGCCGGCGTGCATCGTGACGAGCGAGATGCGGTGCGCCAGGACGTCGTGCATCTCGCGGGCGATGCGACCACGCTCGGCCGTACGCGCCTGGGCGACGCGCGCGGCCTGCTCCGACTCGGCCGTGCGGGCGCGTTCGCGCAGGGTGGCGAGCAGCTCGCGGCGTGAGCCGATGTACATGCCCCAGCCGACCGACACGGCGATGATCGCGACGATGAACGGGATCGTGAACGCCAGGACGTCGTCGCTGACCGGGTTGTGGCTCTCGGCGAACAGGCTTGCCGCGACGGCGAGACCACCGACCGGGAGGACCTCGCGCCAGCGGCGCCGGGTGGACAGCGACACCAGGGCGAGCGTGCCGGGGCCGGCTGACGACCACGACACGAACGACGCGATGTTGGTGAGGACGGCGACCGTCACAGGGAAACGTCGGCGCCAGTGGACCGCCACGAGCCCGGCCAGGCCGAGGCCCAGGTCGCTCCAGAACCAGAACCGGCTGTGGTCCCACTGCCAGTACGCGATCTCGAACCACGCGATGCCCGAGATGGTGAGCACGAGGGCATAGCGCCAGGCGTGGTTCCACCAGCGGAGCGGTGGTTGGTAGTCGACGGCCTGCACTCTCCAAGGCTAGGGGTCATGCGGGTGAGGCACGACGGTCTATCGGCTCGCCCTTCTCATACTTTCGGCTAGCGATCAATGGTCGCTCGACCGATGTTTGTGCACCTCCCCGCGGGCAGACTGGGTGTCATGATCACAGTTGAAGGACTCACCAAGACGTACGGCGGCTTCAAAGCCGTCGACGACATCTCATTCGAGTGCGAGCCCGGCACGGTCACCGGCTTCCTCGGCCCGAACGGGGCCGGCAAGTCGACCACGATGCGCATCATGGCCGGCCTCACGCTTCCCACCGCAGGTGACGCGCGCGTCGCCGGCGTCCACTATCACGACATCCCGAACCCCGGCACCCAGGTCGGTGTGCTGCTGGACGCCTCGGCGCAGCACGCAGGCCGCACCGGACGGGAGATCCTGACGCTCAGCGCCCTGACGATGGGCCTCCCGATGTCACGCGTCGACGAGATGATCAAGCTCGTCAGCCTGACACCGGAGGAGTCGAAGCGCCGCGTGCGCAACTACTCGCTCGGCATGCGGCAGCGCCTCGGCATCGCCAACGCGCTGCTGGGTGATCCCAAGATCCTGATCCTGGACGAGCCGGCCAACGGCCTCGACCCGGCCGGCATCCACTGGATGCGCAGCCTGCTCCGCGAGTACGCCAACCGTGGCGGCACCGTGCTGCTGTCGTCGCACCTGCTGCACGAGATCGAGATCATCGCCGACGAGATCATCGTCATCGGACACGGCAGGATCGTCGCCGAGGGCACCAAGGCGGAGCTCCTGCAGACCGCCGGGACGTTCGTCAAGGCCGGCGACATGTCGGCCCTCGCGAACGCGCTGACCACTGCCGGTCTCACCTCGAAGCCGTCGGGCGACGGCGGACTCCGTACGGAATCCACGCCCGAACAGGTCGGCAAGGCTGCTGCCGCCGCAGGGGTCGCGCTCATCGAGCTGCGACCCGCGGAGGGTGCAGGCCTGGAGGAGATGTTCCTCGAGCTCACCTCCGACACGCAGCGCGAGGTCATCCCCACCGAAGGAGCACAGTCATGAGCACCGCAGTAGCCACCATCGACACCAGCAAGCCGGCGGTCCCGTTCAGCCGGCTGTTCAAGGTCGAGCTCCGGAAGATGTTCGACACGCGAGCCAGCATGTGGCTGATGATCTCCACCGGGATCCTGATCGTCCTCACGCTGGGCATCTGCCTCCTGGTCGTGGGCCTGGACGACGGCACGGTCATCAAGGCAGCGGGCTTCTCCCAGATCATGTCGATCCCGTTGTCGCTGCTCCTTCCCGTCTTTGCGATCGTGACGATTACAGGGGAGTGGGGGCAGCGGAGTCACCTCTCGCTGTTCACCCTCGAGCCGCGTCGCAGCAAGATCATCGGCGCGAAGCTTGCTGCGGTCCTGGTGCTCGCGGTCACGACGATCGTCATCGCCATCCTGCTGGGAGCCGTCGGCAACGTCCTGGGCGCCTCGGTCGGCGGATACGACACCGTCTGGAACCTCAGCGTGTCGGACGTGGTGTGGGCAGCTGGACTCCAGATCGCGTTCTTCCTGATGGCGTTCGCGCTCTCGATGCTCTTCCTCAACTCAGCGGCCACGATCGTGGTGTTCTACATCGTCGCGCTGCTGCTGCCGATGATGGTCTACCCGCCCCTGTACTTCAATTTCGACTGGGCCAAGGACCTCATCCCCTGGCTGGACTTCAACTACGCGGCGGCGCCGCTGTCCACCGGGGAGGACTTCGACGGCAACGCCGTGAGCGTCGGGGCGATCGACTACGTCCGGTTCATCTTCGCGCTCCTGTTGTGGGTCGTCGTCCCCGGCCTCGTCGGTCTGCGCCGGGTGCTGAAGACCGAGGTCAAGTAACGATCTCCCGGGGCGGAGGGGGCGCGGCGACAGGACATCCCTCGTCTGCCGCCGCTCCGGGGCTCACCCAGGATGGCGACTTCCCTTCGGGGAGGTCGCCATCCTGCATCTCCGGGCCAGTAGGTCACCGGGGGCGCATCAGGGACAATGGTGGGATGCGCAAGCGTGTCGCCGTACTCGGCTCAACGGGATCCATCGGGACCCAGGCCCTCGAGGTCATCGCCGCCAACCCCGATCGGTTCGAGGTCGTCGCGCTGGCCGCCGGTGGCGGCAACCCGCGCCTGCTCGCCGAGCAGGCGATCGCGTTCGACGTGCCGCTCGTCGCCGTCGCCAAGGCGAGTGCAGCTGAGGACGTGCAGCTCGCGCTCTACGCGGAGGCACAGCGCAAGGGGTACGCCCAGGGCGACCACCGCGTGCCTCGTCTCCTCGCCGGGCCCGATGCGGCGGTCGACGTCGCGCGCATCGAGTGCGACGTGGTGCTCAACGGCATGACCGGTGCCGTCGGGCTGCTCCCGACGCTGGCCGCGCTCGAAGCAGGTACGACCTTGGCGCTCGCCAACAAGGAGTCGCTGATCATCGGCGGCGAGCTCGTGATCGGCGCCGCCAAGCCCGGCCAGCTGGTGCCGGTCGACTCCGAGCACTCCGCCCTCGCCCAGGCCATGCGGGGCGAACGGCGCGACGAGGTCCGCCGGCTCATCGTCACCGCCAGTGGCGGCCCGTTCCGGGGTCGTACGCGCGCAGAGCTCGCCGACGTCACGCCTGCTGAAGCGATGGCGCACCCGACGTGGGACATGGGCCCGGTCATCACGATCAACTCCGCAACGCTGGTCAACAAGGGGCTCGAGGTGATCGAGGCCAACCTGCTGTTCGACATCGGCTTCGATCGCATCGATGTCGTGGTGCACCCGCCGTCGATCGTCCACTCGATGGTCGAGTTCATCGACGGCGCCACCATGGTCCAGGCGTCGCCGCCGGACATGAAGCTGCCGATCGCCCTCGGTCTCGCCTGGCCCGACCGCGTGCCCGATGCCGCCGCGGGGTGCGACTGGACGCAGCCGGCAACGTGGGAGTTCTTCCCGCTCGACGACGAGGCGTTTCCCGCCGTGAGCCTGGCGCGCAAGGCCGGCACGTTCGGGCGTACGGGACCCGCCGTGTTCAACGCCGCCAACGAGGTGTGTGTCGACGCATTCGTGGCCGGCGACTTGGACTTCCTCGGCATAGTGGACACGGTGGGCATCGTCCTCGACGAGCATCTTGCCGATCCGGACGTCGCCCGCCAGGACCTGACCCTCGACGGCGTGCTCGGCGCCGATGCATGGGCCCGCACCCGGGCCGCGGAGCTGGTGGAGAAACGATGAACGCGCTGATCTACACCCTCGGAGTCGTGGGGTTCATCATCGGCGTCGCCGTCTCGATCGGCCTGCACGAGCTCGGCCACATGCTGCCGGCCAAGAAGTTCGGCATCAAGGTCACCCAGTTCTTCGTGGGCTTCGGCAACACCGTGTGGTCGGTCAAGCGCGGCGAGACCGAGTACGGCATCAAGTCGATCCCGCTCGGCGGCTACGTCAAGCTCGTCGGCATGCTGCCGCCGGCCAAGGACGCCGACCCGCACGAGGTGCGCAAGACCAACACGGGGTTGTTCACCCAGCTGATCTCGGACGCCCGCAACGCCGAGTACGAGCACGTCGACGACAAGGACCTCGACCGGCTGTTCTACCGCAAGCCGTGGTGGCAGAAGCTGATCGTCATGGCCGGCGGCCCGATGGTCAACGTCCTCATCGCGATCGTGCTGTTCACGATCGTGTTCATGGGCTTCGGTGCGCTCAAGCCGTCCACGACGGTCCAGACGGTGTCCGACTGTGCCATCAGCGACGCCGAGGCCGGCCGCACCTGCACGTCGAAGGACCCGGTCACCCCGGCCAAGAAGGCCGGGTTGCTCCCGGGCGACAAGATCACCTCGTTCAACGGGCACCAGGTCTCGTCGTGGGACGAGCTCACCAAGCTCATCCGCGCCAACGGCTCCCGTGAGGCCGACATCGGCTTCGAGCGCGACGGCAAGCCGCGCGAGGTCAGCGTCGCCACGTCGGTCCTCGCGCGTGCTGACATCGACGACCCGACCAAGACCGTCGACGTCGGCTTCCTGGGCGTCGCGCCCACCGAGTCGTACGTCCGCCAGGGTCCCGGCTACGTCGTGTCGACCATGGGGACGTACGTCAAGGGCACGGCCCAGGCGATCGCCCACCTGCCGCAGCGCATGGTCGACGTCACCAAGGCCGCGTTCGGCGGCAAGCGCGACGCCGACGGGCCGATCAGCGTGGTCGGCGCGAGCCGCGTCGCCGGTGAGATGGTCACCGTCGACGACCCGACCTGGGGCGAGCGGATCCAGCGCGTGCTGGTGCTGCTCGCGGGGCTCAACCTGTTCCTCGCCCTGTTCAACTTCATCCCGCTGCTGCCGCTCGACGGCGGACACATCGCCGGTGCGCTCTACGAGGCCGTGCGCCGTGGGATCGCCCGGATGCGCGGCCGGCCCGACCCCGGATACGTCGACGTCGCCAAGATGTTGCCGGTCGCCTACGCCGTGGGTGCCCTCCTTATGCTGATGAGTGTGATCCTGATCTACGCCGACATCGTCAACCCCGTGAAATTGAGCTGAAAACCATGACAGATCTCGGACTCCCCGCCATGCCGCCTCCGGTGCTGGCACCGCGGCGCAAGACGCGCAAGATCAAGGTCGGCACGGTCGACGTCGGCGGCGACGCACCCATCTCGGTGCAGTCGATGACCACGACGCTGACCTCCGACGTCAACACGACGCTGCAGCAGATCGCCGAGCTCACCGCGGCTGGCTGCGACATCGTGCGTGTGGCGTGCCCGAGCCAGGACGACGCCGACGCGCTGCCGGAGATCGCCAAGCACTCCAACATCCCGGTCATCGCCGACATCCACTTCCAGCCCAAGTACGTCTTTGCGGCGATCGACGCGGGCTGCGCGGCCGTCCGGGTCAACCCCGGCAACATCCGCAAGTTCGACGACCAGGTCGGCGCGATCGCCCGCGCCGCCAAGGATGCCGGCGTCTCGATCCGCATCGGCGTCAACGCCGGCTCGCTCGACAAGCGCATCTACGACAAGTACGGCAAGGCGACCGCCGAGGCGCTCGTCGAGTCCGCCGTGTGGGAGGCGTCGCTGTTCGAGGAGCACGACTTCCACGACTTCAAGATCTCGGTCAAGCACAACGACCCAGTCGTGATGGTGCAGGCGTACGAGCAGCTGTCGCAGCGCGGCGACTGGCCGCTGCACCTCGGCGTCACCGAGGCCGGGCCGGCGTTCCAGGGCACGATCAAGAGCGCCACGGCGTTCGGCGCGCTGCTGAGCCAGGGCATCGGCGACACGATCCGCGTCTCGTTGTCGGCCCCGCCGGTCGAGGAGGTCAAGGTCGGCCTGCAGATCCTGCAGTCGCTCAACCTGCGCGAGCGCAAGCTCGAGATCGTGTCGTGCCCGTCGTGTGGTCGCGCCCAGGTCGACGTCTACACGCTCGCCGAGGAGGTCACCGCCGGCCTCGAGGGCATGGAGGTGCCGCTGCGCGTCGCCGTCATGGGCTGCGTCGTCAACGGACCGGGGGAGGCCCGCGAGGCCGACCTGGGCGTGGCGTCCGGCAACGGCAAGGGCCAGATCTTCGTCAAGGGCGAGGTCATCAAGACCGTGCCGGAGTCCAAGATCGTCGAGACGTTGATCGAGGAAGCCATGCGCATCGCCGAGGGCATGGAGCCCGTCGAGGGCGGCTCGCCGGCCGTCACCGTCAGCTGAGCGGTGCGCCGCGGGCACCCGCCCCCACTCCGTCGTAGGCTGGTGACACCACCCAGGGAGGCGCTGTGCTCAAGACGACGACGCACGTCCGTCCGCTGACGACGTCTGACCTGCCTGAGCTCAACGCGCTCCTCGACCGCGATCCGCTGGTCAACCTGTTCATCCGCAACCGCGTCGACGCCACCAAGCTGCAGACCCGCTGGCTGGGCGGGCAGGTCTGGGGCTACTTCGAGGACGGTGCTCTGGTCTCGGCGTGCCACGCCGGTGCCAACGTCGTACCGGCGCAGGCCACTCCGGCCGCCGTCGAGGCGTTCGCTGAGCAGGCGATCTCCGACAACGTGCGGCCGTCGTCGATCGTCGGGCCGCGCGACGCCGTGCTGCCGATGTGGAAACGCCTCGAGCCGCACTGGGGCCCGGCTCGCTCGCCGCGCCTCGACCAGCCGTTCATGGTGCTCGAGCACGACAGCCACCTGCGCCCCGACCCGCGCGTACGACCGGTGGTCCTCGACGAGTTCGACACGGTCTATCCGGCCTGCGTCGCGATGTTCACCGAGGAGGTCGGCGTCGACCCCGAGATCGGCAACCGCAGCGGCTACCGCGCGCGCGTCGCACAGCTGATCTCGCAGGGGTGGGCGTTCGCGATCATCGAGGACGGCGACGTGCTGTTCAAGGCCGAGGTCGGCGCCGCGACGCCCTACGCCTGCCAGATCCAGGGCGTCTACGTCAGGCCGGACCTGCGAGGGCAGGGCATCGCCGCTCCCGCGCTCGCTGCGGTCGTGCAGCAGGCCCGCGCGACGGTGGCGTCGATCGTCACCCTCTACGTCAACGACCACAACACGCCGGCCCGCCGAGCGTACGAACGCGTCGGCTTCGAGCAGACGGCGACGTTCGCGTCGATCCTGCTCTGAGACTCGACCAGCCGGCACTCGCGCCCGCCACTACGCTCGCAGCATGAGTCGTGACATCAAGGTCCTCGCCGCCATCTTCACGGTTTCCGGTGTGCTGCACTTCGTGAGCCCTCGCACGTACGAAGCGATCGTGCCCAAGCCCCTGCCGCGCAAGCGTGAGCTCGTGCAGATCTCGGGTGCGGCGGAGCTTGCCCTGGCCGGGATGCTGCTGCATCCCCGCGGGCGGCGCCTGGGTGGACTGGGTTCGGCCGCACTGCTCGTGGCGGTGTTCCCGGCCAACGTGCAGATGTCGCTGGACGCGGCGCGCGACTCGCGCAAGCCGTGGTGGTTCACGCTCGGCACCGTGCTGCGTCTCCCGCTGCAGCTGCCGATGATCCGCATCGCGATGAAGGCCGCCCGCAGCTGACGTGAGGCCGACCGAATAAGGTCGTCATCATGCGAATGTCCCGGCTCTTCCTGCGTACGCTCCGCGACGATCCGGCCGACGCCGAGGTGCCGAGCCACAAGCTCCTGGTGCGCGCCGGCTACGTCCGTCGCGTGGCCCCTGGCATCTACTCCTGGCTGCCGCTCGGCCTCAAGGTCCTCGCCAACGTCGAGAAGATCATCCGCGAGGAGATGGAGTCGATCGGCTCGCAGGAGGTGCGCTTCCCGGCGCTGCTGCCCCGCGAGCCCTACGAGGCCTCGGGGCGCTGGACCGACTACGGCCCCAACGTGTTCCGGCTCAAGGACCGCAAGGGCAACGACATGATGCTCGGCCCGACGCACGAGGAGTTCTTCACGCTGCTGGTCAAAGACCTCTACTCGTCCTACAAGGACCTGCCCCTGAGCCTCTACCAGATCCAGACGAAGTACCGCGACGAGGCGCGCCCCCGTGCGGGCATCCTGCGCGGGCGCGAGTTCATCATGAAGGACTCCTACTCGTTCGACGTCGACGACGAGGGTCTGGCGGCGTCCTACCAGGCGCACCGCGAGGCGTACGTGCGCATCTTCGACCGTCTGGGCTTCGAGTACGTCATCGTGCACGCTCAGTCCGGCGCGATGGGTGGGTCGGCGAGCGAGGAGTTCCTCGCGGTCTCCGAGACCGGTGAGGACACGTTCGTACGCTCGCCCGGTGGCTACGCCGCCAACGTCGAGGCCGTCACGACCGTCGTGCCCGACGCCATCCCGTACGACGACGCTCCCGCCGCTCATGCGGAGCAGACTCCCGGCACCCCCACGATCGACACGCTCGTGGCGCACCTCAACGAAGCGTTCCCGCGCGACGACCGCCCCTGGGCCGCGTCCGACACGCTCAAGAACGTGCTCGTGATCCTGCGCCACCCCGACGGCACCCGCGAACCGCTCGCGATCGGCCTGCCGGGTGACCGTGAGGTCGACGCCAAGCGCCTCGAGGCGGTCGTCACGCCGGCCGAGGTCGAGCCGTTCGAGGACAAGGACTTCGCCGCCAACCCGGCGCTGGTCAAGGGCTACATCGGACCGGGTGCGCTCGGCGCCGAGAGCGACTCCGGCATCCGCTACCTCGTCGACCCCCGCGTCGTCGAGGGCACCCGCTGGGTCACCGGTGCCAACGTCGAGGGCTCGCACGTCATCGACCTCGTCGCCGGACGCGACTTCACCCCCGACGGCACGATCGAGGCCGCCGAGATTCGCCCCGGAGACCCCGCACCTGACGGTTCAGGGCCGCTCGAGCTCGCCCGCGGCATCGAGATGGGCCACATCTTCCAGCTCGGCCGGCTCTACGCCGACGCGCTCGGCCTCAAGGTGCTCGACGAGAACGGCAAGCTCGTCACGGTGACGATGGGCTCGTACGGTGTCGGTGTCTCACGCGCGGTCGCGGCGGTCGCCGAGTACGCGCACGATGACCTCGGCCTCGTCTGGCCCAAAGAGCTCTCGCCGTTCGACGTGCACCTGGTCCTCGCCGGCAAGGACGAGGCAGTGGTCGCCGGAGCGGAGCAGGTCTACCAGGACCTGATCGGCGAGGGCCTCGAGGTGCTCTTCGACGACCGTCTCGGCAAGGTCTCGCCCGGCGTGAAGTTCAAGGACGCCGAGCTGATCGGCGTACCCACGATCGTCGTGGTCGGCAAGGGGTTCGTCGACGGCGTCGTGGAGGTCAAGGACCGCGCGACCGGAGAACGTACCGACGTGCCGCTCGCCGACCTCATCGCCCACCTGCGCGGCTGAGTCCCCGAGATTTGGATCGCGGTGCACCACGCTACGAGGTTGCGTGGTGCACCAGCATCCACATCTCGGGGCTCAGGACAGGCCGGGGAACGCTGACGGTCGGCCGCCCCAGGTCAGCTCGGCCAGGGCGGCGCGACGCAACCCGTTCGTCGCGTACGTCCGCAGGTCGCCGGTGCTGTCACCGGCCAGCGTGAGGCACACCGCGGCGATGTCACGCTCGAGCTGGCGGGTCGCGGTCAGCGCTCGGGGCCTGGTCCGCAGCCGCCCCACGTCGTACGACAGGGCGGTCGGGACCGGCTCGACGTGCAGCTGGTGCAGGCGGGCCAGCAGGCCGTCGCGCACGTCGCCGTGCTTCTCGTACGACCTGCGTGCCCGGTCGGCCAGGCCGCCGAACCGCGCGCCGATGACGGGATAGAGCCACACCGCCTCGTGCTCGAGCGCGAGCCAGTCCTGCAGCGTCTCGGTCGACGTCATCGCAGCTCACCGACCCCGCGCGCGCACTGGGCGAGGCCCGCCGACATCGACGACAGGACGCGGGCAAGTGCGGGGGAGGTGGCCCGCACGGAATCTGCTGCGCGGGCCTTCGACGCCAGGGAGTAGGCCGATGCCAGTGCGCTGACGGCCGTCGTGGGGTCGGCCGACGGGGCGGCGACGTCGGGGACGACCGCAGGGACGCCGACAGCCTTGGCGTGCGCCGTGCTGATGGCGACGTACGGCTTCAGCGCGAGCTTGGGGTGCTTGACTGCCGTGGCCTCGACTCGTGCGAGCAAGGCGTTCTGGTCTGCGGCGATGCGGGCGATGAGCCGGTCGTCGGCCGGATCGGGCTCCTTGTGGGGCTCGACGCCGACGCCGCGGGCGAGATCGTCGAGCCGGTGGGCCAGGGCGGCACCGCCGAGACCCGCGGCGACGGCCACGGTGGCTGCGCCCGTTCCCAGGAGCGCGCGTCGGCTGATCACCACGGCAGGCTAGCCGACTCGTCGCGTTCACCGGAGGGCCGCCGGTTGGGTAGGGTGGACCCGACACCGATGCCGGTGCCGACACCAGCCGGATCACAAGTGAACACTGGAGGACGAGCCATGGACCAACGACTCGCGACTCTCGTGGATGAATGTGTGTCGGCTCTCGGTTTCGACCTCGAGGCGATCGAGCTCACCCCGGCCGGCAACAAGCGGGTCCTGCGCATCGCGCTCGACCGTGACGGTGGAGTCGGCATCGACCACATCACCGACGCCACCCGTGCGCTCTCCGAGGAGCTCGACGCCTCCGACGTGATGGGGTCGCAGCCCTACACGCTCGAGGTCACCTCGCGCGGTGTCGACCGACCCCTGACCGAACCCCGCCACTGGCGTCGCAACGCCGGTCGGCTCGTACGCCTGCGGCTCGCCGACGACTCGTCGATCGACGGCCGCATCGGCGAGAGCGACGACGAGGGTGTCGAGATCCAGGGCCGCAACACCAGCCAACGGCTGGCCTATGACCAGATCAGCACAGCGCTCGTGCAAACCGAGCTGAACAGGAAGGACGCCTGATGGACATCGACATGGCCGCATTGCGCGCCCTCGAGCACGAGAAGGACATCTCCTTCGACGTCGTCGTCGAAGCGATCGAGACGGCTCTGCTGTCCGCCTATCACAAGACCGGTGGTTCCCACCCGCACGCGCGGGTCGAGCTCGACCGCAAGAGCGGGCACGTGACGGTCTGGGCCAAGGAGCGCATCGAGACCGAGCTGCCGCCCGAGCCCGCCGAGGGCGAGGAGCCGCAGGAGCGGCCTGCGCCGCAGTACACAGCGGAGTTCGACGACACGCCTGAGGACTTCGGTCGCTTCGCCGCGACGATCGCCCGCCAGCTCATCATGCAGCGCATCCGCGACGCGGAGGACGAGTCCAAGTACGGCGAGTTCGCCGGCAAGGTCGGCGACATCGTCTCCGGCGTGATCCAGCAGAGCCGCCCCGGTGACGTCGCGCTCGACCTCGGCCGCATCGAGGCGATCCTCGTCGCCTCCGAGCGGGTGCCCGAGGAGAAGTACGCCCACGGCGAGCGCCTCAAGGCGTACGTCTACGAGGTCGAGAAGGGCCTGCGTGGACCACGGGTCAAGGTCTCGCGGACGCACCCCAACCTGGTCAAGCTGCTGTTCGCCCTCGAGGCACCCGAGATCGCCGACGGCTCGGTCGAGATCGTCGCGATCGCCCGCGAGGCCGGCCACCGGAGCAAGATCGCGGTGCGGGCCAACGTGCCGGGCGTCAACGCCAAGGGCGCCTGCATCGGGCCCATGGGGCAGCGCGTGCGCAACGTGATGCACGAGCTGCACGGCGAGAAGATCGACATCGTCGACTACAGCGACGACCCCGCGGAGTTCATCGCTCACGCGCTGTCGCCGTCGCAGGTCAAGGGCGTGACCCTCGTCGACCAGGCCACCCGCTCAGCGCGCGTCGTCGTGCCCGACTTCCAGCTGTCGCTCGCGATCGGCAAGGAGGGCCAGAATGCCCGCCTCGCCGCCAAGCTCACGGGCTGGCGCATCGACATCCGCTCGGACACCGAGGCGCCCCGCACCGAAGGCGCGTGACTCGATGGCGCGACCGCTTCGCGAAACGGGTAGACTGGTCGAGGTCGTCCGGACGTGCATCGGTTGCAGGCAACGTGCGGACAAGACCACTCTGGTGCGAGTCGTCGCAGTTCAGGAGCCCACGGCCACGGTCGTGACACCTGATCCGCACGGAACGCTTCCGGGACGAGGGGCGCACCTGCATCCCACGGCCCGGTGCCTGGAGCTCGCGACTCGCCGCAAGGCGTTCGGTCGGGCCCTTCGAGTCGAGGGGCCGCTCGACCTGAGCGCCGTGGCGGCTCTGGTCGAGGATCCGGGGCCAACAGCTTGACCACCAGGAGCGTCCACGTGATGGGCGCTTCACGACACGAAATCGGAGCACTTCGCTCATGAAGACCAAGTGAGTACTGCGCGATGAGTACTGCGCAATGAGCACGTTCGTCAACTAGTGGTCTGATCCTCCTTCGGGGTCGGACCCCCCTGAAGGAGAAGAGTGGCTGTAAGAGTCCACGAGCTCGCACGCGAGTTCGGTGTCGAGAGCAAGGTCGTCCTGTCCACCCTGAAAGACATGGGTGAGTACGTGAAGTCGGCCTCCTCGACCGTAGAAGCCCCCGTCGTCCGGCGCCTCAACGAGGAGCACGGAGAAGCCCTGCGCGCGCAGGGCGCCAAGAAGTCTGGCGGCAAGGCCGCCGCCAAGAAGGCAGCACCCGCCGCAAAGGCCGAGCCCGAGGCCGCACCGGCCCCGGCCGAGGCTGCTGCGCCCGCTGCCCCTGCCCCGACGCGCACGCCCGGCCCGACGCCCGGACCTCGGGTCGCCCCGACGCCCGCGCCCGAGCCCGAGCCGACCCCGGTCGCCGAGACGCCGGCCCCCGCTGCCGAGCCCGAGGCGCCCGCTGCTGCGGCATCCTCGGCTCCGGCTGCGCCCGGACCCCGTCCCGGCCCCAAGGCACCCGGTGCCCGTCCCGGCAACAACCCGTTCTCGTCGACGCAGGGCATGCAGGCTCCGCGTCCGCCGGCTGCACGTGCCGGTGGTCCGACGCCTGGTGGCGCAACCGGCATGCCGCGCCCCAACCCGGCCATGATGCCGCGTCAGTCCGGCCTCGCCGGCCCCTCGACCGGTCGCGGTGCGCCCGGTCGTGGCGGTCCTGGTGGAGCTCCCGGTCGCGGTGGACCCGGTGGTGCACCGGGTCGTGGCGCTCCCGGTGGAGGCGGCGGCGGTTACGCCGGTCGCCCCGGTGGTGGCGGCGCTCCCGGTCGTGGCGCTCCCGGCGGCGGAGGCGGCTTCAGCGGTCCTCCGCGCACGGGTGGCCCCGGTGGCCGCAACACGCGTGGTGGCACGCAGGGTGCGTTCGGTCGCGCCGGCGGTCCCGTACGCCGTGGCCGCAAGAGCAAGCGCGCGAAGCGTCAGGAATTCGACCAGATGCAGGCGCCCGCCATCGGCGGCGTCCGCGTCCGCAAGGGCAACGGCGAGACCGTTCGCCTGACGCGTGGCTCCTCGCTGGCGGACTTCGCCGACAAGATCGGCGGCGACTCCGCATCGCTCGTCGAGGTGCTGTTCCACCTCGGTGAGGTCGTCACGGCGACGCAGTCGGCCAACGACGAGACCCTGATGTTGCTGGGCGAAGAGCTCAACTACAACGTCGAGGTCATCTCGCCCGAGGACGAGGACCGCGAGCTGCTCGAGTCGTTCGACATCGAGTTCGGCGAGGACGAGGGTGACGAGGCCGACCTGGCCGCGCGTCCGCCCGTCGTCACCGTCATGGGTCACGTCGACCACGGAAAGACCAAGCTCCTCGACGCGCTGCGCAGCAGCAACGTCGTCGACAAGGAGGCCGGTGGCATCACGCAGACCATCGGCGCCTACCAGGTCGCCACCGAGGTCGACGGCACCGAGCGTCGCATCACCCTGATCGACACACCGGGTCACGAGGCGTTCACCGCCATGCGTGCCCGTGGTGCCCAGGCGACCGACATCGCGATCCTCGTGGTCGCGGCCGACGACGGCGTCATGCCGCAGACGGTCGAGGCGCTCAACCACGCCAAGGCCGCCGGCGTGCCGATCGTCGTCGCGGTCAACAAGGTCGACAAGCCCGACGCCGACCCGACCAAGGCCCGTGGCCAGCTCACCGAGTACGGCCTGGTGCCCGAGGAGTACGGCGGCGACACGATGTTCGTCGACGTCTCGGCCAAGGCCGGCACGGGTCTCGACGACCTGCTCGAGGCCGTCATCCTCACGGCTGACGCCTCGCTCGACCTGCGCGCCAACCCCAACCAGAACGCCGAGGGTCTCGTCATCGAGGCGCACCTCGACCGTGGTCGGGGACCTGTCGCCACGGTGCTGGTCCACCGCGGAACGCTCAAGGTGGGCGACTCGATCGTCGCCGGTCCGGCGTTCGGCCGCGTTCGCGCCATGCTCGACGAGCACGGTGAGAACATCGAGGAAGCCACCCCGTCGCGTCCGGCACTCGTGCTGGGTCTGACGGCGGTGCCCGGCGCCGGCGACAACTTCATGGTCGTCGCGGACGACCGGCTGGCCCGCCAGATCGCCGAGAAGCGCGAGGCGCGCGAGCGCAACGCCCTCCTGGCACAGCGCACCGGCCGTCGTACGCTCGAGGACTTCATGTCCTCGATGGAGAAGGGCGAGACCGACGAGCTGCTCCTCATCCTCAAGGGTGACGGTTCCGGTTCGGTCGAGGCGCTCGAGGACGCACTGGCCCAGATCGACGTCGGCGAGGAGGTCGCACTCCGGGTCATCGACCGCGGTGTCGGTGCGATCACCGAGACCAACGTCATGCTGGCCGCCGCGTCCAACGCCGTCATCATCGGCTTCAACGTCCGCCCGCAGGGCAAGGCGACGGAGCTGGCCGACCGCGAGGGTGTCGAGATCAAGTACTACTCGGTCATCTACAACGCGATCGAGGAGATCGAGGCATCGCTCAAGGGCCTGCTCAAGCCGGAGTTCGAGGAGGCGCAGCTCGGTACCGCCGAGATCCGCGACATCTTCCGCTCCAGCAAGATCGGCAACATCGCCGGTTGCATGGTCACGAGCGGCGTGATCCGGCGCAACGCGAAGGCACGCCTGCTTCGCGACGGCTCCGTGGTCGCGGACAACCTCGACTTCTCCAGCCTGCGCCGCGAGAAGGACGATGTGTCCGAGGTCCGCGAAGGCTTCGAGTGCGGTCTCGTGCTCAAGGGCTTCAACGACATCAAGGTCGGCGACATCGTCGAGACGTTCGAGCTGCGCGAGAAGGTTCGCGCCTAAGCGCTGATGTTCCTTGAGCTTGTCGAAAGGATCCTTTCGACAAGCTCAAGGAACGCCGCGCACCACGTCTCACACCAGGAGGAATCATGGCTGGACCTCGGATCCACAAGGTCGCCGACCGGATCAAGGTCATCGTCGCGCAGATGCTCGAGCGCCGGGTCAAGGATCCGCGTCTCGGCTTCGTGACGATCACCGACGTACGCATGACCGGTGACGGTCAGCAGGCCTCGGTGTTCTACACCGTCATGGGCGACGAGACGGCCCGTGCGGAGACCGCGGCGGCGCTGCGCAGTGCCACCGGCCTGATCCGCTCCGAGGTCGGCAAGCAGCTCGGCACCCGCATCACGCCGTCGATCGAGTTCTTCCTCGACGCCGTCCCCGAGACGGCCAAGGAGATCGAGGACCTGCTGGCCAAGGTCAAGGAGTCCGACGAGCAGGTCGCCTCGCGCTCCGCGGGTGCGCAGTACGCCGGCGACCCCGATCCGTACAAGAAGAAGGACGAGGACGAGGACGAGGACGACGCGGAGCTCGATGACTGACGCTCCGGTGTCGGGCCTGGTCGTCGTCGACAAGCCGGCCGGCTGGACGTCGCACGACGTCGTCGGCCGCATGCGCCGCATCGCCGGCACCAAGAAGGTCGGCCACTCCGGAACGCTCGACCCGATGGCGACCGGCATCCTGGTGCTGGGCATCAACCGCGCGACGCGGCTGCTCGGCCACCTGACGCTCGCCGACAAGGAGTACGTCGCGACGATCCGCCTCGGCCAGAGCACCGTCACCGACGACGCCGAGGGCGAGGTCACCGCGTCGACGCCGGCCTCGCACATCGACGAGGCCGCCGTACGCGCGGTGCTGCCGGCGTACACGGGCGACATCCAGCAGGTCCCGTCGTCGGTCTCCGCCATCAAGGTCGACGGCGTGCGATCGTACGCACGGGTCCGCGCCGGCGACGAGGTCGAGCTCAAGGCCCGGCCGGTCACGGTCTCGGTGTTCGAGCTCGATGACCTGCGCGTCGAGGGCGACGTGGTCGACGTGGACGTGCGGGTCGTCTGCACGAGCGGCACCTACATCCGGGCCCTGGCCCGCGACATCGGCGCCGATCTCGGTGTCGGGGGGCACCTCACGATGTTGCGCCGCACGCGCGTCGGTGCGTTCGCGCTCGACCAGGCCCACACGCTCGAGGAGCTCGAGAAGGACCTCGTCGTGGCCGGCCTCGACGACGTGGCGCGCGCGAGCTTCCCGTCGTACGACCTCGCGGAGCGCGAAGCCTCGGACGTGCGCTTCGGCCGTCCGCTCACCGGCATCGACCTCGGCGCGCCCGGCGCGGTCGCGGTGTTCGCGCCGTCGGGGGAGTTCCTGGCGCTCTACGAGCAGCGCGGCGGCGTCGCCAAGCCGGTCGCCGTCTTCGTCTGATCACCGCGGGATCGGGACTCGCTAGGGTGAGTGCCACCATGCGCATGCGCCGACCGTCGACCCGCGGCATCCTCAAGCGGGCCCTGTCCACGATGGTGACCGCGCAGTTCCTGATCGTCGTGGCGCTCATGGTGACGACCAAGGTGCGCAAGATGATGCGCGGCGGCAAGGGCCACGAGACGTTCCCGGTGACCGCCCCCGAACCGCTCGAGGTCGGCGCCGGCAACACGGCGACGGTCTACACGTACGGCTCCGACCTGTTCGAGGACATGCTCGAGGCGATCGGCAACGCCCGCGAGCGCATCCTGTTCGAGACCTACATCATCAAGGCCGACGACATGGGCCGGCGCTTCAAGCAGGCGCTGACCGACGCGGCCGAGCGCGGCGTCGAGGTCTACGTGATCTATGACGGCTTCGCCAACCTGGTGGTCCCGCCGAGCTTCCTCACGTTCCCCGCCCCGATCCACGTGCTGCGCTATCCCGTGTTCGCCACCGGCTGGCGGTTCTTCAGCCCGCGGCAGATGGGACGCGACCACCGCAAGGTGCTGGTCGTCGACGACGCGGTCGGCTACGTCGGTGGCTACAACGTCGGTTCGTTGTACGCCTCGGAGTGGCGCGACACGCACCTCAAGATCGAGGGCCCCTCGGTGTGGGACCTCGACAACGCGTTCGTCGACTTCTGGAACCTGCGGCGCAGCAAGCGGTCGCGGATGCTCGAGGAGCGCGGCGACGCGAGCTGGGAGCCGCAGATCCGTGCCCACCGCAACGTCCCGAGGCAGCTGCTGTTCCCGATCCGCGGCATGTACATCGAGGCGATCGACCGGGCGCGCGACCACATCTACATCACCGCCGCCTACTTCATCCCCGACCGCGACATCCTCGAAGGGCTGCTCGCGGCGGCGGCCCGGGGCGTACGCGTGCGGATCCTCGTCCCCGAGATCTCCAACCACGTCGTGGCCGACTGGCTCTCTCGGGGCTTCTACTCCCAACTGCTCGACGGTGGGGTGGAGATCCTGCTCTACCAGGACTGGATGGTGCACGCCAAGACCGCGACGATCGACGGCCGCTGGACGACGATCGGCACGGCCAACATCGACCGGCTGAGCCTGACCGGCAACTACGAGATCAACCTCGAGATCCTCGACGATGCGCTGGCGCAGCACCTGGAGACGGTCTTCGAGACCGACGCCTCCAACGCGCGCGTGCTGACGAGGGCCGAGTGGTCGTCGCGGCCGCTTGTCGCCAAGGCGTGCGAGTGGATCCTCGCCCCGTTGCGGCCGCTGCTCTAGAGCGGCCGCGGCGGGCCGGCTCCGTCGAGCACCACGACCTCGCCGCCGGAGGACGGATCGACGATCAACCGGACGATCTCGTCGGTCACCTGGCCGACCGGCACGAGCGGGGGAGCCGAGAGCCGGTCCTCCGGGGCGAGCGCGGCCAGCTCGCTCTGCGCCCGGGGGAGGGCGATCCAGCCCGGCACGACGCAGCTCACGCGTGGGCTCGCCCAGTCACCCACCGCGGACGTCAGGCGCGCGATGCCGGCCTTGGCGACGGCGTACTCCGGCGAGGCGTACGGGGTGGACTCGATGCCTGCGCTCGACGACACCTGGACGACCGCGCCGCCGTCCACGACAGCGGTGCGGGCGAGGTGCAGCAGGCGCATGGGCGCGACGAGGTTGAGCTCGACGACCCGCAACCACTCGTCCGGTGAGGCGTCGGGGAAGTGGGTGGCGAGCCCGTCCCAGCCGCCGGCGTTGCTGACGACCGAGAACAGACTGCCCTTCGCGGCGGCCAGGTCGACGGCCCATGCCAGGCGATCGGTGTCGCGTACGTCCGCGACCACCGCCTCTGCGGAGCCGCCGTGGTGCTCGACGCGCTGCACCAGCTCGCGTGCCGCGTCGGCATCCGGATCGACGACGACCACATGCGCGCCATGGGAAGCGAGCTCGGCGACGACAGCGGCGCCGAGGCCAGAGGCGCCACCCGTCACGAGGCTGGTGGTGTCGCGCAGGACGGACAGGTCAGGGGTGGTCGGCATGGGTCCGACGCTAGGCGCGGCCCCCGACAGCCGCCACATGAGAGACCTCTCATGCGGGGCTCATGGGTGCCTCACCCCGGGTCGACAGATTGGGGTCATCAGCAACCACCGATCAAGGAGAAGAGCATGCACAAGCTCGTACGCACCGGCATCGTGACCCTGGCCGGCACGGTCGTCCTCGGCACTGCGGGAGTCGCGATCGCCGGCGGCGCCCAGGCCAAGGACGGCGACAAGGTCGTCAAGCGCGAGGACACCTCGACCTCGTGGGTCCAGTCGACCAACCTCGACGACGACCCCGACGACGACCAGGCAGGCAAGGCCGACTCGCCGACGCACCACACCGTCAACACGACGCCGACGACCAACACGGCGAACACCGCCAACACGTCGCCGACGACCAACACGGCGAACACGGCCCCGACCAAGAACACGGTCAAGACCGTGAACACCGCGCCGACGAAGAACACGGCGCCGACCGCGAACACCAACTGATGTCCGACACCTGGGGCCTGGCCGGGGGCGACGCGATCGCCCCCGGCCTCACGGCTGTCAAGCCGGTCGGCGGCGGCACGATGTACGAGGCGTGGCTCGCGTTCGACGAGCGGCTGTACGCGCCCGTCGTCGCCAAGGTCGTCCGGCCGGGTCAGGTCACCGACTCGGCACGTGTCGACCTGCAGCGCGAGGTCGACGTGCTGGGCCGGCTCAACCACCCGGGCATCGCGCGCGTGTTCGCGTACGACGACGAGGGCGATCGCCCGTACCTGGTGCTGGAGAACATCGACGGGCCGAGCCTGTCATCGCTCATCTCGAAGCACGGCTACGTGCCGCTGCACCAGCTGCTGCCGCTCGGTCTGGAGCTCGCGTCGGCGCTGCACTACCTGCGCGGGATGGATGTCTGCCACCTCGACGTGAAGCCCAGCAACGTCATCATGGGCGCCCCGGCGAAGCTCATCGACTTCAGCATCGCGATGGAGAGCAAAACGGCCGCCGAGCTGACCGATCCGCTCGGCAGCGACGAGTACATGGCTCCCGAGCAGTGCCTTCCCGGAGAGCGCGGCACGATCGGCCACGCGAGCGACATGTGGGGGTTCGGGGCCACGATGTTCCGTGCCGCTGCGGGCTATCGCGCGTTCGAGCGGGAGCCTCGCTGGTTGCAGCTCACCGAGGAGCCGTACGTCCTGCCGGACTTCGTGCCGGCCGCGCTCGGCGACCTGATCTTCGCCTGCCTGTCGAGCGACCCGGCCGACCGCCCGCTGCCTGACGAGGCCGCGCGGGCCCTCGAGCCGATGCTCGAACGCCTCCCGCAGGCCCGGCTCTCCGGCTTCAAGATCACCCTCTGACCGTACGAGTCGCGGGTCAGTCGACGCGGTAGCCGAGGCCCCGCACGGTCGTCACGAGGTCGGCACCGAGCTTCTTGCGGAGATAGCCGACGTAGACGTCGACGACGTTGGACCCGGGGTCGAAGTCGTAGCCCCACACCTGTGACAGCAGCTGCTCGCGGGACAGGACGATGCCGCGGTTGCGGATCAGGACCTCGGCGAGCGTCAGCTCACGCGCTGACAGCTCGACCTCCCGCTCTCCGACGTACGCCCGACGCCGGCGCAGGTCCACGCGCACGGCGCCGACCGAGAGCTCGTCGTCGGGTGCCGGCTCGCCAGGCGGTCGCAGCCTCAGCCGTACGCGGGCCAGCAGCTCGCCGAACTTGAACGGCTTGGACATGTAGTCGGCCGCACCGCCTTCCAACGCCGCCACCGTGTCGGTGACCGAGTCGCGGGCGGTCAGCACGATGACCGGCAGGGCCGGCCGCTCGGCCGTGACGCGTTCGAGGATGCGGAAGCCGTCCATGCCGGGCAGCCCTATGTCGAGCACCATGAGGTCGAACTCGCCGGTCAGGGCGTAGTCCAGCCCGGTGATGCCGTCCCCGACCACCGTCGGAGTGAAGCCCTCGGCCTTCAGCCCCTTGGCGACGAACGATGCGATGCGGTCCTCGTCCTCCACGATCAGGATGCGGTTCATGCGATGTCCCCTGTCGGCAGGCGGAGGCGGAACGCCGCCCCGGTGTCGGTGTCGTCCAGCACGACGTCTCCGCCGTGCGCCTCGGCGATCGCTCGTACGATCGACAGTCCGAGTCCGAAGCCCTCGTCGTCGTGGTCGCCGCGCGCGAAGCGTTCGAAGATCTGGGTGCGCAGCTCTGCCGCAACGCCCGGCCCGCTGTCCCGTACCCACAGCTCCAGGCGTCCCTCGTGGTGGCGCGAGCCGATGCCGATCTCGTCGCCGGGCTGAGTGTGCCGGGCGGCGTTGTCGGCGAGCTGGAGCAGGGCCTGGGTGATCCTTTGGCCGTCCATCGGCGCCGTGCCGCGCGCGACGCCGTCGAGCAGCCAGGTGCGGTCGGCCAGCGCGCGGGCGCGGTCCAGCACGCCGTGCGTCAGGGCCTCGACGTCGGTCGGTTGCACGCGGACGAAGTCGGGGCGTCGCGCCTTGGCCAGCATCAGGAGGTCGTCGACCAGCCGCGACATGCGATCGGTCTCGTCGAGCAGCAAGGTGCGGGTCGCCTCGACGTCGTCGGGGTCGGACGCGTCGAGGACCTCGAGGTGGCCACGGAGGATCGTGAGCGGCGTGCGCAGCTCGTGCCCCGCGTCGTCGAGGAGCTGGCGCTGGGTGACGAAGGCCGACTCGAGCCGGTCGAGCATGTCGTTGAAGGTCTGCTGCAGGTCCGAGAGGTCGTCGTGGCCGGTGACCTGAAGCCGGCCGCCGAGGTCGCCGTCGGAGATGCCCCGCGCGGTGTCGCGCAGCCGGCGAACGGGACTCAGCAGCCGGCCCGCGATCCACGAGGCGAGCCCGGCGATGATGATGACCGAGAGCGCGGCGAGCAGGGCGTACGTGATCATCAGCTCGCGCAGGTCCGCCCGGCTGGCGCTGACGTTGTGCGCGACGACGAACGCCGAGGTCGAGCCGCCCTGGATGACGGGCTGCACCGCGACGCGGTACTCGGACCCGCCGACCGTGACGGTGCCCGTGCCGCCCTTGGTCTCGAGCCGGGCGACCAGGCTGCGGAACGGCGCCGAGCCGAGCAGCCGCCTGTCGCCCTCGCCTTGGTAGGACGGGCCGCCCGACGCCCGAAAGCCGTAGAGCGCCTCGTTGTCGTCCGGCAGGTTGCGCTCGAGGAACACCGTGAGCAGCCGGTCGGCGGAGGTGAAGGGCTTGCGGGTCTGCGGATCGGGCTCGGACTGCAGGGCGCGGAACTCGCCGATCTCCTGCGTCAGGCTGGTCTCGATGCCGCGGTCGATCCGGCGCGACTCCAGACCGTACAGCGTCGACCCGACGGCCAGCAGGGCGAGCGAGGTGAGCAGGGCGACGGCGGCGGTGAGACGCTGCCGCACCGAGAGGCGCGACAACGTCGTGAAGCGGGCCATCAACCCTCAGTCGTCATCGTCGCCGGGCCCGGTGTGGTCGTCGTCATCATCATCGGGGCCGTCGTCGTCATCGTCGTCGCGCACGCGCGGGGTGACCTTGCCGGACGTGTCGTCGTCGCCGTGCGTCGGCGTCGTGGACGGGGTGGGATCTTGGTCGGGCGCGATCGTGATCGGGGTGGTGTCGCGCGGCGCCGGATCGGCGCCGGCAGAGACCCTGGAGACGATGACCGCGGCGAGCGCCAGCGCCACGACGGCGAGCACCGCAGCGGGGAGGCGTCTGCGCAGGTCCATGGCTCCAGCCTGCCCCATGCGTCCGCGCGGGTCGATGAGGCGGTGATGAGAGTGTTCTTAGGTTCGGCCCGTGCCGGGCGATCATCGGTCGTGTGGCACAGTTTTGTCGTGATGATCTGGCGTGACTTCCGCGGTGCCGCGACGGATCCGCGCACCGAGCCGTCCGCCGTGACGGTGGGCAACTTCGACGGCGTGCACAAGGGACACCAGCACGTGCTGGCCCGCACCCGTGAGCTCGCCGGTGGGCTGCCGGTCATCGCGGTGACCTTCGTGCCTCACCCACTGGCCGTCGTACGCCCGGAGCAGGCGCCGACGCGGCTCACCACGATCGAGCGCCGGGTCGAGCTGCTGCGTGCCGCGGGCGCCGACGAGGTCCGCATCCTCAACTTCACCGCCGAGATGGCGTCGTGGTCGCCGCAGGAGTTCGTCGACCGGGTCCTGGTGGAGCAGCTCAGCGCCGGACTCGTGGCGGTCGGCGACAACTTCCGCTTCGGCTCCAAGGCCAGCGGCGACACGACCTTCCTCCGCGAGGCGGGGGAGCGCGCCGGGTTCGCGGTCGACGGTCTCGCCCTCGACGGCGGTGCGGTGCCCTACTCGTCGACACTCGTCCGTACGTTGGTCGCCGAGGGCCGGCTCGTCGAGGCCGCCGAGGTGCTCGGCCGCCCCCACGAGGTGTCCGGCATCGTCACCAAGGGTGACCAGCGGGGCCGCGAGCTGGGCTTCCCGACGGCCAACGTCCCGGTCGACGAGGCCTACGCGGTGCCACCCGACGGGGTCTACGCCGGCTGGCTCGTACGCGCTGACGGCGAGAGACTGCCCGCGGCGATCTCGGTCGGCACCAACCCCACGTTCGACGGCGTCGAGCGACGCGTCGAGTCGTACGTCATCGACCGCACCGACCTGGAGCTCTACGGCGAGTCGATCCGCGTCGAGCTGGTCGACCGGCTGCGAAGCATGGTCAAGTACGAGGGCATCGACCCGCTCATCGCGCAGATGCACCAGGACGTCGACAAGGCCCGCGAGATTCTGCAAACCTGAAACCTGTTCCACCTCGCGCCGAACGCGGGTACGTTGTCCGCATTCTGCGTGCGTGCGGCACGCCTGACGTGGGGAGCCCCATGACGACGCGACGCCTGCTCGGCCTGGTCATCGCCGCTGCGACGGCCACCTCGACCCTTGCCCTGGTCCCGGCGTCGCCGGCTGCCGCAGCGGGGCGCTGCGGTGACCATCCCTGGTGCGACACGTCGTTGAGCCCGGGCAAGCGGGCCGACCTGCTGCTCGCGCAGATGACGCTGACCGAGAAGGTCGGCATGCTGGGAGGCGACTCGCTGACCTCCGGCGCGTTCAGCGGACCCGACCAGCACACCGGCGTGCAGAAGGGCATTCCGCGCCTCGACGTGCCGACCATCTACTACAGCGATGGTCCGGTGGGCCCGCGTCAGGGCAAGTCGATCGGGCTGCCGGCGCCGCTGACCCTCGCAGCCACGTTCGACCCGGAGCTGGCCCGCTCGCACGGCACGGTGGCGGCGCTCGAGGCGAGAGCCAAGGGCAATGACGCGATCTACGCCCCGACGGTCAACATCGCCCGCACCCCGCTGGCCGGTCGTACGTTCGAGGGCTACGGCGAGGACCCGTGGCTGACCAGCCGGCTCGGCGTCGCGTGGATCGAGGGCGCGCAGTCGACCGGGCTCATCGGCAACGTCAAGCACTTCGCCGCCAACAACCAGGAGGGCATCGACCTCACGGGCGGCGTGCTCAACGAGTACCTCCCGCTCGGGCTCGGGATCATCGGCACGCGCTACGCACAGAACTCGATCGTCGACGACCGCACGCTGCGCGAGATCTACCTCCCGCAGTTCGAGGCGGCAGTCAAGGAGGCCAAGGTCGGCACGATCATGTGCGCCTACAACCGGGTCAACGGCAAGTACGCCTGCCAGAACCCGACGCTGCTCAAGCAGATCCTGCGCGACGAGTGGGGCTTCAAGGGCTACACGATCGCGGACTACCTGGCGATCCACACCACCGACGGTGGCCTCAACAACGGCCTCGACTTCGAGCCCTGGCCGCCGGTCGGCTACCAGCCGCTGCTGGTGTCCGGCGCGGTGACTCTCGGTCAGGTCTCGCGGGCGACGATCGACCAGCACGTGCACGTGATGCTCGAGACGTGGTTCCGGTTCGGCGTGTTCGACCGGGCGGCGTACCGCAACGACGACGCGCAGATCGACAAGACCGCCGACGGGCTGGCTTCCCAGCGCATCGCCGAGCAGTCGACGACGTTGCTGCGCAACCAGGACCACGTCCTGCCGATCTCGCCGTCCGTGAAGTCGATCGTCGTGATCGGCAAGCCCGCGACACAGTTCGCCGTCGGCGGCGGGTCCGGTGAGGTCGCGCCGTTCGAGAACCACTCGCTCCTCGACGGCCTCAAGGCCCGTGCCGGCTCAGGCGTCGCGGTCACGTACGACGACGGCACCGACAAGGCGCGAGCGACTGCCGCCGCCAAGGCCGCGGACCTCGCGATCGTCGTCGCCAAGGACCAGTACGGCGAGGGATCGGACCGCAACTGCCTGACCTTGGAGTGCCCGGGCGTGAACGGCAACCAGGACGCGCTGATCGACGCCGTCGCGACCGGCCAGCCCAAGACCGTCGTGGTCCTCGAGTCCGGCGGGGCCGACCTCACGCCGTGGCGGTCGAAGGTCGCCGCGCTCGTGCAGGCCTGGTATCCCGGCGCGCACGGCGGCCCGGCGCTCGCCAGGGTGCTGTTCGGCGACGTCGACCCCGGTGGCCGGTTGCCCATCACGTTCCCCGACAGCGAGTCGCAGCTGCCGACCGCGGTGAGCACCGCGCGCTATCCCGGCAGCGGCGTCCTCGGTCTCGACACGCACTACGACGAGGGCGTGTTCGTCGGTTATCGCTGGTACGACGAGAAGAAGCTGGCGCCGGCCTACCCGTTCGGGTTCGGTCTTTCCTACACCTCGTTCGCGCTGTCCGGGCTCGAGGTCGTCCCAAACGGCAGCGGCGCCACGGTGAAGGCTCGCGTGACGAACACCGGCGATCGTACGGGCTATGCGGTGCCGCAGCTCTACCTCGGCCTGCCGGACCAGTCGGCGTCGGTGCAGCAGCCGCCCGCGGCGCTCAAGGGCTTCACCAAGGTCCAGCTCGCGCCGGGGGAGTCGCGCACGGTCTCGTTCCCGCTCGACGAGCGCGCCCTGTCGTACTGGGACACCAGCGCGTCGGCGTGGAAGGTGACGAAGGGCTGCGCCGCGGTCAAGGTCGGCTTCTCGTCGCGCGACCTGCCGCTCGACGGCCAGCTGCCCATCGGCGGGGGTGCCTGCTAGTCCGCGAGCTCGGCCGCGACCGCCCTGGCGACGGCCTGCATGCCGGCCAGTCTTGGGTGGAACGCGATGCCGTCGGCGTCTCGCACGGTGCGGCCGTTGGTCCAGGCGCGCGCACCCGCGCACGCGTCGTGCCCGCGCGACGCCTTGCGCATCGAGACGTACGGGACGCCCGCGTTGCGTGCGGCATCGGCAAGCGCCTGGTCGAGGGCCTCCTCGGCTGCCGCGACAGCTGCCGTGTCGGCGGCAGGGATGCCGATCGTCGGGCACGTGCCGGAGTCGGGCATGATCCGCAGGTAGCCGACGAGCAGGACGGTCGCCTTCGGAGCCTTCGCGCGTACGTCATCGAGCACCGTCGCGATGTCGCTGACGGTCTGGTGCAGGATCCTCGGCGCGGAGTCGCGGGAGAACGGCGCACACGCTCCCTGACCGCCCGTGCAGGCCGAGATCAGGGACGCGAACAGGTTGCCGTCGTTGCCGCCGATGCCGACGGTGACGAGGTCCGTGCCGGCCCGGACAGCGGCGATCTGCGGTCGCGCCCCGACGGGTCCGCCGGCCTGGTGCAGAACGTCGTGGGTCGTCGCGCCGGCGCAGCTGACGTCGGTGAACGACGTCGCGTCGAGCCGCTGCGCCAGCAACGACGGCCAGTTGTGGTCGGAGCGCAGGCACAGCTCGCCGCCCGCACCCAGGGCGGCGAGCCCCGGACCGGCGGTGAACGAGTCGCCGAGGGCGACGTACGAGCGTACGGCCGGCAGCGCGGGCGTCCGGCTCGGCGTCGGGGTCACCGTGGTCGAGCTGGACGGTGCCGGCTGGTCGGGTGCCGACGAGCAACCCGCGAGCAGCGCCGCGACCGCCACGCCGGCGACCAAGGCTCTCCACGACATGTGCACGACGCTAGCCGGGGCCTGGTGACCGCTCGGTGAAGGACCTCTTGCCCTCCGCCGGCGATTCGCCCCGGGAGCAGTGGCGCTGATACTCTGGACGTTGCCGTCTGATCGGCCACGGATCCAGAGTGCCCCGGTGGACAAGCCCGGGCGCGCCGTGCAACGGAACCCCCAGAGGAGAAGAGTGTCAAAGAAGACTGCTGCGCCCACGGTCGCAGGCATTGCCAAGGAAGACATCATCAAGCAGTACGCGCTCAGTGACGGCGACACCGGATCCCCTGAGGTCCAGATCGCGCTCCTGACGGGTCGCATCTCGCACCTGACCGCGCACCTGCAGGAGCACAAGCACGACCACCACAGCCGTCGTGGTCTGCTGCTCCTCGTCGGACAGCGTCGTCGTCTGCTCAACTACCTGCAGAACAACGACATCGAGCGCTACCGCTCGCTCATCGAGCGTCTCGGTCTGCGCCGCTAGACCCCTGAGGCGGTCACTCCCCGTGGAGTGACCGCCTTTCTTCACAACTGCACATCGCACCACCCATGACGAGAGTGCCCAGGCACGACGAGCTCGGTCCTCGGTAGTGGCCCTCGGGATGTTCCGCACGGAACGCCCGCAGGCCTCGATCGAAGACCGACACGGTTTCACCGTCTGGCACCTCTCGTCCCAACAGGCAGGCATACGCCTGCGGAAGGGACTTCCATGTCGGAATCCACACTTCACACCGCTGAGACCGTCATCGACAATGGCAGCTTCGGCACCCGCACGATCCGTTTCGAGACGGGCGTCCTCGCCCAGCAGGCCGCCGGCTCCGTCGCCGCCTTCCTCGACGACGACACGATGCTCCTGTCGGCCACCACGGCCGGCAAGCACCCCAAGGACCACTTCGACTTCTTCCCCTTGACGATCGACGTCGAGGAGCGGATGTACGCCGCCGGTCGCATCCCGGGCTCGTTCTTCCGCCGTGAAGGACGCCCCAGCGAGGACGCGATCCTCACGTGCCGCCTGATCGACCGCCCGCTGCGCCCGACCTTCAAGAAGGGTCTGCGCAACGAGGTCCAGGTCGTCATCACGGTCCTGGCGCTCAACCCCGACACGCCGTACGACGTCCTGGCGATCAACGCGGCTTCCGCGTCGACCCAGATCTCGGGCCTGCCGTTCACCGGTCCCGTCGGCGCCACGCGCGTCGCCCTGATCGACGGCCAGTGGGTCGGCTTCCCGACGCACAGCCAGCTCGAGAACGCCGTGTTCGACATGGTGGTCGCCGGCCGCATCGCTGGTGACGACGTCGCCATCATGATGGTCGAGGCCGAGTCGACCGAGTCGACCTGGGACCTCGTCCAGAGCGGTGTCCAGGCGCCGACCGAAGAGGTCGTCGCCGGTGGCCTCGAGGCCGCCAAGGTCTTCATCAAGCAGCTGTGCGAGGCGCAGATCGCCCTCGCCGAGACCGCCGCCAAGCCGGTCCGCGAGTTCCCGATCTTCCTCGACTACGAGGACGACGTCTACGAAGCCGTCGAGGCCGTCGCCAAGGCCGATCTGGCCCAGGCCCTCACGATCGTCAGCAAGGCTGACCGCGAGGAGCGCGAGTCCGAGATCAAGGCCGACGTCATCGAGAAGCTCGGTGAGCAGTTCGAGGGTCGCGAGAAGGAGATCGGCGCCGCCGTTCGCTCCGTGACCAAGGCTGTCGTCCGCGAGCGCGTCCTGCGCGACAAGGTCCGCATCGACGGCCGTGGCCTCGAGGACATCCGTGCCCTCAGCGCCGAGGTCGGCATCGTCCCCCGCGTGCACGGCTCGGCGCTGTTCCAGCGCGGCGAGACGCAGATCATGGGCATCACGACGCTCAACATGCTGGGCCTCGAGCAGAAGCTCGACACGCTCTCGCCCGAGACGTCGCGCCGCTACATGCACAACTACAACTTCCCGCCCTACTCGACCGGTGAGACCGGCCGGGTCGGTTCGCCGAAGCGCCGCGAGATCGGCCACGGTGCCCTCGCGGGCCGTGCGCTCCTCCCGGTCCTGCCGACGCGCGAGGAGTTCCCCTACGCGATCCGCCAGGTGTCCGAGGCGCTCAGCTCCAACGGCTCCACCTCGATGGGTTCGGTCTGCGCCTCGACGCTGGGCCTGCTCAACGCCGGTGTGCCGCTGCGCGCGCCGGTCGCCGGCATCGCGATGGGCCTGATCTCCGGTGAGATCGACGGCAAGCAGACGTTCGTCACGCTGACCGACATCCTGGGAGCCGAGGACGCCTTCGGCGACATGGACTTCAAGGTCGCCGGAACGCGCGAGTTCGTCACCGCCCTGCAGCTCGACACCAAGCTCGACGGCATCCCCGCCGACGTGCTGGCCGGCGCGCTGACCCAGGCCTACGGTGCGCGTGTCGCGATCCTCGACGTCATGGCCGAGGCCATCGACGAGCCCGACGACATGAGCCCCTACGCCCCGCGGATCATCACGATCAAGATCCCCGTGGACAAGATCGGTGAGGTCATCGGCCCCAAGGGCAAGATCATCAACCAGATCCAGGACGAGACGGGCGCCAACATCTCGCTCGAGGACGACGGCACGGTCTACGTCGGTGCGGAGAGCGGCGAAGCTGCCGAGGCCGCCCGCGACGCGATCAACGCCATCGCCAACCCGACGATGCCCGAGGTCGGCGAGCGCTACCTCGGCACCGTCGTCAAGACGGTCGACTTCGGCGCGTTCGTGTCGCTGGCTCCGGGGCGCGACGGCCTGCTGCACATCAGCAAGCTGCGTGAGCTCAACGGCGGCCAGCGCGTCAACAACGTCGAGGACGTCGTCAAGGTCGGCCAGAAGATCCAGGTCGAGATCGCCGAGCTCGGCGACCGCGGCAAGCTCTCGCTGGTCCCGGTCCTCGAGGACAAGGGTGACGAGGCTGCCCCGGCCGAGGAGCCGGTCAGCTCCGACGCCTGATCCGTACGTCTGAAGGGCCCGGTTGCTTCGGCAGCCGGGCCCTTCGGCGTACCCGAGGACCGACGGTCGTGAGAGCATCACCCGGTGACGACACCCCCTGACGTCCTCGACGGCGCTGACCCACTGGCCGCGTTCCGCGAACGCTTCGTGATCGACGAGGACCTCGTCGCCTACCTCGACGGCAACTCGCTGGGCCGCGTGCCCCAGGCGACGGTCGACCGGCTCGCTGCGTTCGTGCGCGAGGAGTGGGGGAGCCGGTTGATCCGCGGTTGGGAGGACTCGTGGGTCGACCTCCCGGTCACCGTCGGTGACGAGCTCGGCGAAGCGCTCCTGGGTGCCGCTGCCGGGCAGACGGTGATCGCCGACTCGACCTCGGTCAACCTCTACAAGCTGCTGCACGCAGCGATCGGCCTACGCCCCGAGCGCGACGAGATCGTGATCGACGCGACGAACTTCCCGACCGACCGCTACCTCGTCGAGTCGGTCGCCGCCGCTCGCGGCCTGACGGTCCGCTGGCTGCGACCGGACCTGGTCGACAACGTCACGGTCGACGAGCTCGCCGACGTGGTCGGTGAGCGTACGGCCGTGGTCGTGCTGAGCCACGTCGACTACCGTTCCGGCACCTTGGTCGACTTGAGCGCCGTCACGCGGCTCGTGCACGATCACGGTGCCGTGATCGTGTGGGACCTCTGCCACTCCGCAGGTGTGCTGCCGATCGCGCTCGACGCGGCCGAGGTCGACTTCGCGGTCGGCTGCACCTACAAGTACGTCAACAGCGGTCCCGGCGCGCCGGCGTTCCTGTACGTCGCCGAGCGGCACCTGACCGCGGTGACCCAGCCGATCGCCGGCTGGTGGAGCGCGTCGGACCTGTTCGCGATGTCCGAGACGTACGAGGTGGCGCCGACGATCCGGCGGATGCTCAGCGGCACCCCGTTGGTCACCGGCATCGTCGCGGTGCAGGAGGGCGTACGCCTGATCGCCGAGGCAGGCACCGACGCGATCCGGGCCAAGTCCGAGGCCCTGACGGCGTACGCGGTCGAGCTGCTGGACGACGCCGGCCTCGAGCTGGTGACACCACGCGACTCGGCTCTGCGCGGGAGCCACGTCACCGTGCGCCATCCGGAGGCGCGCCGCATCACCGACGAGATGATCGGGCGCGGCGTCGTGCCGGACTTCCGGGAGCCCGACCTGATCCGACTCGGGCTGTCACCGCTGTCGACCTCGTTCGCCGAGGTCGAGGCCGGGATCCGCATCCTCGTCGACTGCGTCGGCAGTACTCGCCGATAGGCTGGCGCCATGACACGAGTCGCGGTGCTGGGTGCCAAGGGGCGCATGGGTTCGGAGTCGGTCCGGGCGCTCAATGACGCCGACGGCATCGAGGTCGTGGCCGAGGTCGACGTCGACGACTCGCTCGACCTGGTCGCGGAGTCGGGAGCCGAGGTCGCGCTCGACTTCACGCAGCCAGCCGTGGCGCTGGACAACGTGGCGTGGTGCATCGAGCACGGAGTCAACGTCGTGGTCGGCACCTCCGGCTTCGACGATGCCAAGATCGATCGCGTGCGCGGCCTGCTGGGCGACGCGCCGTCGACCGGCGTGCTGATCGTGCCCAACTTCTCGATCGGCGCGGTGCTGATGATGCGCTTCGCCGCCACGGCTGCGCCGTTCTTCGAGTCGATCGAGGTCATCGAGCTGCACCATCCCAACAAGATCGACGCACCGTCCGGCACCGCCACGCGCACCGCCGAGATGATCGCCGCGGCCCGCGACGCCGCCGGATCCGCGCCGCTGCCGGACGCCACGACGACGGACCCCGACGGCGCACGCGGCGCCAAGGTCGCGGGCATCCCCGTGCACTCGGTGCGTGCCCGCGGGTTCACGGCGTCGCAGGAGGTCCTGTTCGGTGGGGCGGGGGAGACGTTCTCGATCCGTCACGACTCGATCGACCGGGCGTCGTTCATGCCCGGCGTCGTGGCGGCCGTACGCGCGGTGCCGACGCGTCCTGGCGTCACCGTGGGGCTCGAGGCCGTGCTCGGCCTCTAGAGGCGTACGAGCGCGGCGACGAGGGCTGCGGCGAACACGACCGGCAGGAACGGCACGCGCAACGACAACAGCACTGCAGCGACGACGAGCCCCAGCAGCCGGGCGTCGATCGTGAGCGAGTCGCCGTGGGCGAACACCTGAACCGCGATCAATGCTCCGAGCAGTGCGACCGGGATGAGGTCGGCGGCGCGCACCGTCGCGGGGTGGTTGAGCACCCGCTCCGGCACCGACAGCCCGGCGTACTTCAGTGCGAAGCAGCCGACGATCATCACGACGATGCCGATCCACAGCGACGTCATGGTGCCGCCTTGGGGCGCCACAGCATGCCGAGCAGGACCGCGGCCCCGCCGCCGAGGATGATCGGCAGGCCGGCAGCGCTCATCGGGACCAGCCCGAGGGCGACCGCGGCGCCGAACAGGGCGACGAGCCGGGCGTGCCACGACGTCAGCCGGGGCCACAGCAGCCCCAGGAACGCCGCGCCGACGGCGGCGTCGAGCCCGTACGTCTCGGGGTCGCCGATCTTCTCGCCGGCCACCGCACCGACGTACGTCATGAGGTTCCAGAGCACGAAGATCGAGATGCCGGTCCAGTAGAAGCCGAGCCGGGTCTGCCGCGTCGTCTCGCGGGTGACGGCCATCGCGGTCGACTCGTCGATCACGAAGTGGGCCGAGCCGAGCCGTTGCGGGCCGTTGAGGTCGAGCTTCTGGGCGAGGCTGAGTCCGTAGAACAGGTTGCGGCTGCCGAGCAGGACCGCGGTCAACGCGCCGGTCACCGGGTTGCCCCCGGACGCGATGATGCCGATGAAGGCGAACTGCGAGGCGCCCGTGAACACCAGGAGCGACAGCACGCAGGTCTGCAGCACGTCGAGGCCGGAGGTCGTGGAGATCGCGCCGAACGAGACGCCGTACGCACCAGTCGCCAGGCCGACTCCCAACGAGTCGACGATGACGGAGCGGTCGGTCGCCGTCATCCGATCGCGGTGTGCAGCCGGATCTGCTTGAGGGTCTCCCCGGTGTCGGACGCGAGCTCACGATGGGCGCCGTCGGGCTCCCAGCCGGACTCCGTGACGAACCCGCGCAGCACGTCGTCGGTCGAGCCCACCCACCACACGGCGCGGGTGAACTTGTCGGCGGCGAGGGTGTCGACGGCGGCCTGCAGGAGGCGCGAGCCATGGCCCTCGCGCTGGTGCGCGGGGTCGATGACGAGCTCGCCGATCTCGCCGTCGGCCACCTGGTCGGCGTCAGGGTCGTAGCACGGGTGCACGAGCGCGAACCCGCGTACGTCCGCCCGCTCCAACGCCACCAGCACCCGCATGCGCGCGTCCTTGGGGGAGGAGATCACCGTGGCCCAGCGCTCGGCGAGCTCGGTATCGGCGGTGGCCTCGAGCTCGTCGGGCGAGACCAGGTCGGCGTAGCTCTCGCGCCACCGCGCGAGCTGCACACGAACGATCGAGGTCGCGTCGTCCGGCCAGGCCAGACGCGCGCTGACGTCAGCAGTGGTCACGCCGTCACCCGCATCGAAAAGGCAGGATAAGCGGGCGCCGGCGTGATGGCAGCAACATGGTTCGCTCGCTGGCGCTCGCTCACGCGTCCAGGAAGCTCTCGACGAGGTGTGACTCGGCGCCCTGGGAGTCGAGCATCGCCGCGGTCATCGACGTGTTGCGAAGCGTCGGCCAGGTCTCCCACCCGATGACCGCGAGGCCGGGGAATCCGGCAATGACGAGGGGCCATCCTCCGTAGTCGCCGGCGAACGTGACGGCGCAGGCCGGGATGATCATCGCGAAGAAGCAGTAGAAGAACTTGCGCACGGTCTGCGCCGCGAAGACGCCGATCGCCTCGTTGCGCAGCTCATGGGGTGGTGTCTCGGGCGACAGCGGCGAGGCCCTCAGCCAGACCCGCTCGGCGAAGAACGCGCCGACCGCGATCGGCACGACGAGCGCGACCGCGAGCCACGCCGGCGGGTAGTCCGCGTCGGACCCACCGAACAGGAAGAACAGGGCCACGAGGAAGGCGGCGACCATTCCGATCTGCACCAACGCGAAGTTGCGGACCTCTTTGGGTGTGGCGTCGTATTCAGCGCTCGGCATGGTCAGAGTTTCGCACACGATCCGTCGGTGGCGATTGATAGTCTGCGGTCATGCGGGCCTACCTCGATCTCGTCCAACGGATCCTCGACGAAGGGGTCGCCAAGGGTGACCGCACGGGCACCGGCACGCGCAGCGTCTTCGGCCACCAGATGCGGTTCGACCTCAGCGAGGGATTCCCTCTCGTGACGACCAAGAAGGTGCACCTCAAGTCGGTCGTCGCCGAGCTGCTGTGGTTCATCGCGGGCGACACCAACACCGGCTACCTCCGCGACAACGGCGTGACGATCTGGGACGAGTGGGCCGACGACAACGGCGACCTCGGGCCGGTCTACGGCTACCAGTGGCGCTCCTGGCCTGCGCCGGGCGGCGAGCACATCGACCAGCTCGCAGCCGTCATCGAGCAGATCAAGACCAACCCCGACTCGCGTCGTCACGTCGTCAGCGCGTGGAACGTCGCCGAGCTCGACGCGATGGCGTTGATGCCGTGCCACGCGTTCTTCCAGTTCTACGTCGCCGACGGCAAGCTCTCGTGCCAGATGTACCAACGTTCGGCCGACGTCTTCCTTGGCGTGCCGTTCAACATCGCCTCCTACGCGCTGCTGACCCACATGGTCGCGCAGGTCACGGGGCTCCAGGTCGGCGACTTCGTGCACACGCTCGGCGACGCGCACCTCTACGTCAACCACCTCGACCAGGCCCGTGAGCAGCTGACCCGCGAGCCGCGTGAGCTGCCCGAGCTGTGGCTCGACCCGTCCGTCACCTCGATCGACGGCTTCACGCTCGACTCGATCAAGGTCACCGGCTACGACCCGCACCCGGCGATCAAGGCTCCGATCGCCGTATGAGGCGGAGCCGAATGACGACAGCACTGTGACGGTCACGATCGTCGTGGCGATCGGGTCCAACGGTGTGATCGGCAACGACGGCGAGATGCCGTGGCCGCGCACGGGCGACCAGCAGCAGTTCAAGGCGCTGACGATGGGGCACCCGATCGTGATGGGCCGCACGACGTACGAGTCGATCGGCCGACCCCTGCCGGGCCGCACGTCGATCGTGCTGACCCGCAACGCCGACTGGCACGCCGACGGCGTCGAGGTGGCGCACACTCTGACCGATGCGCTGGCCCTGGCGCTGGGGCGTGACGACGAGGCGTTCCTGATCGGTGGCGCGCAGGTCTATGCCGAGGCGCTGGCTGAGCAGCTCGTCGACCGCATGGTCGTCACGCACGTGCACCTGGCACCCGACGGTGATGCCTGGTTCCCCGACCTCGACTGGTCCGCGTGGACCGAGGTGGGCCGCGAGACGTACGACGGCTACGACATCGCCACCTACGACCGCGCCTGACCGCGGTGGGTCAGAGGAGGATGGCGAGCTGACGGCTCTGGGCGACGAGGTTGCCGGCCTCGTCCCACAGCTCGCAGTCCTCCTCGTGGAAGCCCTTGATGACGTGGCGCGTCGTGAGGCGGGTCGCGATCCAGCCCGGCACGGGCCTGCGGTGCAGGTGGACCGTGAGCTGCACCGTCATCGACTGCGCCTCACCGATCTCGAGCACCGGCGGGGCGTACGAGTCGCAGAGGAACGCCAGCGCGGGAAGGTCGATCTCGCGACCGTCGGCGAGGCGTTGCCACAGCTCGAACGTGGGATCGCCGCTCGGCTGGCCCAGTGCCCAGCCCGGTGCCGTGCCGAGCCGGTAGTCGACGCGATCGAAGATCGTCGACGCGGGCATCGCGTCGGGGAAGTCCTTGGGGTTGATGCAGGCGTCGGGAGCCGGCAGGTCCGGGGGAGTGCCGAGCTCGACCGTCCGTCCGCCGCTGCGGGCGCCGAAGCTCGCCAGCAGCTGGGCGATGTGCCGGTCGCCCTCCCACAGCGCCGCCTCGCCTGTCTGGACCCGGCGACCGCGACGCAGCGACGTCGTGCGCAGCTCGGCTGCGCCGGTCTCGGGCGACGCGAGGTAGGTCACCGCGCCGACCATGGCGTCGTCGGCACCCATCTCCTCGCCGAGACCGCGCAGCATCGCCGCGAGGATGTAGCCACCGTTGGGCTTGCCGAGCGGTGTGTTCCACCGATCCGTCAGGGTCAGGTCGCGGATGCCGTCGCCCCGGGGGACCGACGCGGTGTCGATGTCATAGATGTCCTCGGTCACACCGTCATCCTGCCGGTCGCTGCGGACACCGGCTCAAGCGGTAGCCTCGTGGGTATGACGTCGCCGCTCGCCACCGAGGCTGCGCCCTTCGGGCGCGTGCTGACCGCCATGGTCACGCCGTTCACCCGCGAGGGTGAGCTCGACCTCGCCGACGCGCAGAAGGTCGCGTCCTACCTCGTCGACCAGGGCAGCGACGGACTCGTCATCAGCGGCACGACCGGGGAGTCGCCGACCACCACCGTCGCCGAGGACGGTCGGCTGCTGGCTGCGGTCCTCGAAGCCGTCGGAGACCGTGCGACGGTCGTCGCCGGGGTCGGCACGAACGACACGCGTCACTCCGTCGAGCTCGCCGAGCAGGCCAAGAAGGCCGGCGCGCACGGGCTGCTGCTCGTCACGCCCTACTACAGCAAGCCCCCGCAGGCCGGCATCCTCTCGCACATCGAGGAGGTCGCCCGCGCCGGCGACGACACCCCCGTCATGCTCTACGACATCCCGGGCCGCACCGGCGTCACGATCGCCGACGACACGTACGCCCGGCTTGCTGATCACCCGCTCGTGATCGCGGTCAAGGACGCCCTCGGCGACCTCAACCGCGGCGCCTGGCTGATGCGCGAGACCGGCATCAAGATCTATTCCGGCGACGACCCGGTCAACCTCCCGTGGCTCGCCATGGGCGCCAGCGGCGTCGTGAGCGTCGTCTCGCACGCGGCCGCCGGTGCGTACGCACGCATGGTCGCGGCCGTCGACGCCGGCGACCTCGCCACCGCACGATCCATCAACAACCAGCTGCTTCCCGCCGTCAAGGCGATGATGACCTACACGCAAGGTGCGATCACGTCCAAGGCTGCGCTGCAGCTCCTCGGCGTGGTCGAGCACCGCACGATGCGTTCACCACTCCTCGAAGCCACCGACGAGGAAGTCGCGATCGTACGCGACGGCCTGGTGGCTTCGGGCCTTCTCTGAAAGCTTCGCAATGAGCCACATGCACCTCGAGCTCGATCCGCCTCCCGCACTCCCCGAAGGCGCTCTGCGCGTCATCCCGCTCGGCGGGCTCGGTGAGATCGGCCGCAACATGACGGTCTTCGAGTACGGCGGCAAGCTCCTCGTCGTCGACTGCGGCGTCCTCTTCCCCGAGGAGCACCAGCCCGGCGTCGACCTGATCCTGCCCGACTTCGGCCCCATCCGTGACCGCCTGCAGGACGTCGTCGGCATCGTGCTGACGCACGGCCACGAGGACCACATCGGCGGCGTGCCCTACCTGCTGCGTGAGCGCGACAACATCCCGGTCATCGGCTCGCAGCTCACGCTGGCGTTCCTCGAGCCCAAGCTCAAGGAGCACCGTCTCAAGGACGCGCCCAAGTACGTCGTGTCCGAGGGTGACGTCCAGTCGTTCGGGCCGTTCGAGCTCGAGTTCGTCGCGGTCAACCACTCGATCCCCGACGCCCTCGCCGTTGCGATCAAGACACCGGCCGGCGTCGCGCTGCACACCGGCGACTTCAAGATGGACCAGCTGCCGCTCGACGGCCGCATCACCGACCTCCGGGCGTTCGCGCGCCTCGGCGAGCAGGGCGTCGACCTGTTCCTCACCGACTCGACCAACGCCGAGGTGCCGGGGTTCACGACGTCCGAGCGCAACATCACCCCGGCGATCGACGCGGTGTTCGCCAGCAGCACCCGGCGCATCATCGTGGCGTCGTTCGCGTCGCACATCCACCGCGTCCAGCAGGTCATCGACGCCGCCGTCAAGCACAACCGCAAGGTCGCGTACGTCGGACGGTCGATGGTCCGCAACATGCAGATCGCGCGTGAGCTGGGCTACCTCCACGTGCCCGACGGCGTCGTCGTCGACAAGATCGACGCGGCTCCACCGCACGAGATGGTGCTGATGTCGACCGGCTCGCAGGGCGAGCCGATGGCAGCGCTGTCGCGCATGGCCAACAACAGCCACCAGCAGGTCAGCCTCGAGCCGGGCGACACGGTCCTGCTCGCGTCGTCGCTGATCCCGGGCAACGAGAACGCGATCTACCGCGTGATCGACGGCCTCACCAAGCTCGGCGCCAACGTCGTCCACAAGGGCAACGCCCTGGTGCACGTCTCGGGCCACGCGTCGGCCGGCGAGCTGCTCTACTGCTACAACATCGTCAAGCCGACCAACGTGCTCCCGGTCCACGGCGAGATCCGGCACCTGCACGCCAACGCCAAGCTGGCGACCGCCACCGGCGTGCCCAACGTCCTGCTGGCCGAGGACGGGTTCGTCATCGACCTCGTCGACGGCCACGCCTCGATCACCGGCGCCGTGCAGTGCGGCTACGTCTACGTGGACGGCTCCTCGGTCGGCGACCTGACGGATTCCGAGCTCAAGGATCGCCGCGTGCTCGGCGAGGAGGGCTTCATCTCCGTCGTCGTGGTCGTCGACTCGACCAACGGCAAGATCGTCTCCGGTCCCGAGATCCACGCGCGCGGCATCGCCGAGGACGACTCGGCCTTCGACGAGATCCTGCCCAAGATCGTGTCGGCGCTCGAGGAGTCGATGGCCGAGGGCAACCACGACTCGCGCCAGCTCCAGCAGGTCGTACGCCGGGTCCTCGGCTCGTACGTCGGCCGCAAGCTGCGCCGCCGGCCGATGATCCTCCCCGTCGTCATCGAGGCCTGAGCAACAACCGGCCCCTGGCGACGAAGTCGCGGGAGGGAGCGAGGAACGGGCGACCGAAGGGGCGTACGACGACATGCTCGCGCGAGCGCACGTCTCACGGCGCTTCGCTCGCAGAGCTCGCTCCCACTCGGCCGCCGGCGGCCTCGTCAGCGAACGAGTGCGGCCCGGAAGTGACAGGCTTGCGCCTCGCGACTTCTCACACCAAAGGTGTGGCGACTGTGCGGACAGTGTTACGTCGTCCTCATCGCGAGGTCTCCTGGTCTGAAACACGGACTGCCTAGTTTCAGAGTCACCAGACCCGGCGAAGTGCCGGTCCATGACCTCGGAGCGTTCCATGACCAGTGTCGTCAGCAGTCCTCCAGAACAACAGCCGACCCCACCGGCCTCTGCTCGCCGCACGGGCAGGTGGATCGACGAGTGGGAGCCCGAGAACCCTGCGTTCTGGGAGTCCACTGGTCGCGCGGTCGCCAAGCGCAACCTCATCTGGTCGATCTTCGGTGAGCACCTCGGCTTCTCGGTGTGGCTCCTGTGGAGCGTCAGCGCGGCCCTCCTGACCAAGGCCGGCTTCGCGTTCACTCCGCAGCAGCTGTTCTGGCTCGTGGCCGTGCCCAACCTCGTGGGCTCGCTGCTCCGCCTGCCCTACACGTTCGCGGTGCCGAAGTTCGGCGGCCGCAACTTCGCGGTGTTCAGCGCCTTGATGCTCGTGATCCCGACGCTGCTGTTCGCCTTCTTCGTGCAGCGTCCTGACACACCGTTCTGGGTGTTCATCGTGATCGCGGCGACCGCGGGCGTCGGCGGCGGCAACTTCGCCTCCTCGATGGCCAACATCAACTTCTTCTACCCGACCCGGCTCAAGGGCACGGCGCTCGGCCTCAACGCGGCGGGCGGCAACTTCGGCGTCTCGGTCATCCAGTTCTTCCTGCCCATCATCGTGGGCGGCGCCGGCGCGTTCGGCCTGGTCAAGGCCAGCCAGAACGGAATCGTGCTCGAGCGGGCCGGCTACCTCTACGCCGCACTCGCGGTCGTGGCGGCCCTCGCGGCGTACGCGTTCATGAACAACCTCAGCGCGGCGTACTCCAAGCCCCGTGAGCAGCTCGCGGTCGTGAAGTACAAGCACACCTGGGTCATGTCGTTCCTGTACGTCGGCACGTTCGGCTCGTTCATCGGCTACTCGGCCGCCATGCCGCTGCTGATCAAGATCAACTTCTTCCGCTCGCCGGTCCCGACCGCCTCCATCGGCATCAACTTCGCCTACTACGCCTTCCTCGGCGCGCTCGTCGGCTCGCTCACGCGTCCCGTCGGCGGCTGGCTCGCTGACAAGTACGGCGGCGCCAAGGTCACGTTCGTGACGTTCATCGTGATGATCGTCGGCACGCTGACGGTGTTCTTCACGCTGACGCAGCTCAAGACCGTTCCGACCGCTCCGCCGGAGAAGCTCGCCGCCTGGGCCAAGGATCCGACGTCGTTCCCCGGCTTCACCCCGGAGGTCGTGTCCGCGGTCAACCACAACTCCGACATCTTCCCGTTCTTCCTCATCGCGTTCCTGTTCGTCTTCGCCGCGACCGGCATCGGCAACGGCTCGACGTACCGGATGATCCCGTTGATCTGGAAGAGCTACGCGCTCCAGACCGGTGCTGACGGCTCCCCGGAGCGCGCGGCGGCCGAGAAGAAGTCGACCAAGGAGGCCTCGGCCGTCATCGGCATCGCCGGTGCCGTCGGTGCCCTCGGCGGGTTCCTGATCCCGATCACGTTCAGCTCGCCGTGGGTCGACGACCCGGTCGCGGCGGTCAAGAACGCGTTCATCGTCTTCACGGCGTTCTACGTCATCTGCCTCGCGGTGACCTGGATCTTCTACCTCCGTCCCAAGTCGCACATGACGAAGGTCGGGGTGTAGCAACACCGTGACGGACACCCACTGCCCGTACTGCGCCTTGCAGTGCGCCCAGAAGCTCGGCGGCGATCCCATCGCCGCCGAGCCGCGGGCGTTTCCCACCAACGTCGGCGGCATGTGCCAGAAGGGCTGGACCAGCGCCGAGCTCCTGGGGGCCCAGGACCGCATCACGACACCGCTCAGGCGGGTCCTTTCGAGCCCCCTACTCGCAGAGCTCGTGGGGGGACCCCCAGGCTCAAGAAGCGAGGACCGGTTCGAGCCGGTCGGCTGGGACGAAGCGCTCGATGACATCGCCGCCCGGGTGCAGGCCATCCAGGCGTCCGACGGCCCGGACGGGATCGCGGTGTTCGGTGGCGGTGGGCTGACGAACGAGAAGGCCTACCAGCTCGGCAAGTTCGCCCGGCTCGCCCTGCGTACGCGATTGATCGACTACAACGGCCGGTTCTGCATGTCCTCCGCGGCAGCGGCCGCGAACCGTACGCTCGGCGTCGACCGCGGGCTGCCGTTCCCGCTGACCGACCTCAACGACGCCCAGGTCGTCATGCTGTTCGGCAGCAACCTGGCCGACACGATGCCGCCCGCGGTCCAGCACCTCGGAGGCGTACGCGAGCGCGGTGGGCTCATCGTGGTCGACCCGCGCCTCAGCGCCACGGCCAAGCTCACCGAGGATGGCGGCGGTGAGCACGTGCAGCTCGTCCCCGGCACTGACCTCGTCTTCCTGCTCGGCCTCCTGCACATCGTTCACGCCGAGTCGCTCGTCGATGCGGACTACCTTGCCGCGCGCGTCGACGGCGTCGATGCCGTACGCCGCAGCGTCGCCGAGTGGTGGCCCGAGCGGGTCGCCGCCACGACTGGCGTCCCCGAGACCCAGCTGCGCCGCATCGCCCGTACGCTCGCCGATGCCAGCCCCCACCGCGGTGGTGCGGGAGCGTTCCTGCTGACCGGCCGCGGCTCGGAGCAGCACGTCGACGGCACCGACACCGTCACCGCGGTCATCAACCTCGCCCTGTCGCTCGGCCTCGTCGGCGCTGAGCGTGGCGGATACGGCGCCATCACGGGCCAGGGCAACGGGCAGGGCGGCCGCGAGCACGGCCAGAAGTCCGACCAGCTGCCCGGCTACCGCATGATCGCCGATCCGGCCGCTCGCGAGCACGTCGCCGGCGTGTGGGGCGTCGACCCCGAGATCCTCCCGGGACCGGGCGTCCCGGCGATCGAGCTGCTCATGAGCCTCGGCATGCCCGACGGCCCGCGAGCGCTGTTCGTGCACGGCAGCAACGTGCTGGTCAGCGCCCCCGACGCCGACGCGATCCGTCGCCGCATCGAGTCGCTCGACCTCGTCGTGGTGTGTGACTTCATCCCGTCCGAGACCGCGATGCTGGCCGACTACATCCTCCCGGTGACCCAGTGGGCCGAGGAGGAGGGCACCATGACCGGCCTCGAAGGTCGCGTGCTGCGCCGTCGCAAGGCCGTCGAAGCACCCTCGGGCGTACGTTCTGAGCTCGAGATCTTCTCGGCCTTGGCGTCCAGGCTCGAGGCGCCCGGCGTCTGGGCGACCGAGCCGCGCGAGGTCTACGACGAGCTGCGGCGCGCCAGTGCCGGCGGTCGCGCCGACTACGCCGGCATCTCGTACGACCGGCTCGACGCGGGTGAGGCGCTCTACTGGCCGTGCCCGTCGGAGGACCACCCCGGCACGCCGCGGCTGTTCGCCGAGTCGTTCCCCACGCCGAGCGGCCGCGCGACGATGATCGCCGTACGCCCGGTGGGCCCCGCCGACGCGTTGCGGTCCGAGGCGCCCGTGTGGCTCGTGACCGGTCGCGTCCTGCAGCACTACCAGTCCGGCGCCCAGACCCGCCGCGTCACGAAGCTCAACGAGTCGATGCCCCGGGCGTACGTCGAGATCCATCCGATGCTGGCAGACCGCATCGGCGTCGAGGGCATCGACGACATCCGGATCACGTCCAAGCGGGGGTCGATGGTGGCCCAGGCGCGCATCAGCCCCGACATCCGCCCGGACACCGTGTTCGTGCCGTTCCACTTCGCGGACGAGGGCATGGTCAACGCCGTCACCAACGCGGCGACGGACCCGGTGTCGGGCATGCCGGAGTTCAAGGTCTGTGCAGTCCAGATCAGGAGGGCAGAAGCATGAAGGTCGTGGTCATCGGTGCCGGGATGGTGGGCAACCGCTTCGTCGACGAGCTGGGGCGCGTGGCTCCGGAGATCGACGTCGACCTGCTGGGGGAGGAGTCCTACGAGCCCTACAACCGCGTGCTGCTGACCGAGCTGGTCGCCGGCCGGGTCGACCTTGCGGGCCTCTCGCTGCCGACGCCCGACGAGGGCAGGGTCCGCGTACGTCCCGGTGTCGCGGCGCTCGAGATCGACCGTGAGCGCCGGTGCGTCGTGACGGCGCAGGGCGACTTCGAGTACGACCACCTGGTGCTGGCCACCGGCGCGCGGGGGAGGGTCATCCCGATCCCCGGGCTCCGTGACGGCCTGCCCCGCGGCGCCCATGTCCTGCGCAGCCTCGACGACGCGCGCGACATCTCCGCCGCGGCGCTCAACGTCGACACGGCGGTCGTCATCGGCGGCGGGCCGTTGGGCATCGAGCTCGCCTGCGGCCTGCAGCACCGCGGTGTCGACGTGACGGTCATGTCGATCATGCCGACGATGCTCGACCGTGACCTCGACGCCTCGGTCGCGCAGGTCGCCGAGGACGCCGCCAAGGACCTCGGCATCGACTTCGTGGGCAACGCGCAGATCGCGTCGGTCGGCGTGACCGACGGGCGGGTCACCGCCGTACGGCTGGCGGACGGCACGTCCTACCCGGCCGGTCTCGTGGTGCTCGCCGCCGGCACCGCGCCGGAGACGAGCCTCGCCGGTGCCGCCGGCCTGGAGACCAACATCGGCATCGTCGTCGGCGACGACCTGCGCACGACGCAGGACCGGCACATCTCGGCGATCGGCGACTGCGCCGAGACGCCCAGCGGGGTGAGCGGTCTCGTCGCCCCGGGCTGGGCGCAGGCGCGAGCCCTGGCCCGCAGCATCGCCCATGACAGCGAGCTCGAGCTGCCGCCGATCTCCGGATCGGCGATGCGGCTCAAGGCTGTGGGCATGAGTGTCGTGACGATGGGCGTACGGGCGTCGACCGCCGCCGAGCGTGACCGGGTGGTGACGCTCTCGGACCCGCGCGAGCGCCGCTACGTCGAGCTCGTCGCGCGCGGCGACACCCTCGTGGGCGTCACCTGCGTCGGCGCCCCGGACCTGGCGGCGCACCTGTCGACCCAGTTCGACCGCCCCGGCATGCTCCCCGTCGACCCGATGCACCTGCTGATGGGCAGCGGGTCCATGGGCGTCGTCGAGAGCGCGTCGCCCACCACGATGCCGGCCGCCACGACGGTGTGCCGCTGCAACGGCGTGACCAAGGGTGACCTGGTGCACGCGTGGGACGGCGGCGCCACAACCGTCGACGCGCTGGCGAGCGCGACGCTCGCGACGACCGGCTGCGGAGGCTGCAAGAAGCTCGTGTGCGGCATCGTCGACTGGCTGCAGGAGAGCGACCCGCCGGAGATCTCACAGGCCACTGACGCCACACGTGAGACAACCGTTCCGTCGCGGTAACACGGAGACCCCAGTTGTGAAATCTGCGATTCCTACCGTGAAAGGCATGATGACCCAGAAGAAGAAGCTTGCCGTTGTCGGCGCCGGAATGGTCGCCCATCGCCTGGTCGAGGCGATGGTCGAGCGGGGTGCCGACGAAGCCTGGGACATCGAGGTGTTCGGCGACGAGACCCGCCCGCCCTACGACCGTGTGGCGCTGACCTCGTTCTTCTCCGACCGCGACCCCGAGGACCTGCTCCTCGGCGACGGCGACCTCTGGAAGCGGCCTGGCGTACGCCTCTACCGCGGGTCGATCGTGAGCCGGATCGACCGTGAGGCCAAGCAGATCCACGCCCGCAACACGACGTTCGACTACGACCGCCTGGTGCTGGCCACCGGCTCGTACGCCACGGTGCCTCCGGTCGAGGGCTCCGACCTGCCCGGCTGCTTCGTCTACCGCACCGTCGACGACGTCGCCGAGCTCCGCGCCTGGGTGCTCGACCGTGAGGCGACGCTCGGCCGCAAGGTCAAGGGTGCGGTCGTCGGTGGTGGCCTGCTCGGGCTCGAGGCGGCTGGTGCGCTGACCGCGCTCGGTGCCGACACGACGGTGGTCGAGTTCGCCGACTGGCTCATGCCGCTGCAGGTCGACCAGGCCGGCGGTGGCGCGCTGCGGCGCATCATCGAGCAGCTGGGCGTCTCGGTGCGTACGTCGACGGCGACCTCCAAGCTGCGCGCCGGTCGCGACGGCAAGGTCACCCGCATGCAGTTCGCCGACGGCGACAAGATCCCCGCCGACGTCGTGGTCTTCGCCACCGGCGTCCGCCCACGCGACGAGCTCGCCCGCGAGGCCGGCCTCGAGCTCGGTGAGCGTGGGGGCGTCCTCGCCGACGAGGCGTGCCTGACCAGCGACGAGTCGATCTTCGCGATCGGAGAGGTCGCGCACATCGCCGGTCGCGTGTGGGGGCTCGTCGGTCCCGGCTACTCGATGGCCGAGGTCGTCGCCGACCGCCTGTTGGGCGGCGACGCGACGTTCGAGGGCGCCGACCTGTCGACCAAGCTCAAGCTGCTCGGCGTCGACGTCGCGAGCTTCGGCGACGCGTTCGCCGCGACCAACGGCTCGCTCGAGGTCGTCTACGCGGACCCGACCGCAGGCGTCTACAAGAAGCTCGTCATGAGCGACGACGCCCAGACCCTGCTCGGCGGCATGCTCGTGGGCGACGCCAGCGCGTACACGAACCTGCGGCCGATGGTCGGCCGTGCCCTCGGCAGCGACCCGACGGCGTGGCTGCTCCCCGAGGGCATGGAACCGCCGAGCGGCAGCTCGTTGCCCGACGACGCCAACGTCTGCTCGTGCAACAACGTCACCGCCGGCACGATCCGCGGGGCGGTCACCGATCACCAGTGCACCGACATCGCCGCGGTGAAGCAGTGCACCAAGGCCGGCACGAGCTGCGGCTCGTGCGTCTCCCTGGTCAAGAAGCTCATGGAGAACCAGATGGCCGAGGAGGGCCTGGAGGTCAGCACGGCCCTGTGCGAGCACTTCTCGGTCACCCGGGCGCAATTGTTCGACATCGTGCGGGTCAGCGAGATCTCGACGTTCAGCGAGCTCATCGACAAGCACGGCACGGGACGCGGCTGTGACATCTGCCGCCCGGTCGTCGCGTCGATCCTGGCCTCGCTCGGCAAGGGGCACGTGCTCGAGGGCGAGAATGCGACGCTGCAGGACACCAACGACCACGTCATGGCCAACCTGCAGAAGGACGGCACCTATTCGGTCGTCCCACGCATCCCGGGCGGCGAGGTCACGCCGGCCGGCCTGATCGCGATCGGGCAGGTCGCGTCCGACTTCGGGCTCTACACCAAGATCACCGGTGGACAGCGGATCGACCTGTTCGGCGCCCGCATCGAGCAGCTGCCCGAGATCTGGAAGCGCCTCGTGGACGCCGGGTTCGAGTCCGGTCACGCGTACGGCAAGTCGTTGCGCACCGTGAAGTCCTGCGTCGGCCAGTCCTGGTGCCGTTACGGCGTGCAGGACTCGACGACGCTCGCGATCGACCTCGAGCTGCGCTATCGCGGCCTCCGGTCGCCGCACAAGCTCAAGCTCGCGGTGTCGGGCTGCGCCCGGGAGTGCGCCGAGGCCCGCGGCAAGGACGTCGGCATCATCGCGACCGACAAGGGCTGGAACCTGTACGTCGGCGGCAATGGCGGGTTCACGCCCCGACACGCGCAGCTGTTCGCCGAGGACCTCACCACCGAGGAGCTGGTGCAGGCGATCGACCGCTTCCTGATGTACTACATCCGCACCGCCGACCGCCTGCAGCGCACCGCGCCGTGGCTCGAGTCGATCGAGGGCGGCATCGACGCCGTACGTGCGGTGGTGTTCGAGGACAGCCTCGGCATCGCGGCCGACCTGGACGCCGCGATGGCCGCGCACGTCGACACGTATGAGGACGAGTGGGCGGCGACGCTCGCGGACGAGAAGAAACTTCTTCGGTTCGCATCATTCGTTAACGCGCCTGAAACACCCGACCCGGATCTTGTATATGTCGAGGAACGCGGTCAGCGTCGACCCGCCGACGACGAGGAGCGTGCCGTGCTGATCGCCGGCGCGACGATTCCCGTACGCGACCAGGACGAGGTGACGGTATGACTCAGTGGGAGCGGGTGTGCGAGCTCGATGCGCTCGTGCCGGACCGTGGTGCGGCCGCGCTCGTGGCCGGTCATCAGGTCGCGCTGTTCCGCCTGAGCGACAGCGGTGAAGTGCACGCGGTCGACCACCTCGACCCGTTCAGCCAGGCCAACGTCATGGCACGTGGACTGGTCGGCAGCCGCAAGGGAGTGCCGACGGTCGCGTCACCGATGCACAAGCAGTCGTTCGACCTTCGTACGGGACAGTGCCTCGACGACCCAGAGGTCTCGCTCCAGGTCTGGCCGACCCGTGTCGCTGACGGCTGGGTCGAGGTCCAGGTCATCGCCCGGAGCAGGGCGGCGTGACGGCACTCGGGCCGGTGCTCGCCGGTACGCAGATCCTGGTGACGGCCCAGCGGCGGGCCGCCGACCTCTCGCTGGCGCTGGGCCGCCGCGGGGCGGACGTGACGATCGCCGCCTCGCTCGGCGTGGAGTCGCACATCGACGAGGACACCCTGCTCGCGCAGACCCGGCAGATGATCGCGACCGGCACCGACATCGTCGTCGTGACGACCGGCATCGGCTTTCGTGGCTGGCTCGACACTGCCGAGGCGGCGGGCATGGGGCACGAGCTCATCGAGGCGCTGCAGTCCGTACGCCTGATCGCCCGCGGGCCCAAGGCGCGCGGTGCCCTGCAGGCCGCCGGACTGGTGCCCGACTGGGTCGCCGAGTCCGAGACTTCAGCCGAGATCGCCGACTTCCTGGCGACGGAGGGCGTCAAGGGGCTGTCGATCGCGGTGCAGCACCACGGCGCCGGTGACGACGGGCTCGAGCAGCGGCTGCGCGCCGCCGGCGGCCGGCCGTTCGGCGTCGTCGTTTATCGCTGGGGTGCACCGCCGGACCCCTCGGCGGTCGAGCGTTCCGTGCGCGATGCCGCCGCCGGTTCGTACGACTCGGTCGTCTTCACGTCTGCCCCCGGTGCAGCCGCCTGGCTCGCGGCGGTCAACCAGGCCGGTGTCGACGACGACCTGAGGCGCCTCGAGAAGGACCGCAGGCTCGTGCTCGCGGCTGTCGGCCCGGTCACGGCAGATCCGCTGCGGGCGGCCGGGTTCGACCCGCTGCTGCCCGACCGGGCCAGGCTCGGCGCTCTCGTGCGCTCACTCGTGATGTACCTCGGCGACGCCTCCGAGAACGTCCCCACGCCTGCCGGCCAGCTGCGCGTACGTGCGACGGCCGCGACCCTCAACCACGAGGTGCTGCCGGTCTCGCCGAGCGGCCTGGCGATCCTGCGGGCGCTCGCGAGCGAGCCGGGATCGGTGCGCTCGCGTGAGGAGCTGCTGTCGGTGCTGCCAGGGGACTCCGGCGACCCGCACTCGGCAGAGGTCGCGGTCGCCCGCCTCCGCGAGGCCATCGGTCAGCCGATCGTGCAGACCGTCGTCAAGCGCGGCTACCGCCTCGCCGTTGCGGAGACCCCATGACGATCACGCTGATCGCGACGAGCCACGGCACGGACGTACCTGCTGCCCGTACGTCGATCACCGCGCTCGTGGAGGCTGTGCGTGACGCGGCGCCGCACCTCGACGTGCGCGAGGCGTTCGTCGACGTCCAGGAGCCGCCCGTCGCCCGCGTCGTGGACCACGTCGACGGTCTCGCGGTCGTCGTGCCGTTGCTGCTGGCGCCGGGGTTCCACGTCCACGTCGACATCGAGCAGGCCGTCGACCGGCCGTCCGCCGTCGCGTCGGGCACGCTCGGTCCCGACCCTCGGCTGACCGGCGTGCTGCTCAGCCGCCTCGCCGGAGCCGGTGTCACGAGCGACGACATCGTCGTGCTGGGCGCCGCCGGCTCGACGGACGTACGCGCACGGCAGAGCGTCGACGCGGCCGCCCGGATGCTCGGCGCCGCCTGGGGTGCACCGGTCCCCGTGGGCTACGTCGGCGGCACCGGGACTCCGATCGACGAGATCGTGCGCGACGTGTCGGGCGCCGGCCGCCGCGTGGTCGTGGCGAGCTACCTCATGGCGCCCGGGTTCTTCTACGACAGGCTCCTCGCGTGCGGCGCCGACGTCGTCACCCGCCCGCTGCTCGACGGGCTCGACGTCGATTCGAGCATGGTCTCGCTGGTGCTCGACCGGTTCGCCGAGGCGGCAGGAGCGCTCGACTGGGCGTCCGCGGCATCCTCCAGCCGAGTGTGAGAACAGATGTAACCAAACCTCGCCCCCGCGTTAACCGTTGCGAAACAGGTGCGCCAGAGGGTGGAGGTGCTGGTGGGGGAACCCTCGTCGACGATCGAGAGGTGTGAAGGCATGAAGCGCTTTGACACCTGCAGGCCGTCCGGAGGCAGCCCCCAGGCCGACGATTCGGGAGCCTCCGCCGTTCACGCAACGGCGGAGGCGCACCGACTCCGGCCACCTACCGCGGACATCTCGGGCTCCTCGGTCGGCCGGCACGGGTGGCGGTCGTGAACCGCACGCTGATCCTGTGTGCGCACGGTGCGGAGAGCCAGCGCGGACGCGGGGCCCTGGCCGGCCTCGTGAACGCTGTGCGCCGCGAGGCGCAGGACCTCGACGTCGTCGACGCGTTCGTCGACGTGCAGCAGCCGTCGATCGCGGAGATCGTCGCGGAGACCTCGGGTCCCCGCGCCGTGGTGCCCCTGATGCTGTCGTACGACCGGCCCGTGAGCGTCGACATCGTCGAGGCGTCGCACCTCGACGCAGCGGTGACGGTGACGCCGCCGCTCGGGCCGGACTGGGTCCTGGCGGAGATCGGCGTGCGCCGGTTGTTCGAGGCCGGAGCCCGCTCGCACGACACCATCGTCCTCGCCGCCGACACCACGACGGACGACCGTGCGATCGCCGACATCGGCAAGGCCGCCAGGCTGCTCAGCGCCGTGTGGGGCGGGCGGGTGCATGTCGGGACGCTCGGGGGCCCCGACACGCCACTCGCCGACGCGGTCGACGTCGCGCGGGCGTACGGGCAACGCGTCGTCGTGTCGACCTACCTGCTGACCCCCGGCGACGTGCACGACCACATCGCCGCCGCCGGAGCCGACGTGGTCACCGAGCCGCTGCTCGACGGCGGCCCGCCGGATGCCCGCCTCGTCAGCCTCGTGCTGGCGCGGGCCCGGTCGAAGGGGGCGTGGATGCCGATCGGTGGCGATCCGGGCCCGCGACTGGCGCACCAGTAGTCCCACGCGTCACACGCGAGCCTGCAGCGAAACCTTCGACCTGTGCTTTAACCTTTGTCCATGGCGACCCGAACGTCTTCCCCGCCGCGCAAGCGGCCGTCCGGCAGCCAGGCCCGCAAGAAGACCGCAACGAAGCGCAAGCCGCAGGCGCGCAAGCCTGCAGCCCGCCGACCAGCGGCTCGCACGGGACCTGGTCCGATTGCTGTTGTCTTCAACGCGCTCCTGCGCGCCTCGACAGCCATGTGGCTCGGCCTCGCCGGCCTCGTCGGCGCGATCGCGCGCAGCATCGGCCACAGCGCCAAGGACCTCGATCCCGAGCAACGCCGTGACGGCGTCGGCTTCGGCATCCTCGGCCTTGCCGTCATCGTGGCCGGTTCCGTCTGGTCCGACATGCCCGGCGCGATCGGCAACGCCGTGCGCGACGCCGCCGCCGGCGCGGTCGGCGTCCTGGCATGGGCTGTGCCGATCCTTCTCGTCGTGGTCGCCTGGCGCACCCTGCGTCACCCGGACCGCAACGGCCCGGCCGGCCGCCAGGCCTTCGGCTGGGCCGCGATCAGCGGCGGCATCCTCGGGCTGGTGCACATCTCCCACGGTGTGCCACGTCCCGGCGACCCCGATCCGGACGCGATGCGCGAGGCCGGGGGAGCGATCGGCTTCGTGTTCTCCGCGATCCCGATGGACCTGCTCAAGAGCGCCTACGTCGTCTCGCCGATCCTGCTGCTCATCGTGGCGTTCGGCCTCCTCATCGTCACCAGCACGCCGGTCTACGCCGTTCCCGGCCGTCTGCGCGAGGTCCGCGACAAGGCCCTCGGACGCAACAAGGACGACGCTCCCGAGCCGGAGCCCAAGAAGCGCAAGCACCCCCGCACCGCCGTCGTCACCGACGACGAGCCCTACGAGAACCCGCTGGTCGACGGACCCGACGAGGACCGTCAGGTACCGGCCCGCGTGTTCGACGAGGTCGACGACGACGCCCCGGTCGAGCGACCGCCGATTGAGCCGATCCCGGCGCGTGCCGAGCAGCTCGCGCTGTCCGGCGACGTCGTCTACTCGCTGCCCGACAGCACGATGCTGCGCGAGGGCTCGCCGCACAAGGCGCGCTCCAAGGCGTCCGACGAGGTCGTCGAGCGGCTGACCGAGGTCCTCGAGCAGTTCCAGATCGACGCGACGGTCACGGGCTACACGCGTGGCCCGACCGTGACCCGCTACGAGGTCGAGCTCGGCCCCGCGGTCAAGGTCGAGAAGGTCACCGCGCTGTCCAAGAACATCTCGTACGCCGTGGCGTCCAACGAGGTCCGCATCCTGTCGCCGATCCCGGGCAAGTCCGCGATCGGCGTCGAGATCCCCAACGTCGACAAGGAGATGGTGTCGCTCGGCGACGTCCTCCGCTCGGCCAAGGCGCGCAGCGACCACCACCCGATGGTCATCGGACTCGGCAAGGACGTCGAGGGCGGCTACGTCGTCGCCAACCTCGCCAAGATGCCGCACCTTCTGGTCGCCGGCGCCACGGGCTCCGGCAAGTCGTCGTTCGTCAACTCGATGATCGCCTCGATCCTCATGCGGTCGACGCCCGAAGAGGTCCGCATGATCATGGTCGACCCCAAGCGGGTCGAGCTCACGGCATACGAGGGCGTGCCGCACCTCATCACGCCGATCATCACGAGCCCCAAGAAGGCCGCCGAGGCGCTGCAGTGGGTCGTCCGCGAGATGGACATGCGCTACGACGACTTGGCCAACTTCGGCTTCCGTCACATCGACGACTTCAACAAGGCCGTCCGCGCCGGCAAGGTACGCCTTCCGGCCGGCAGCGAGCGCGTGCTGGCTCCCTACCCCTACCTGCTGGTCGTGGTGGACGAGCTCGCCGACCTCATGATGGTCGCTCCGCGAGACGTCGAGGACTCGATCGTCCGCATCACGCAGCTCGCCCGCGCCGCCGGCATCCACCTCGTGCTGGCCACCCAGCGACCGTCCGTCGACGTCGTGACGGGCCTGATCAAGGCCAACGTGCCGAGCCGGCTGGCATTCGCCACCTCCTCGGTCACCGACAGCCGGGTCATCCTCGACCAGCCGGGCGCCGAGAAGCTCGTCGGCCAGGGCGACGGACTGTTCCTGCCCATGGGCGCCAACAAGTCGATGCGCATGCAGGGCGCCTGGATCACCGAGGCCGAGATCCACACGATCGTCGAGCACTGCAAGACGCAGCTGCAGCCGGTCTACCGCGAGGACGTCACGGCGCCCCAGGCCGCCAAGCGCGAGCTGGACGACGACATCGGCGACGACCTCGACCTCGTGCTGCAGGCCATCGAGCTGTGCGTCACGACCCAGTTCGGCTCGACCTCGATGCTGCAGCGCAAGCTGCGGGTCGGGTTCGCCAAGGCCGGTCGCCTGATGGACATCCTCGAGAGCCGCGGCATCGTCGGTCCCAGCGAGGGGTCCAAGGCACGCGACGTCCTGGTCAAGGCCGATGACCTCGAACAGGTCCTCGCCAGCATCCGAAACGGCTGACCCGTGCCCGAGCCCTTCGAGATCCGCAGGCGTACCGGCCTCTACCTGCTGCTGGCGGCCGCATGCTTCGCCGTGGCCGCCGGCTACGGCTGGCGGGCGTACGACCAGGGGGAGCCGCTGCTGTGGGCCCTCACGGCGGTCTTCGGGGTCCTGGGGTTCATCCACCTGCGCGGGCTGCGCGACGCCCGCACGCCGCTCTTCGTCGCGGACGACCACGGCGTACGCATGAGGGCCCGCGAGGGCTGGGTGGGGCTGCTCTGGAGCGAGATGGGGGAGATCCGCATCGAGCGCCGGATCGGGGTCCGCTACGACCCGCGGGTCAAGGTCGTCAGCCGTGACGGCACCAAGTTCTACACCTCGCCGCTCGGGCTTGCGACCAACGTCTCACCCGGCGAGGCCGAGGTCCAGTTGGCGCGGCGCCGTTCGGCTGCCGCATACTGAGGCGTTGGTTCAAGCCACCGAGAGGGACTCATGGCCGCGGCACAAGAGCCGAGCAACCTGAACATCGCGAACGCCCTGACGGTGCTGCGCATCCTCGGCGTCCCGGTCTTCGGCTGGCTGTTGCTCAAGGACGGCGGGGAGTCGGTCGACTACCGCATCGCCGCGTGGGTCACGTTCGGCCTGCTGATGGTCACCGACAAGATCGACGGCGACCTGGCCCGCAAGCACAACCTCATCACCAACTTCGGCAAGCTCGCCGACCCCATCGCCGACAAGGCGCTGACCGGCATGGCATTCGTGGGCATCTCGATCATCCACCCGATCTTCTGGCCCGTCGCGATCATCATCCTGGTGCGCGAGTGGGGCATCACGCTGATGCGTTTCGTCGTCAAGAAGCACGGCGTCATGCCGGCCGGACAGGGCGGCAAGATCAAGACCGTCCTGCAGGCCGCGGCGATCGGCGGCTACCTGTTGCCGTTCGACCTCTGGAACAACGCGCCGAGCGACTGGAAGGACACCCCGAGCGACATCATGATCTGGGTGACCAACGTCGTCATGGCAGCGGCGCTCGCGATCACGCTGAGCACGGCGGTCCAGTACGTACGCGACGCCAAGACCCTGCGCCGCGAGTCCAAGGCCGCGGCGGGACAGTGACACTGGCGGCCGACGTCGTCGACGCCTTGAGGTCGGCGAACGCGACGGTCGCGACGGCCGAGTCGCTCACGGGCGGCCTGCTCTGCGCGACGTTGGTCAGCGTCAGCGGCGCCTCGGACGTCGTGCGGGGTGGCATCGTCGCGTACGCACCGGGGCTCAAGACCGAGCTCCTCGGCGTCGATGCGGGCCTGATCGCCGAGCACGGCACCGTGACGTCCGACGTCGCGCACCAGATGGCTGAGGGTGCCCGCGATCGCCTCGGAGCGACGTACGGGATCTCGACCACCGGTGTCGCCGGCCCGGGGCCGTCAGAGGGACACCCGGCAGGGACCGTGCACGTCGGCATCGCCGGCCCCACCGGGACCCTGACGAGGCAGCTCGCGCTCGCGGGGGACCGCGACACGATCCGACGAGACACGGTCGATACGCTGTTGTCATGGCTGGTCGCTAGGCTGGGGGAAGAATCCCGATCCGATCGGGGTTGAAGCACATATGGCATGCCAGGACGGAGGGACCCGATGACCGCGATGCGTCAGCTCGTCGGCGAGGTGCTCCGCGCGCGCCGCATGTCCCAAGGCCTCACGCTGCGTGACGTCTCGGGCAAGGCCAGGGTCAGCCTGGGTTACATCTCCGAGGTCGAGCGCGGCCAGAAGGAAGCCAGCTCCGAGCTGCTCGCGGCCCTTGCCGCGGCGCTCGAGGTGCCGCTGTCCAAGGTGCTGCTCGACGTCAGCTCGCTCCTCGAGGTCGAGGAGGCCGCCGAGGCCCAGATCGCGAGCATCTCGTCGATCGCGCCCGGTGACGTCTCGGCCTCGGCCGCCTGACCGTTGAAGCACAGCGAGTTCTGGCTCCGCATGGAGCAGCAGTTCGGTCACGGCTATGCCCGGGTGTGGGCGGACAACCACGTGATGCGCGAGCTCGACGGACGCACCGCGATGCAGGCGCTCGACGAGGGTGAGAGCCCCAAGACCGTGTGGCGCGCGGTGCACGCGAACCTGCAGCTCCCTGCCTCCGAGCGCTGATCCAGGCGGTTCGCCGCCCCTTTTGTCATTTCGGACAACAAATTTGGGAACGCTCCCAAAAATCCATTGACTTCCGCCTGTGACCTACCTCATACTCCCATGGAAGCGCTCCCATCGAGGGAGCCGGAGGAAGGTACGACGTGAATCGCACACAGCGCATCGCCGCCGCCGCGGCCTCAGCCCTCGTGGTGGGCGTGCTCGCCGCCGGCTGCGGAGGATCCGGATCCGACAGCGAAGGCTCGGGCGGGAAGGACGTGACCCTGCGGGTCAACCTGTTCGGTCAGTTCGGCTACAAGGACCTCTACAAGAAGTTCGAGGCGGACCACCCGGGCGTCAAGATCGTGGAGACCGCCGAAGGCGACCTCGGCAAGTACAACACCAAGCTGAGCCAGCAGATCGCCGCCAACGCGGCCGCCGGCGATGTCGTCGCGATCGAGGAGGGCCAGACGGTCAACTTCCTGCAGGCCGCCGACAAGTTCGTCAACCTCCAGGACCACGGCTACGACAAGCTCAAGGACGCCTACCTGCCCTACGTCGCCAACGCGACGACGAGCGCTGATGGCAAGACGACGATCGGGCTCGGCACGGACGTCGGCGGACTCGCCATGTGCTACCGCCGCGACCTGTTCAAGAAGGCCGGCCTGCCGACCGACCGCGAAGAGGTCGCCAAGCTGTGGCCGACGTGGGACGACTTCATCGCGACCGGCGAGAAGTTCAACACCGGCATCAAGAACGACAAGATCCACTTCATCGACGCGGCGACCAACGTCTACAACTCGATCCTGATGCAGGGTGGCGACGAGACGTACTTCGACCGCGACAACAAGCTGGTCGTCGACTCCAACCCCGCGGTCAAGAACGCGTGGAACCTCGCCAACAAGATGATCGAGGCCAACCTGACGGCCAAGGTCCAGGCCTTCACCAAGGAGTGGAACGCCGGCTTCAAGAACGGCTCGTTCGCGACGATCGCGTGCCCGGCGTGGATGACCGGCTACATCAAGGGTCAGGCCGGCGACAGCTTCACCGGCAAGTGGGACATCGCGACGGTGCCCGGCGGCGGCGGCAACTGGGGCGGTTCGTGGCTCGCAGTGCCGAAGTCCAGCAAGCACCAGAAGGAAGCCCTCGAGCTGATCAAGTTCCTGGCGAGTGAAGAGGGCCAGATGGGTGCCTTCAAGAGCGAGGGTCGACTGCCGTCCCTGCCTGCCCTCTACGACACGCCGGAGCTCAAGGACGCCAAGAACCCGTACTTCAACAACGCGCCGATCGGTCAGCTGTTCGTGGCCGGCGCGAAGAACCTGAAGCCGGTCTACCTCGGCGCCAAGAACGTGCCCGTGCGTGACGCGTTCGAGAACGTCCTCCGCAGTGTGGAGAGCGGCGATCGCTCCGAGTCGAAGGGTTGGCCCGCGGCTGTGAAGGCCGCAGAGAAGGCCGCCAAGTAGGCTCCGGCCGGCGCCTCGCCCGCAGCGAGGCGCCGGCTGAGCCCGACCAACCCGTTCGACCCAAGTCTCCGGTGCCTGCGCCTGTCCTCCAGCGGGCGCAGGCACCGGACCCACCAGGAGAGCTCACTTGAGGATCCGCGATCGGTTCGCCAAGACCGAGGCCCGCGTCGCCCCGTACGCATTCGTGTCACCGTTCTTCATCATCTTCGCGATCTTCGGACTCTTCCCGCTGATCTACACCGCCTGGGTCTCCCTGCACGACTGGAGCCTGCTGGCCGGTGATCAGGGGTACGTCGGATTCGCCAACTACCGCGAGCTCTTCCACGACTCGGACTTCTGGCGGGCGTTGACCAACACCGTCGGGATCTTCCTGCTCGCGACGATTCCCCAGCTGATCCTGGCCACCGTCCTGGCCCAGGTCCTCAACGCCAAGCTGCGGGCCCGGACGTTCTGGCGGATGGGCGTGCTCCTCCCCAACGTGACCTCCGTGGCTGCGGTCGGCATCATCTTCGGCCTGATCTTCTCCAGGGACTACGGCATCGTGAACTGGGGACTCGGCCACCTGGGCGTGAACCCGATCGACTGGCAGGGCCACCGTTGGTCGTCCTGGCTCGCGATCTCGGTCATGGTCGACTGGCGCTGGACCGGCTACAACGCGCTGATCCTGCTCGCGTCGCTGCAGTCCGTGCCCAAGGAGCTCTACGAAGCGGCGCGCATCGACGGTGCGTCGGCATGGCGCCAGTTCTGGTCCATCACGGTGCCGATGCTGCGGCCCACCATCATCTTCGTCTCGATCGTCGCCACGATCGGCGGCATCCAGCTGTTCACCGAGCCGCTGCTGTTCGGCTCGGGTGTCAACGCGATCTCGGGCGGCAACAGCGGTCAGTACCAGACCGTCGCGATGTACCTCGTGCAGCAGGCCTTCACGGGACAACGCTTCGGGTACGCCTCCACGGTCGCGTGGGTCCTGTTCCTCATCATCGCGGTCTTCGCGGTGATCAACGTGGCGCTCCTGCGTCGCATCAAGTCGGTGGAGTGAGATGAAGACCAAGAACCCGCTGCTTTACATCGGCCTGATCGCGACGTTGATCTTCTCGGCCGGCCCGATCTACTTCATGCTCGTCATGGCCTCACGGACCAACAACGAGATCGTCTCGCTGCCGCCGCCGTTCTGGGTCGGAGGCAAGCTGTCGTCCAACGTCGACCGGGTCTTCGACAACCCCGACGTGCTGTTCGGCCAGGCGCTGCTCAACAGCCTGATCGTGGCGTCGGTCGCCACCGTGTGCGTCGTCCTCACCTCGTCGCTGGCCGGCTTCGCGTTCGCCAAGCTCAAGTTCCGTGGGCGCAACGCGATGCTCCTGTTCGTCATCGGCACGATGATGGTGCCGGTCCAGCTGGGCCTCATCCCGCTCTACATGCTGATGACGAAGCTGGGTCTGAGCGGCGGCCTCGAGTCGGTGACGCTGCCGTTCGTGGTCGCCGGGTTCGGCGTGTTCATGATGCGCCAGTTCGCCGAGCAGGCGATTCCCGACGAGATGATCGAGGCGGCCCGCGTCGACGGTGCGTCGACGTTCCGCATCTTCTTCAGCATCGTGTTCCCGGCCCTCAGGCCAGCGGCTGCCGTGCTCGCTCTCCTGACGTTCATGGAGCGCTGGAACGACTTCCTGTGGCCTTTCCTCACGCTCGACGCCGAGCACCCCACGGTGCAGGTGGCGCTCTCGCGCCTCTCGAGCGGCTACTACTCCGACCAATCCCTGATCATGGCGGGCACCCTCGTGGGCACCCTGCCGCTGGTCGTGGTCTTCATCGTGTTCGGTCGCCAGATCATCGGCGGCATCATGGAAGGTGGACTCAAGGCATGACTCTCGACCTCTCGGCATTCCCCGCCGACTTCCTCTGGGGCGCGGCGACGTCGTCCTACCAGATCGAGGGCGCCGTCGACGAGGACGGCCGTACGCCGTCCATCTGGGACACGTTCGCGGCGACGCCCGGACGCGTCGACAAGGGCGACACCGGCGTGGTGGCGGTCGACCACTACCACCGCTACTCCGAGGACATCGAGCTGATGTCGGACCTCGGCCTCAACGCGTACCGGTTCTCGGTGGCGTGGCCGCGGGTCCAGCCGGACGGCACCGGCACGGGCAACGCGCCCGGCATCGCGTTCTACGACCGGCTGGTCGACGGGCTGCTGGCCAAGGGCATCACGCCCTGGACAACGCTCTACCACTGGGACCTGCCCGAGGCGCTGGAGCAGGCGGGCGGCTGGCCCCTACGCGAGACCGCCGAGCGGTTCGCCGACTACACGGCGATCATCGCCGAGGCCCTCGGTGACCGGGTCAAGCACTGGATCACGCTCAACGAGCCGTGGTGCGCGGCGTTCCTCGGCTACGCCAGCGGGATCCACGCCCCCGGCCGTACGAACCCGGCCGACGCGGTCGCGGCCTCGCACCACCTGATGCTCGGGCACGGACTCGCCGTGCAGCGCCTGCGCGAGATCGTGCCGGACGCGGAGGTCGGGTGCACGGTCAACCTCTACCCGGTCACCCCGCTCGACGACTCGGGTCGCCACGACGACGCCGTACGCCGCATCGACGGGCTGATGAACCGCTGGTTCCTGGATCCGCTGCTCAAGGGCAGCTACCCCAAGGACGTGCTGCACGACCTGTCGGCGGTCACCGATGCCGCGTTCATCCTCGACGGCGACACGGAGCTCATCGCGCAACCGCTCGACTTCCTGGGCGTCAACTACTACACACGGCACGTCGTCGGCGCGGGCCTGTGGCCCGGCAGCTCGGACGTGCGGTTCCACCTCAACAACGGTCTCGAGACCACCGACACCGGCTGGGACATCGACCCCCAAGGACTGGTCGACATCCTCAGCCAGGTGCAGCGCGACTACCCGGCGATGCCGATCTACCTCACCGAGAACGGCGCGGCGTTCGACGACGTCGCGGTCGACGGCGTGGTGCACGACGACAACCGCATCGAGTTCCTGGAGTCGCACCTGGCGTCGCTGGCGACGCTGCGTGCGCAGGGGGTGGACATCCGCGGCTATTTCGCATGGTCGCTCCTCGACAACTACGAGTGGTCCGAGGGCTACGCCAAGCGGTTCGGGATCGTGCACGTCGACTACGAGACGCAGAAACGTACGCCGAAAGACAGCGCGCATTGGTACGCCGACCTGATCAAGCGCCACAGAACAGCGACAATGGCGACATGAGCCTCGACAGCGAGGGGGGACAGCCGACCCTCGAGCAGGTCGCGGCCCGGGCGGGGGTGGGTCGCGGCACGGCTTCGCGCGTCATCAACGGATCGCCCCAGGTCAGCGCCCGCACCCGCGAGGTCGTGATGAAGGCCGTCGAGGAGCTCGGCTACGTCCCCAACCAGGCGGCACGCACGCTGGTCACCCGGCGCACGGGCACCGTGGCGCTGGTGATCGCCGAGTCCGAGGAGCGCATCTTCGGCGAGCCGTTCTTCGCCGGCGTCGTCCGCGGCATCTCGGCGGCGCTCAACGACGCGTCCCGGCAGCTCGTGCTGTCCCTGGTCCACACCAACGACCAGGCGCAGAGACTCGGCAGCTACCTCACCCGTCAGCACGTTGACGGTGTCCTGCTGCTGTCGCTGCACGACGACGAGGCGTTCCCGGTCGACCTCGACGCACGCCGGCTCCCGGTCGTGCTGGGCGGCCGGTCGGCGCACTGGGCCGGATCGTTCGTCGACGTCGACAACGTCGACGGCGGGCGCCAGGCAGTCAACCACCTGATCAAGACCGGCAGACGTACGATCGCGACGATCTCCGGCCCCCGCGCCATGGCGTCGGGCCGCGACCGCCTCGAGGGCTATGCCGCGGCGCTCCGCGACGCCGGGCTGCCGTACGACGAGGAGCTCGTCGTCGAGGGCAGCTTCAGCGAGCTGAGCGGCCGCACCGGCATGGAGGAGCTGCTGTCGCGGCGCCCTGACATCGACGGCGTGTTCGCGGCGAGCGACCTGATGGCGATGGGCGCGATGCGTACGCTGCGCGACCACGACCGACGGGTGCCGGAGGACGTGGGCGTGATCGGCTTCGACGGCACGAAGGCGTCGGAGACGACGGAGCCACCGCTGTCGACGGTTCGCCAGCCGCTGGTCGAGCTGGGCCGGGGGATGGCGGAGATGCTGCTGAGGCACATCGAGGCTGCTGACCAGCTCGTCGAGACCGAGATCCTGCCGATCGAGCTGATCGTCCGCGAGAGCACGGTCGAAGGGCTTCCGCCGACCGTTCCAGTGGAGTGCTGCACATAGATTGCTCGGCGTGTCGCTGCCGTGGATCGAACAGACGTTCGGGTAATCTCGTGCACAGGTTGGACGTTCCAAGGACGACATCCACAGACGGGTCGACGAGGCCCACATATGTCTGAGGGTCCTTCTAACGTCGTCGATGACCCGCCGCCCACGAGCAGAAACGGAAGCCCACCATGGCACAGCCCAACAGTTCCCTCGCCACCGCGAAGGACAAGGACAAGTCCCTCGAGAACGCAATGGCCCAGATCGACCGTGCCCACGGCAAGGGTGCCGTCATGCGGCTGGGTGACCAGGCCCGCGCACCGATCGAGGTCATCCCCACCGGAGCGACCGCGCTGGACGTGGCCCTCGGCATCGGCGGTCTGCCCCGCGGACGCGTCGTCGAGATCTACGGCCCGGAGTCCTCGGGCAAGACGACGGTCGC